>NZ_JACGXB010000016.1:0-123354 GCF_014138065.1 Ochrobactrum sp. P6BSIII | reverse complement strand
CGCGGCTACCACAAACGCGCGGTCAATTCCGGCAACGCATGGACGATCACGACGCCGATGTCCTTCATGAACATGCCGATTCTGAGCTACATCAAAGAAATCTCCCCGCGGCCGTTGCTGCTGATCCACGGTGAAAAGGCCCATTCGCGCTACTTCAGCGAAACCGCCTATGAAAACGCCGCCGAACCGAAGGAACTGATAATTGTCGCCGGTGCCAACCACGTTGATCTCTATGACAAGGTGGACATGATCCCATTCGACAAGCTGACCAGCTTCTTCAATCAGCATCTCGCCGCTTAAGCTGAGTTGGCGCCTGTACCATGGGTGTAGGCGCCGCTTTTGTTTGGGAAACATCCGCGACTGTGTCACCAACAGACAGCGTATCTATCGCAATTCCAAGAGCCGTCGGGTGAAACCACCCCTTCACAGGCATTTATTGAGACGCAGGCAGTATGTCCGCTCTTGGGTGGGCCCGACAGTAATTCCAATGACCGGAATAAAGCGCAAAGCGGTCATGAGTGGCTTTGATTGCCAGTCAAGAACATTTACGCGCTTTTACCGGCACTTGGCGCTCTTTTTCAGGGGAAAAAACCCTCCCTTGAAATCAATCAGGACCGGCGCCGTGATTGGAACGGTAAACCCGAGGAAACAGATATTAGATACCTTAGAAACGCGGTGGATTGACCAGGAACATGTCTTATATTTCCGTAACTCGACGCCGGGCGCGGTGCTATGCCTTTTCATTTTCGAACTATGCCTGCCTTGACGTAGCCGGAGGCGTCCATCCCATCAGATCCACCTAAAGTGGTGCAATCTCCAGTTCCCTAGCGACGGCTTCATCAATCGGAGTCTCATATGTCATGAGGATGTAACCAAGAACTGAGTAAAAGCCAACCGTAGCGATCAAATCGAAAACGGCGGCTCGCCCAATTTTAGCGGCCAGCTTTTCTTCAAGTGCGAGTGGCAACCGCTTTTTGTCGAAAAGGCAATCGACGGCTTCCGCAATCAGGCCATCTTCCCCTCTCGGTGTGGAACGCATGGTTGCTATGCGCTCATCGGACATTCCAAGCGCACGAGCGCGACCCACATGGTGCGCCCACTCGTAAGCCGAACCCATGCGGTATGCCGAACGCAGGATAACCAGTTCCGAACGCTCCAGACCCAGTGCGCTGTCCTTCACGATATGCTGGCGCAAAGGCGCCCAGGCCCGCACGAGTTCCGGATGGTATGCCATCGTACGATAGACATTTAAAGCACCGGCAAAGCCGGACCGAAGATCTTCAATGGCTGCAGGCCAATCGGAATCCTTAATGGGTGGGCATGGTGTAACGGTCATTGCGATCTCATTATTATCGTGTTTTGTCAAATGAAGATGCGTATTGCGCATAGAGTTCCGGAGCTCGGTCGGTCCAGATGCCTGTTGCGGCGCGATAGCGCGCAATGTCGTCAAGGTCCAGTTCAACCCTTAGAACATCCTCACGATCATGTGCGAGATTGCCCACAACGCGACCGTCCGGAGCTATGACGCAAGAGCGCCCCATGAAACGCTGGTCCCCATGCAATCCGGCCCGGTTACAGCTCAGAAAATAAACCCCGTTCTCAACCGCTCGCGTATAGGCGCGGTGAATGTACAGCCCCTCATCTGCAACCGGCTCGGATGCAGCGCCGAACGATGCCCAGATGGATGTTATGATGCCCGCGCCCTCGCAGGCCATGATCCGTGTGATCTCCGGAAACCGGATATCGTAACAGATCTGCATGCCCAGACGCGTGCCGAGCGCGGGATAGGTCGAGATACGATCACCTCTGGTGAAGTAGAGTTTCTCATTGTGCCATTGGTGGATCTTGACATAGACCCCTTCCACACCGGCCGGGGTAATCAGAAGTGAAGCATTGTGCATGACACCGGCCAAACGCCTGTCCCTTATGCCAAGCCCGACCACCAGCATGACATCATAAGTCGCGGCCATATCTTTTAGTTTTTGGACCTGCGGTCCGTCGAGATCGGCGCAAGCGTCGTATAATGCCTTTCCGTAATGTGGTACGGCGCTCACCATCGGCCCACCGAGAACCAACGGCTCGACATAGCCAGTATTGGAAAGCTCCGGAAAAACCACCAGCTTGGCCCCATGTGCGGCTTCGGTCTCGATGAACGTGCACATCCGTTCGATGTTCCGTTCAGCGGCAAGCGGGACCACATCAAATTGAATAAGACTGGTTGATATCATCATGCAACTTCCATAATACGCCGCCCGGCGGCAAAGTCCCAATCACGGCCGGGAGCTGCCTCGATAAGCGCTCTCGTATAGTCTTCGCGTGGATTGGCGAGGATTTCGTTCGCGGCCCCATATTCGACCACTTTGCCACGTTGCATCACCATGACATCGTCGCATATCTGGGCAGCCACGCGCAGATCATGCGTAATGAACAGGATTGCTAGGTTGCAGCGCTGCTGTATTTCCGCCAGCAAGTCGAGCACCTGCGCCTGTACTGAAACGTCCAATGCCGAAACCGCCTCGTCGGCAACAATAACATCCGGCTCCATCATCAATGCGCGCGCAATTGCGATACGCTGCCTTTGTCCACCGGAAAACTGATGTGGAAAGCGCTCCAGACTGGTACTCGGAAGACCGACAACCTGCAGCAGATCGGTGGCACGCTGCATTGCGCTCTGCCTTGTCTCTCCCATATTCAGCGGCCCCTCTATCAGGCTTTCACCAATACGAAGCCGCGGATTGAGAGAACGGTTCGGGTCCTGAAAAATCATCTGGACAGCGCGTCTCGACCGGGACAACGCCCGATCGCCGCGCAGCGGAACGATGTCCTCTCCATTGACAATGACCGCACCGTCTGTCGGGTTCTCCAGGCGGAGAAGGCAACGCGCAACCGTCGATTTACCCGATCCGCTCTCACCGACAATGCCCAGTGTTCTCCCCGGCGACAGGGAAAAGCTCACATCCACGACGGCCTTGATCTGGAGCGGCGGCTTTCTGCGCAACTGATCCAGAAAACTGCCCGTCTCGTAGATTTTTTCCAGGCCTTTGACATCCACGACATTACCGGCATCCTGCTTTTCCCGCGTCGGACGCGGGGTCAAAGATGGGACGGCACTCAGGAGTTCACGCGTATAGGTCTGTTGTGGGCTTGCGAGAACGTCATGAACGGGCCCGGTTTCAACCATCTCGCCGCGACACATGACACAGACGCGATCCGCAATATCAACCACCACGCCCATATCATGCGTAATGAACAGAACCGCCGTATTCTGCTCCTCCTGCAGCTCCCGGATCAGCGAGAGGATTTGTTTCTGGGTGGTAACGTCCAGTGCGGTGGTCGGCTCATCCGCGATAAGAAGCTTGGGTTTCAACGCCAGCGCCATCGCGATCATGACGCGCTGACGTTGGCCGCCCGAAAGCTGATGCGGATAGCTGTCGTAAATTCTGGCAGGGTCGGGCAGATGCACGGACTCGAAAACATCGAGAGCCGCCTTTTTACGATCCTTCGGCGACATCTTGCGATGCGCACGATAGACTTCATCCATCTGCAAACCGATGGTCAAAACGGGATTGAGCGCGGTCATCGGCTCCTGGAAGATCATGGCCATCTCTGCGCCACGCAGGGCCTTCGTCCGCGAGGCATTCGCTTTGAGAATGTCCTCTCCGTTCAGCAGAACTTCGCCTGCGACGACCTGCAACTCCTCCTTGGGCAACAGGTCCATCGTCACCAGGGACGTGACCGACTTGCCCGATCCGGATTCTCCGACGAGGCACACGGTCTCTCCGGGATAGACTTCAAAATCGATACCAAGCAGGATTGGAGAAGGGCGCTTGCCCTTGGTCGCGACCTTCAATCCGCGAACCGCGAGTACGGGCGAGCCCTTATGTGCTATTTCAGCCATCAACCGGCCCTCCCCTTCATTTTAGGATCGAGACGATCACGCAGCGCATCGCCCAGCAGATTGATAGACAGAATACAAAGCGACAGCACGATTGCCGGCCAGAACACAAGCCACGGATTGAGCGCGAAATAGAGGCGGCCTTCGGCCATGATATTACCCCAGGTCGGGATTTCCGTACCGATGCCCACGCCGAGGAATGAAAGTGCGGCCTCGGTCAGGATTGCCGAAGCATAGATGTAGGTGCCCTGAACGATAAGCGGAGCAATCGTCGACGGCAACAGGTGGCGCAGGATAAGCCTTGGCGTCGGGGTGCCAAGAAGGGTCGCGGCTTGCACGAAGGTTTCGGTTCGCGCGGCGATGACACGCGAGCGCACGAGACGCACGACCTGTGGAATCTCGGGCAGCATGATGGCGATGATAACCGTCACCAGCCCCGCCTGGGTCAATGCAACAATGGCGATTGCCAGAAGAATGCCGGGTATGGCCATCAGACCGTCCATCATGCGTATCAGAACCGCATCGACGCCTCTGAACCAGCCCGCAATCAAGCCGAGTGGAAGGCCGATCACCAACGAACCGATTGCCACACCGGCGCCAACCAGCAGGGAAACCTGGGCACCATAGACAACGCGGGAATAGAGGTCGCGCCCGAAACTATCGGTACCCAGCCAATATTCGGCAGAGGCGGGTTTGAGCCGCATGGCGGGGTTGAGTTTTGTGGGCTCGAAATTTGCCAGCAATGGCGCAAATATCGCCATGGCGACGATTGCAACGAGTACGATCAACGCCGCTATCGTGGTCCAATGCGGGACGTTCTCGATCAATCGACGACGAGGTGTCAGGGAGCTTAAGGTCAAGGTGTCACTCATTGATAGCGGATTCTCGGATCGGTCACAGCATAGGAAAGGTCGATGATCAGATTGATCAGAACATAGGTGCCTGCGGTGAGCAGAATAATCGCCTGAATCAGCGGATAATCGCGCGAGAGCACCGCATCCACGACCAGTCGTCCGAGGCCGGGTATGTTGAACACTGTTTCCGTTACGACCACACCGGATATCATCATCGCGAAACCGCTACCGACGACCGTGAGAATAGGGATTGCCGCATTGCGCAGTGCATGTCGGAAAAGCACCACCACTTCCGACAAGCCCTTGGCGCGGGCTGTCCGGACATAGTCCTCTTTCAAAACCTCGAGCATCGAGGCTCGGGTCATTCGTGAAACCAGGGCGATATAGATCGACGAAAGCGCCAAGCCCGGCAGGAAGATGCGATAGAGAAACGGTCCGAAACCATCGGAAATCGACTTATAGCCCTGCACCGGAAACCATTTCAGGTGCACCGCGAAAATCGCGATCAGAATGTAACCGATCACGAAGATCGGCAACGAGAAACCGAGAACCGAAATCGACATGACCGCGCGGTCTATAATGCCGCCATGGCGCCAGGCAGCCAAAACACCGAGCGGCAGAGATATCACCACGGTCAGAAGCATGGCGACAACGGCCAGAGAGAGCGTCGGACCAATGCGCTGGCCGATCATTTCCAGCGTCGGTCGCTGCGAGATCAGCGATACACCGAAATCGCCGCGAATGAGATTGCCGGACCAGGTGAAAAACTGTTCGACAAGCGGCGCATCCAGACCAAGGGTCTGGCGGACCGCGTCGATCTGGGCGAGCGTCGCGTGATCGCCCGCAATCGCCTGCGCCGGATCGCCCGGCGTAAGTCGCAGCAGCAGGAATACAAACAGCGCGACGAAGAACATGACGGGTATCGCCATCAAAACTCTTCGCACAAAATAATAAATCATCCGATCGCCCTATCGTTGGCTCTTATGCCTGTTCAGTACCGGCCTTCTGGTTGGGTTACTTGGTGACGCCCCAAAAGAGCGTGATCGGACCCGACTGCAGATCTTTCAGCTCAGCACGCCACGCTGCCACCGACTGAAACTCGCCAGCGTTGTAGTAGAAGGCATCTTCATAGGCGATCTGTTGGATTTTGCTGGCAATTGCCTTCTGCTCTTCAAGTGTCGGAGCTACAAGGTAATCGGCACGGAGTTTTTCGATTTCATCGCTCTTCGGCCAACCGGACCAGGACGTTCCGTCCTTGCCGGTACCATCCAGCAGAACATTGACAAGCGGATTCCAGATGCCAGTCACACCCCAATAGGTGAAGAACATGTTCCAGCCGCCATCTTTCACCGCAGCCGTGCTGTTCTTGCGGGACTGGAGCGTTGCCCAATCCATCGATGCAATATCGACCTTGAAACCGGCCTCGCGCAGCCGCTCGGCAGCAACAATGGGCTGGGTGCTCAGCACGGTAAGATCCGTAGGCTGCATCATCAGTACCGGCGTGCCGTCATAACCGGAATTTTTGAGAAGCTCCTTTGCCTTGGCCATCCGCTCTTCAGTCGTACCGGAAATGAATTCCGAACCTGCATCTGATGCCAACGGCACATCGCATCCATAGTCAGATGCACAGAGCTTGTAATATTTGGGATCACCTATGGCCGTCTGCATAAGCTGCTCCTGATCGAGAGCATAGATTGCCGCCTGTCGGATGGCGGGCTTGTCAAAGGGCGGCAACAGATGATTGAGACGCGCCGTAACCTGATTGCCGAGCGGATTGATGACGCCGACCTTCACATCGGTATTGGCTTCCAGAAGCGGCACGAGATCGGTCGTCACCTGCTCTATGAGATCGACATCGCCGGACTGCAACGCATTGATCGAAGTCTGCATGTCGGGCATGGCTTTCCAGACCACCCGATCGACATTGACGATCTTGCCGCCCGCGGTCCAGCTCATCGGTTCGGAACGAGGCTTATAGTCGGTGTTTTTGACATAAACGGCCTGGTCGCCCGGTCGGTACTCACTGGCGACGAACTTGAAGGGACCCGATCCATCCATTTCGGAAATCTGCTGACCCTTGGGGGTCTCGGCCAGACGCTTCGGCATCATGAACGGCGGAATCGGCGAAGGCTTGGCGAGCAGTTCCAGAACCTGACCGAATGGCTTGGCGAGTTTGATGACGATCTGCTTGTCGGAAGCCGCATCGATGGAGGCGACATGCGCCATCAAGGTGCGGCCTGCCCCGTCATTCTCGGCCCAGCGTTTCAGCGAGGCCACGCAATCCTCGGCGGTGACCGGCGACCCGTCATGCCAGTTCAGGCCGTCCCGCAGCGTAAGCGTGTAGGTCATCCTGTCGTCGGAGACCGTATAGTCTGCCATCTGCGGCTGCGGCTGATAATTGGCATCCATCCCCAGCAAGGTATCGAAGACCATGAACCCATGTGTCCGGACGATCTGGGCCGTGCTGATCGCCGGATCGAGTGTCCGCAGCGGCGCCTGCATGACCGCAGTCAATGTGGTTTCGGCAAATGCCGATGTACCGAACATGCTTGCCACCAGAAGGGCGATGGCGGGCAGGCCTTTGTGATAAATAGTCATTTTACACCTCTGGAGAGATTATTTTTATGGTTGGAAGAAGCTTCGTTCCACGGAAAGACATCCGAGGTATCGAGCTGTCGATAGGGGATCAGGCGCACATCCGCCGGACCGAGATCGGGGGTATCGACCACAATGATGCGGTCGGCGATCGGTTCATAGAAATCGCGGAAGTGGGTTTTCGAACGCAAGAGAATGACATCGTAGTCTTCAGGACGCTCATCAAAAATGTAGAAGGGATCGCCATCGACCGCGAAGGCGAAATGGGAAACCACCGATATCCGGATTGGTCCGACATCGATCAGGGCAGTCAGTCCAAGATCGACCGACGAGCCTTTCTGATAACGGCCGGAAACGCGGTAAGATTTCTGGCCGCTCCAAACGACCTTGGCAGCGACCTGCAATGGTCCGCCCGTGGCAGGGTCCGTCTTGCCGGCCAGATTGGCAACAATCCCGGCACCGGCTCCGGCCGCATGGGCTTCTTGCGCCGTCTGCGGATCGAGGAGAAAGGGGACATGAACACGCCCCACATTCTTGTCAATCAAGGCACGCAGAACATGCGTGGAATCGTTCATGCGGTCTGCATGTTCGAGCAGAATAATGGGCCGTCCTTGAGCCGGCCGTTTTTCGACATCCGCAATCGCCGCTTCCACGCCTGGGACCGGCACGGCAGCCAGCAGTGCCCGACGGTTTTCATGAAGCGCCGACGACAACCGGTCCGCCTTGCGCTGGGCTACCATCTCGCCGGACCAATCCATGCAGATAACCGACATGCCAGTATTCGGACTGTCGGCATAGGAGAACCCCGCCATGACGGAAATATCGCAATCGCTCTCAGCCTCTGTGGCACGTGCTTGCGCAATAATGGCTGCCAGCGGCTGCAACGAGGTCGCCGACATGATCGACGGAATCACAATGTTAGGACGTGCGACGGCAAGACCGGGGCGAAGGCCGGTCTTGATCGTTCTCACAAGGGCAGTGGCGGCCCGTTCTCCCGTCTCACCCATATCGATATGCGGTGAGTGCCGATAGGCGACGGCGATATCGGCATTGCGCAAGGTCGCCCGGTCGATATTGCCATGATAGTCGAGGGCGACGGCAATGGGCATATTCGGCACTTTGGCGCGAACGGCATCGATGATGAAGCGCTCGACATCTTCATATCCGGGTGCCCAGCAGGCACCGTGGAGGAACAGAATGATGCCGTCGATATCGCCGGATCGATCCAGCCCAGCCAGAATCTCGTTCTTATAGAATTCAATCGCCTCATCGGCAGCCGGTCCCAATGCGCCAAGCAATGTGTGGAACAACGGTATCAGTTCGACACCGTTATTCTCACAAATCTTGATGACGCCACCGGGAACGGTATTCGTGCCGCGAAACTGCTCGATCAGAGCTGACCCGCGAACGCATACGCGTTCGAAATCCTGCATTCCGACGATCTGCGGTACGGCCGTGACGGACTCAAGATTGAAACCGGCAAAGGCGATGCGGTGAGACATCCTTTAGCTCCGGAGCGCAGCGTCGATTGCCGCCGATACCCGGTCGACGATCAGGTCCACCTCTTCAGGCTGAACGATATAGGGTGGCGCCAGCAGAACATGGTCGCCGCGAATACCGTCAATCGTGCCGCCCATCGGGTAGCATAGCAGCCCACGCTCCATGGCCTCGCGCTTGATCTTCGCGTGCAACTTCCTGGCGGGGTCGAAAGGCTCCTTGGTTTCCCTGTCAGCCACAATCTCGATCCCGCGGAACAGCCCTCGTCCCCGAATGTCGCCTACATGAGCGTTCTGCCCAAGTGCGGCCTCAAGACCGGCCTGCAACCGGTCGCCCATACGGACGACATTGTCGATGATGTCGGTCTGCGACAGGATTTCGACGACCTTGTCAGCGGCAGCGACCGCGACAGGATGGCCGATATAGGTATGGCCGTGCTGGAACATGCCGGACCCGTCGGCAAAAGCGCGATAGATCCGCTCGGACAGAAGAACCGCGCCTATCGGCTGATAGCCGCCTCCCAGGCCTTTCGCGATCGTGACAAGATCGGGAACAATGCCTTCCTGCTCAAACGCGAAAAGCGTACCCGTGCGCCCCATGCCGCACATGACTTCGTCAAGGATAAGCAAGACACCGTATTTGTCGCAAACGGCGCGGATTTTCTTGAAATAATCGGCGACCGGGCCAACCGCACCCAGCGTTGCGCCCACAACCGGCTCGGCAACGAAAGCAATGACTTCATCTACGCCGAGTTCAATGATTTTGGCTTCGAGTTCCGCTGCCAGACGCGTCGCATAATCCGCCCCATCTTCCTGCGCGCCCTGATCGCGATAGGAATAACAGGGAGATACGTGGTGGGTCTCGGGCAGGATGGGCTGGAACTGCGCGCGACGCCACGCATTGCCGCCCGTCGCGAGCGCACCGATCGTGTTGCCGTGATAGCTCTGGCGCCGCGCGATGATATGGCGACGCTGGGGCTGTCCGGTTTCGACGAAAAACTGGCGGGCCATTTTCAAAGCAGCCTCGACCGCTTCGGACCCACCCGAGACAAAATAAACACGATCCAGCCCGCCCGGCGTTGCAGCGACAAGACGATCAGCAAGAGATTCAGCCGCATCGGTCGTGAAGAACGATGTATGCGCATAGCTGATGCGATCGATCTGCGCCTTCATGGCAGCAGCGACTTCCGCATTGCCGTGACCGAGACAACTGACGGCAGCTCCGCCCGACCCGTCGATGTAGCTGCGCCCTTCACTGTCCGTGATATAGATGCCCTGTCCGGCTACAGCCCTTGGCAAACTGGCGCTGATGGAACGGTGGAGAATTCTTGTCATGTATCGCTCGATTGTTCTTAAAAGACTTTCATCGGTCTGCGTTTCGACACATTTGTTGCAGGCTTTGCCCGGGATTGCAACAATTGTTTTATTGTCTGTTTTTTAGGCACAAACGTATTTTATATGCATTTATGAAACATTCAGTTCGTCCTGGCGGCCTCGAAAAAAGCGACATAACTTTCCGAAATTATTTGACTTTTTTCTCGACACCATTGAATTCTGTCGAACCCTATCGGACGAAAGACGATACAAATGTTGCAAGAAGACCCTCTGCGGGCACGCATCATTGCTCGCTTTGACGAAATGTCACATCAGCTCCAGCAGGCTGCACGATACATCCTGGAACATCCACAGGATGTTGCACTCGTGTCCATGCGAGAGCTGGCCCGCAATGCAGGCGTGCAGCCTTCGACGATCACGCGCCTGACCAAATTCCTAGGCCTGAACAGCTATGAGGAAATACGCTCCCACCATGCTCAAGTCATCCGCATCAGCGCAGACGGTTTCGCCGCCCGTGCGCTTCAAAACAACGTTGACGACTCAAGCGCGGGCACTAACGACCTTGCTCGCCGTATGCTTCATGGGCTGTCAGACCAGATCGCCCGGCTCTGTGAGCCGCAATCTCTCAGACAACTGAACGCCACAGCCGACTACCTTTTGAAGGCGCGTCGCGTCTATGTACTCGGACTGCGATCCTGCCATTCCGTCGCCTGGAACTTTCATTACGTGATGACATTGCTCGGCGACAAAACCATCCATCTGGACGGCCCCGCCGGAACTGGCGGCGACGCACTCATGCGCGCGACATCCGACGACGCCCTGTTTGTCATCTCGATCAATCCTTACGCCTTGCAGACCCTGGAACTTGCCGCAGTAGCCCGGCAAAAAGGCATGTCGATTGTGGCCATCACCGACAGCGAAGTTTCGCCGCTGGTCTCAATCGCGAATCAGAGCGTACTGATTTCCACCGAGAGCCAAACCTTCTTTCATACATTGACCCCTGCGCTGGCCGTTTCCGAAGTGCTATGTGGTCTTCTGGCCAACCGCAACCGCTCCCAATCTGTGGAAGCCCTGACAAATGCGGACCGCTATCTGCAGTCGTTGAACATCTATTCGAGCACGATTCCACGCCGAAAAATATAGAGCGTTTCCGGTTAAAACAGAAAGGTTGGAGCCGCTCTATCCCGTCGCCCAAACAGCAACATGTCGGATGACTAACCGGCAACTCGACAATCTGGTTAATAGCGCCTGATGGATCAAAACGGATGAGTTTCGGGGCACAATCCCGAGCTACTGGCCATTCTGACACCGGCATGATCCAGTGCGTTAAAGGAGATCGACGCGCAAAGCTCCTTGCCCGAACAGGTCAAGATCGTGCTCAAGCGTAGGCTGGCCAGCGGCAAGCCGGAACTGGCCGATGTGGCGGACGCGTTGGGGTTCAGCGAGCGAACTCTCCAAAGGCGTATTGCCGAGGCTGGCACCTCATTCCGGCACCTGCTGGAAGCCTCGCGGCAGGAACTGGGTCGTGACATGCTGGCCAGTGGTGTCAATGGTACTGAGGAAATCGCTTATCTGCTCGGTTATCAGGACACCAGCTCATTCTATCGCGCCTTCCGCGAATGGGAAGGCGTCACCCCAAGCCAATGGCGCGAGGACAATGTCGGTCGTGGAGATGGGTCATTTAAGTCACGAAGGTTATAGCATTTCGAGTGTCCGCTTACCCCTTCTCTGGCGTTAATCCAGGATAAGCGCTGCCTTAACCGAACGCCCCGCTTGATCGGCCCGGTTCGGCAGCGATGGACAATTAGAAAATCACGTTACAAAAGGCATGATATCAATGCCATCGCCTGGAAACACCGTAATATGCGGATGATCCTGAAATAGCATTGCCGCAGCGTCCGCAGTTTCAGCTTCCACCACCAGATAACCGCAAAAAGGATTTTTGGCTTCCGCTATCCCCTGCTTGGTCACACGCGTTGTCTTCCCCACCATGCCGCCGCGATCAAGGATAGCCGCAGCGTTGCGTTCTTCCCATGCCATCCATTGTGCTATTCCCTTCGCATCGACCGTATCCTGCTCTGCTTTTGACAGGCGTCGAAAGGATGCGAGGTCTTCAGAATTAATCGTATAAACAGCTAGAAATCTAGGCATCGACGTTTCTCCCTCAGCTTTTAAACACCGTCAGTTTAGCGTCACTGCGTCGAAAATCACATCTTATCGCTCGTCGAGACCATGCGGATGCGAGAGCGGCCCCGTCCCTCCTCCCAGCCATGGCGGTGCGATAATCTGTTCACAAGCAGACGTTGCCATTTCGCGCAATGACCGCCGTGATATTCTTTTTTTGGCAAGCGAGGACGCTCTGGTGCGGGAATTAAGACTTTGAGACCTTGTCAACGCAATTACGGCTCGGCAGAGCGCTTTTGGGGTTTATGACCCGATTTTCAGTAAACGGGGCAAATTCGGTGTCTGGGACCTTCTTTCTGATTCCAAGTCAAGAACACGCGCGTCCGGTTCCCAGCACATTTAACGGACTGCGATTGCAGATTGCCAGTCAAGAATCGTAACGCATTCTCCTGTTCGTTTAGCTGTGATGGGCGCGCAGTCATACTTCGACTGCAAAAATGTTACGATTCTCCAGCGACCGCCGATCGTCTAACAGCATGAGACGTCGCATTGCATTCTTCGCTTACAGACAGGTGTTGTGAGGCCGAAAATAGCCGCATCAGGAATTTGCTTTTCTTAAAGGAAAGCATTCGACCAATTGGCACGGATTTACCTTTTCATTCAACAAACTGACTAACAGCGCGAATGATGTCCGGCTTCCTGCCAATTTAAGAGACGGCTTGTTTGGCCTATCCCCGGATTGAAGGTGTTGGTGGGGTCTAGGTCCCGATAAAACTGCTTGAGGCATTCCTCAGCCTCATACATATGCCCCACATTATGTTCAGCGGGGTACTTCGCTCCGCGTTGCTCCAGCAGGGCAAGAATGTCCTTTTTCAAAGCCTGGCAATCCTGCCCCTTCTTGACCAGATATTCTTGATGCAGAACGTGGCAGAAGAAGTGGCCGCAGTACATGGTGACATCGATTTTCTTTTCGATTTCGGCAGGCAGACGTTCGAACCAGTCGAGCGCGTTGCGCGGCAAGGCAATGTCGAGGGCTACGATATCTTCCACTGTCTTTGCATGAACAGCGCGATACCGAACTACCGACCCGCCGACAGCAAACCGATTGAGGAAAGCCGCCTTGCCTTCTTCGTCGGTGCACTCAAAGTAATTTCCATGTGAGGTTGGAAAGCGTTCGGCCAGATAGCGGCGCGCTTCATCGATACCCTCGTTTCCCATTTTCAAAAGCAGGTGATGTTCGTAACCATCTCGGAAACTGTTGAGCCTGGTTGGCAGATGATCGGGTAACAGACCGGTTACGAATTGCAAGATGCGATCGCTGATTGCGCTGCCGAGACGAAGCTTTTCTGTTATGCCGTCAAAACGACTTTTGATGCCGAAAGCCAAGGGTATCTTGTCTGTACCAAAAGCTTGAAGGAATAGGAATAGGTCCTTGCCGTAGCGTCGTGACAGATCATAAGCTGAGCGATGCATATATTCGCCCGCGACGGGGAGATTTTCAAAGGTTGAAAGCATATCGCGACGAATGCTTTCCAATTCTCCTGGATCGTTGGAACCGATGTAGAAAACCTGTGTCTTGTCGTCAGCTTGGAATGTGTCGATCCGCAATGCGAATACTGCAAGCTTGCCTGCCGATCCCGAGGCCTCATAGAGCCTACGTGGATCGGCGTTGTAACGCGCCGGCGTGGTGGCCGAAATATCGCGCACATGATTGCAATATTCGTGATCCGAGGCACAAAGATTCGAGGATTGGTCTACGTTGGCAGCAGGAATATCACCTTTATCCAGTCTGCTCAGTATTTCCTCAGCTGTTTTCCCCAGATCGATGCCCAGATGATTGACCAGTTTTAAATCGCCATTGGCATCAATTCGGGCGAACAGGGCAAGTTGCGTATAGGCTGGTCCACGTCTTATCAGTGACCCGCCAGAATTATTGCATATTCCACCAGTAACTGAAGCACCGATACAACTAGAGCCGATCACCGAATGCGGCTCTCTTCCGACGGGACGCAGTGACTTTTCAAGCTGATCAAGAGTGACGCCGGGTTGCGAAATGACTTGCGCGCCCTCGGCGATAAGATCAAGGCGGCGTAGGCGCATCGTATTGATGATGACAACTTGCCGATCGTAGCCTTTCGGTACCGGCGTGGAACCGCCGGTCAGTCCGGTATTTGCGGCCTGACAAATGATAATCGTTCCCGCCTTGTGGCATGCTTCAAGCACATGCCACATCTCCAGAAGCGTGCCCGGACGCACGACTGCAAGAGCCTTGCCTCCACCATACCGATATCCCTGGCGAAAGCGCCGGGTTTGCGTATCGCCGATCAAGACATGGTGACGACCGACGATATGGCGGAGTTTTGCGACGAGATCAGGCATGTTTGTTTAGTTCCTGCAGGCAGTATTGAGGCCGGTCAAGCGAAGTAGCGCACCCTGATTGCATCGATGGCAACAGCGATAAAGATCATGAAGCCGCCAATCATGCCGACATAAAAGGAGGGTATATTGATGATCGCCAGTCCGACCTGAATGACGGTAAGAAGCAGAACGCCTCCAAGAATCCCAACCACGTTTCCCCGTCCGCCGAAAACGCTGACGCCACCGATGATCGGTGCTGCGATTGCATAAAGAAGATAGCTGGAGCCCTGGTTCGAAGTGATCGCCATCTGCCACGAGGCAAGTAGGAATCCAGCCACACCTGCTAGGAAGCCGGAGATCGTATAGGCAATAATCTTGATACGGTCCACGCGAATACCTGCGGAATTGGATGCCTGCGGGTTACCGCCAACTGCGTAGATGGAACGTCCAAGAATGGTCATGCGTAGCAGGACGCCGATCGCGATCAGAGCGACAACGAAAATCAACGGCATAACGGGCCATCCGGCAACCGATGCCTGACCGATCCAGACATATCCGTCGGACAGATTTGTCAGGGTCTTGCCTTGCGTCAGCGCCAGGAGCGCGCCTTGCAGGATGATCATCATCGATAGCGTCTGGATGAGCGAGACCATTCGCAGCTTGGTGATACAAAGGCCATTGAAGAAGCCAATGAGCGTTGCAACCGCGACACCAACCAGCATAGCGGGAAACCAGGGCATTCCGAGATTGGAATAGGCCAGTGCTCCAATTGCAGACGAAAATCCGAGATTAGCTGGGATCGACAGGTCAATCTCCGCCACGAGCAGCGGGAGGGCTACGGCCAGTCCCAGCATTCCGAGAACCGTCGCCTGCACCGTGATGTTTTGCATGTTCATCACGGTCAGAAAGAACTCATTGAACAGCCCGAAACCGAGGACTAGCGCCACCAGCCAGATCCACACCACATTGTGCAGAACCCAGCCGACGATTTTATGTGTCGCTTTTTCGTTAGGTTTGACCTCTTTGGCCGCGGTGGCTGTCATGACAGTGCTCATTTCTCTTATTCCTTTACCGATGTTGCGCTCACGCCTGTGAAAGGCGGCGCAGATTGTCGGTGGTGATGTCGTCGCCGGTCACGATCTCCTCGATGGAGCCTTGGCGGAATACGCAGACACGGTCGACTGCGCGCACCAATTCGTCCGTATCGGTCGAGACAATGATAACGCTGACGCCCTTGTTGCTGAGTTCATCGATGATGCGCAAAACGTCCTGCTTGACGCCGACATCGATACCACGTGTCGGCTCGTCGAGGATAAGAAGCCTTGGTTGTGTCGCAAGAACACGACCGAGGCATACTTTCTGCTGGTTACCACCGCTCAACGTATCCACTGCTGCGGCAGCGCTTTGCGCCTTTATACCCATACTGGAGAAATATCCGTCGCAAAGACGCGCTTCCTGGTCGCGTTTGACAAAACCCAGGAACGCACGCCGATCGAGTGAGGACAGTGCGATGTTTTCAGCGATCGATAAATGGCCAACAACGCCATCCTTGCGCCGATCGTCGGACAGATAGGCGACACCCTTGCTGAAAGCTGCCTTTGGATGCTGCGGTAGACTTTCCTGTGGTCCACCGTCAAAACTGATCGTTCCAGCCTTCGCACGGTTGAGGCCGAATATCGCCCGCGCAAGTTCTTTTGCGCCGGCACCTGGCAAGCCGGTAAAACCGACGATCTCGCCTGGCCGGATATCAAGTTCATCGAGATCGACATGATGGGCGATAACACCGCGCAGACTGATTGCCGACGTTTGAGAACCGAAGATTTTGCGCTCGCGCTGAAACAGGTCGAGGCCGCGCCCGAGCACCAGTTCGGATAGTTGCTCGGACGTCATCGCCTGCACATCCTGGCTGCCACCGGCAAGAAAGCCGTCGCGCAGGACGGAAACCGCATCGCAGATTTCGAGAATCTCGTCATTATAATGCGAGATGAAAATGAAGGTGACGCCTTCGCTCTTCAACTGACGCATGAAATCGAACAGTTGCCTGCGGTCGGGAACGGTAAGGGCGGCAGTCGGTTCATCGAGGATGATGACTTTACCGCCTGAGAACATGGCGCGCAGGATATTGAGCTTGCGCCTTGCAACGGCGTTGAGCCTGCCGGCATTGACGGTTGGATCAATTCCCGAATCTTTCAACATTCGTGCGGCATCTGTCTTCAGCTTCTTCCAACGCACAAAGCCGCCTCGGGAAGGCCAAATGCCTAGCATCAGATTCTCGGCGGCAGAGATGTGATCGATAATCATAGGCTCTTGCGTGACCAGAAACACGCCGGCTTCTTCCATGGCCTTAACGTCTGCGCCATGCACCGGTTTATCATCGAGATAGATCGTTCCGCTGCTGGGTGCGCGCTGCCCAGAGATGATACCAACTAGCGTGCTTTTGCCGGCGCCGTTTTCGCCGAGCAGTCCGTGGATACTGCCGCGATTAATATCGAGGCTAACGGAGCGCAACGCCGTAAAGGTTCCATATCGTTTGGTAACGTTGTCGACACGCAAGGCAATGTTGCTTTTGCCAGCATCCTTTTCGCGCCCATTTGTCTGGATATTTGTCATGATACTCCTCCGCCGCCTGCGACCGCACGCCAATCAAATGCGAAACGACGCCCACCCTTGTTGCGCGGGCGTCGTATGTCACGATCAGGTATAAGGAACGCCCCATTCCTTTTCTGCGACGTAGCCCCAGTGGCGCTTGTCGGCAGCATTGTCGCCATTGATGACGAAAGGTGGAATGATGAGGGTTGGACCGGTATCACCCTTGACGATCTCGCCCTTCTCCCAAAAATATTTCTTATTTTCATACGCGCCAAGCGGCACTTCCTCGCCCTTCATTGCGTGCTTTTCCAAGAGTTCCACGGCAATCTCACCATAGGCAATAGGGTCTTGTGACACGCAGGCGTCCATGTAACCGTCCTGAATGCCTCTGACTGCAACCGGCTCGCCATCGATGGTGACGAAAATCACGTGGCCTTCCTCACCGACCTTTTTCCAGCGATTCTTTTGCTGCAGGGCAGTTGTGATGCCGCGTGCGGGCGAGTCGCTGGGAGCATGAACGGCATCAAGATCGGGATGTTCGGAAAGCGTCGACAACGTTACGGAAAGCATTTGATCAAGCTGACCTTCGGTGGGTCGGCTGATATAGGTTATGTCAGGATACTTGGCGAATTCGGCGTCCATTCCTTCCTTGCGTTGACGCCAGGCGACGCTCGCAAGTGCTCCATAGCAATTGAGGACCTTGCCGCGCGGGCTACCGTGCTTTTTGGTCAACCGATCGATGATCTCGCGTGCGGCCATGACACCGCCCTGATAGTTGTCGAAGCTGACGGTGATAGCGACATCCCCGCCATCTGCAGGCGTATCGATGATGGCGACGGGTATCTTTTTCTGATTGTAGCGGCGGATCGCGCTCACGATCGCCTGGCTATCAATCGGATCGGCAACCAGACCGACAGGCTGGGACAGCATCAGGCTCTGCCATTGTTCGAGCTGCTTTGTATTGTCGAAATTGGCATTGGTTGCCTGGAACGACCATTTGCGGCTTTCGACAGCACGCTTTACCGCCTCTTCCTCGATAACGAAAAAATAGTAGTCAAGACTTTTGTTGCTGAACGGCAGAAAGACGCGGTCTTGCGCGAATGCCTCGCGGCCGGCAAATGCCGCCGCTCCAAGTGCGAGCCCCCCTACCAGAACGTGGCGCCGGTTGAGTTTAAGATCGATACCCATATTCACCTCCCAAAGTGCATTTATATAGTTTCACTACATGTGCAGCAAGCTTGTCAAGCTGATTCAGAAAAATTCAGGTTAAACGGCACCTCCCAGACCGAAGAATCGTCATCTTATGCCAATTTTCGGCGCAAATTAGGATTATCTGGAGCCCAGACAGGATCCAGCCACATCAGTCCATTTGAAGTTTTACTAGATTATCGCAACTTGACGTAGGATGTGCCGTCGAAACAACCGACCACCATACCGGCGGATTCTCTTGTAAACAGGCCATTTTCGACGACGCCGGGTATGCGGTTGAGTTCAGTTTCGAGGGGAGCCGGTTTGGTGATCGCGCCACATTTGCAATCAAGGATGAAATTGCCGCTATCGGTTACCACAGGCTGACCGTCACTCATGCGGCGGGCGATCTCGGCAGTAATTCCATGTTCGTGCAAAATGCGATCCACCATCCGCTCAGTCTGTTTCCACGCAAACTGCACAACCTCCACGGGGAGAGGAAAGCCCCCGAGCGTGTCGACGATTTTTGTTTCATCGCAAACCGTAATCATCTGCTTTGATGCATGTGCGATGATCTTTTCCCACAAGAGGCACGCACCGCCGCCCTTGATCATGTTGAACTGGCGGTCGATCTCGTCCGGCCCATCGATGGTGAGATCGATCTCGCCAATTTCGTTTGGATCCGTAATGGCGATACCCACTTCCCGCGCGACATCGATTGTCGAACGTGACGTTGTGGTGCAGGTCAGCTTCATGCCATCGGCCACATATTTCCCCAGCTCACGCACAAAGAAATGCGAGGTGGTTCCCGATCCAAGGCCAAGCTTCATGCCGTCTCGCACAAATTCTTCAATGACCCGGCGGCCTGCGACTTTCTTGGCTTCATTCTGCTCTGCGGACATTTGTCTTTCCTGCCGATTGGCCGGAGCCGTGATGGACGACTGCGGCGGTTGTTTAGATCATTAGTCCCGTATCTTGTCTGTCAGCCAGGAATCGAGGGCTGGCAGTTGATCGGGAAATTCGCTGCCGCTTGACACTGCAATTGCCGTGACGAGCATATTGACGACGAGATGATGATTGAGGCGCGATGCGAGCGGTGTCATCAACTCGGTCTGATCGTAGGGACGAACGGCAATCAGCGCGTCCGTGACACGGGCGAGCGGACTTTCGGCTGCGGTGATCGACACGACACGCGCGCCCCCTGCTCTTGCTGCAATGGCCAGCTCCACCATCTGCTTGGTGTGACCAGACTGCGAAAAGATCAGCGCGACTTCGTGCGGTCGCGAACCTTCGACATGCATCCACTGCTTCTTGCGCCCCATGACCGCCGCACACCGCATGCCGAGGCGCTGGAACTTGTGTTCGGCATCAATCGCTGTGACTTCAGAAATACCGCTGGCGTAGATACCGGTCCATGCGGCATCGCGCAAAAGCAGGGCAGCCTGTTCAACCTGCTGGGGAATGAGATCCTCGAGAGCACGCTGGATGGCGTTGAGGGAATTGCGACAGGTCTTGCGGACAATATTCTCTATGCCGTCATTGGGGATGATCTGTTCATAGGCGAAGGGTGCAGAAGGAACGAGGCTTTGTGCCAGATGCAGCTTGAAATCCTGATAGCCATCGAAACCGAATCGGCGGCAAAAGCGCATGATGGTCGGATCACTGACCGAACAGCGCTCGGACAATTTGGCCATGCTCATATGAATGACCTCGCCTGGAGACGTGCTCACAAATTCGGCGATACGCCGTTCGGCGGCCCCCATGCCGTCTGTTTCATGGAATATGCGCTGTAACAGGCTAACCGTCATGAAATTGGTTCCTTCGTCGTCCCACTATTTAATGTGAACGATACTCCATGAGATCGGCGATACGCGCAAGCCGTTGATGCGGCTCGACATTTACATCCGCTCCACCGCCCCACGGCACGACGAAGAAAGTGGCCCCCGCGCCCTCCGCCGTCGCCTTGTCGACATTGGTGTCGCCGACATAGGCCCAGTTGGCACCGTTAAGATTCATGCGCTCGACAACGGCGCGCAGATGGCCAGGATCGGGCTTGCAGGCTGGCACCGCGTCTGCACCAAGCGCCACCTCGATGAGGCGATCGAGCTCGAGGATTTTCAAAATTTCCTGAGTCAAGGCGTGGGGCTTGTTGGTGCAGATGCCCAACCTAAAACCGGCAGCATGCAGGCTTTGCAGATCTTCGCGAACGTGGCTGAAGAAACGTGTCTTCTCGGCTGGGTTGCGATGATAGTTTTCAATATAGCTTTGAACCGCAGCATCCACGGTTGCATCGTCAAAGGGCAGGCCCTGATCAATGAATATGTCCTTCAACAAGCGGCGTGGACCATTGCCGATAAAGGTTTCGACATATTCGACGGATAGTGCTGGCCAGCCCTTGGACACCATATAGACATTCACCGCTGCGGTGATGTCCGGCGCACTATCGATCAGCGTTCCATCCAGATCGAAGATCAAAGCTGAATATTGTTTCATAACTCGAAAAATCCTTTGGTTGGACCTGTTCGACGGTCAGCCAGCAAAAACGGGATCGCCGAGAGCGTGGAAGCTCCGGGAGAGTGCAGGATAAAGCCCTCGATAGATTTCATGTGCCCTGTGATAGACGGCACTATCAGCACGATCAGCCTTCTGACACGTCAATACGCGCAAGATGCCAGCTGCCTCAGTCGTGTCCTTCCATACGCCCACTCCCACTCCCGCCACCAGTGCCGCGCCAAAAGCCCCGCCTTCCGCAGCACCTTCTGTCGTCACCACATCACAACCGAACATGTCGGCCTGAATTTGTCGCCACAATAGTGATCGGGCGCCGCCGCCAGATGCCTTGATCACCCGGCCCACGATCCCCATAGATTTCATCAGCGCATGCATGTCATAAAAGGCGTGAACAACGCCTTCCATGACACTACGCGAGACATCGCCAAGTGTGTGGCGTGCTGTGAGACCGATGAGGGCACCGCGTGCTGCGGGATCTGGATGCGGACAACGTTCACCGTTGAGATAAGGCAGGAATAATAGTCCGCGCGCACCTGGAGTGCTGGAGGCAGCAGCTTTTGCTACCGCATCGAAGGTAAGATCGTCACCATGCCCGGTATCGGCAAGGATTGACCGGAACCAACCCATTGCTCCGCCCGCACTCAGGGATACGCCCATGGCATGCCATTTTGCAGGGGCGACATTGCAGAACATCTGGATGCGACCGTCCGCGCTTGGAACGGGCTTATCCAGGGCCGCTGCCAGAATACCAGCAGTACCGATTGTTGTTTGCAACTGACCGGGTTCGATCACGCCTGAACCAATGGTCTGAATGACACTGTCGCCGCCGCCGCCCGCTACAGGTACCCCTACCGGAAGCCCGAAGAGTGCTGCGCCAGATGCGTTGATGCGACCGGAAATCTCATGAGATTCATGGCAGTCCGGTAAGAAAGAAGGGTCAATATCGAGCGTCTCGATCAGCCCCGATGCCCATTTGCGCTGTTGCACATCGAAAAGCCCGGTGCCAGACGCATCCGATACTTCCGTTGCGAGTTCTCCCGTCAAAACCAGGCGCAGATAATCTTTGGGGTTGAGCACATGATGCAGTTTTGCAAAGAGATCCGGCTCATGATTTTTCATCCAGACGATTTTGCCCCCGGTATAACCGACCAGCATGCGATTGCCAGTCTGGCCGATCAGAGCATCCAGCCCGCCAGCCTTTGCTGTGATTTCCTCCACTTCAGCAGCGTTGCGCTGATCGTTCCACAAAATTGCCGGACGCAGAATTTTTCTATTTTCGTCAAGCGGTGTAAGGCCATGCATTTGACCCGAAAGGCCGACACAGAGAAGTTCAATCTCCGGGCACTGCGCCATCACGCTTGCCACTGCCTTGCGCGCACCCTCAATCCAAAGGGCGGGATCTTGTTCGGTCCAACCGGCACGAGGCTGCGACAGCGCGTAGGTGGCGGTGCTGGAGGCCAGAATATCGCCTTCGACGGACACTAGCAGCGCTTTGCAGCCCGAAGTTCCGATGTCGATACCTAGAAGTGCGGACGTCATGAAGTCAGGCTCCGACGCCGTGATGCAGGCGGATATGCTTGAAATTGAAATATTCCAGCAAGCCTTCCCGGCCATGCTCATAGCCGATGCCGCTTTGCTTACGACCTCCATAAGGCGCGTTCATGATACCCGCGTCGACATTGTTGATGGCGACATTACCGTAATCAAGGTCGCTTGATAGCCGATAGATCTCCTGCAAGTCGCGCGCATAGACATAAGATGCAAGCCCATAAGGCGTATCATTTGCTAGGGCCGCAGCCTCTTCCAGCCCGTCGAAAGGCGCCACACCGACAAGCGGACCAAAGGTTTCCTCACTCATGACCTTCATTTCATGAGTACAGTCGGCGACAATGGTTGGGCAAAAGAAGAACCCCCTGGCAAATTTTTCACCTTCCGGCGCCTTGCCGCCGGCGAGGAGCCTTGCACCTTTTTGCAATGCATCAGCCAGGTGCTCGCGCGTTTTTTCAAGGGGCGCAAGCGAAGCCATGGACCCAATATCGGCAGCCGGTTCGAGCAGACCGTCGCCGATGGTCAATGCGTTGGCGGCAACCGCGAATTTTTCGAGAAAAGTCTCGTACAGCGGGCGCGCCACATAGATACGATTAATTGCAATGCAAATCTGCCCCATATTGCGGAAGGAACGGCGCACGGCCCCCTTCACTGCCGCATCAATGTCGGCGCTGGCGGCTATGATGAGCGGACAATTGCCACCAAGCTCCAATGAAAGGCGCTTTACGGTTGGACAGGACTTCTGGATATGAAGGCCAACCGCGCTTGAGCCGGTAAAGGCGATCTTGTCAACGTCAGGATGCTCGACGAGTGCCTGGCCAACGAGCGAGCCCTTGCCGGTTAAGACATTGACGACGCCTGCTGGCATCCTGGCCTCCGTCACCTTTTCAGCAATGGCCAGGGCGGTAAAGGGTGTGATTTCTGCCGGCTTGATGATGATCGTGCAACCAGCAGCAAGGCTTGCGCAAAGTTTCCACCCAACAAGCTCAGCAGGATAATTCCAGGGTGTAATTGCACCGACCACGCCGATCGGTTCGCGGATGACCTGGCTTTGATAACCGTTCTGATCGTTGGGTACGATTTCGCCCAGGACGCGCACCGCCTCCTCGCCATAAAAGTGGCAGGCTTCGGCCAGTTTGAGGATTTCGCCTTTGGCTTCATTGAGCGGTTTGCCCTGTTCCAGCGTCATGATCTGGGCCATGCGCGGGGCATCGGCGGATATCAGGTCGCCGAGCCTGTGGAGAGCTTGTGACCGCTCCCTGGCCGGAACCTTGGACCAAGAACGAAATGCAACCCGCGCGCTGGCGACTGCCTGCTCGATTTCTTCGGGCGTCGTTGCCGCAATCTGCCCAATGACTTCGCCACGCGCCGGATTCTCGACGTCGATACGCGCGCCGCGTCCTTCTATGAATTTTCCGTCGATGAACAGCTTGCCATCAAGCCGCGATAGGATCGCATCGGTCATGATTTTCTCCACCCAATTCCGAGCCGTCAACGTTCACAAGGATCGTTGATATAGCATAACTACATATCGCGTTGTGTCTGGTTTGCCAATCCGAAAAAAGAGACCGGCGGCAGGAAAACATTTTAGGTGACAAAAACAGTTAAATATAGTGACTTTCCAACGATATTCGCTGTGGATTCCGGTCGAAGTCGGCAAGGATGTCCGCAGCAAAGGCTGATTACACCTTGACGAAACAGTAACAAACTAAATAGTTTTACTACATATAAGGAGGAGAAGCATGCTTCCCGATTCTCATGAAAAGGCCCGCCTGGTCGGGCGTGTATGGCGCGCCGATCTGTCAGCGCCCAGTGTCGTCATCATTCGCGATGGTGAAGTGATTGATGTCACAAACTCGGTGATCTCAGTTAGCGACTTCCTCGACAATGATCCCGCAGTACGCTTTGATGGTCTACAGGGCGAAAAGCTCGGCAAGCCTGATGATTTCGTTCTTTCTCCGTACGAAACTGGTTACGGATCACCTCGCCATTCATGGCTTGCCCCTTGTGATTTCCAGGCGCTTAAGGCATGTGGGGTCACTTTTGCGCAAAGCATGATCGAGCGCGTCATCGATGAGCGGACGTCAGGCGACCCGGCAAAAGCCGACGCGATCCGCAAGCGCATCGGTGAACTGATCGGCGGAAGCCTGTCCAACATACGCGCTGGCTCTGAGCAGGCAGTTGAGGTAAAGACTGCCTTGGAGAAAGAAGGGCTTTGGTCGCAATATCTTGAAGTGGGTATTGGACCTGACGCTGAGGTCTTCACCAAATCGCAGCCCATGTCTGCCGTTGGCCATGGCGCGCAAGTCGGCGTCAACCGGATTTCGAAGTGGAACAACCCCGAACCCGAAATCGTGCTCGCGGTAGACAAAAACGGCAATATACGTGGCGCTACACTTGGAAATGACGTCAATCTGCGCGACGTTGAAGGTCGATCAGCGCTCCTCCTCGGCAAGGCCAAGGATAATAATGCTTCCTGCGCCATCGGCCCGTTCATTCGCCTGTTTGACGCTGGATTTACGCTCGGTGACATTGAGATTGCAACACTTGAACTGTCCGTCAAAGGAGAAGACGGCTTTGAAATGTCAGGGCGCTCCAATATGGCCGAGATCAGCCGGAGACCTGCCGATCTGGTCGCACAGACCATCAATGCCAGCCATCAATATCCTGATGGATTCCTGCTATTTTTGGGAACCATGTTTGCTCCCACGCAGGATCGTGCGGAAAAAGGCAGCGGCTTCACCCACAAGGAAGGTGACGTCGTCGAGATTTCGACGCCAACGCTTGGAACCCTGCGCAATGTGGTCACGACGTCGGACAAGGCGCGTCCATGGGCTTACGGTATGCGCTCGCTGATGCGGGACATGGCCAAACGCGGTTTGATTTAGGAACGGCAGAACAAAATGTCCTATCGTGCAAGAATGGATTTGAGCGGTCGGCTGGCACTGGTAACAGGATCCGGTCAGGGAATAGGTGCAGCATGTGCGCAGGCACTGGCGCAAACCGGGGCGACGGTGGTCTGCACGGATATTGATCTGTCACGCGCCGAAACCACCGCGGGAGAAATCGGTGGGTCTGCAACCGCCCGGCAGCTCGATGTTACTGACAGCGTTCAGTTGAACGCGCTGGCGAATGACTTACCGCCGCTTGACGTGCTCGTCTGCAATGCAGGTATCGTCAACAATGTCGCTGCTGAAGACATGACCGATGATCAATGGGATCGTGTCATTGAGGTCAATCTCAGTGGCGTATTCCGCACCTGTCGGGCCTTTGGACGTCGAATGCTGGAAAATGGCAAGGGTTCGATCATCAATATCGGTTCGATGTCGGCACATATCGTCAATGTACCGCAGCCACAGTGTCACTACAACGCCTCGAAAGCCGGGGTACACCACCTCACACGCTCGCTCGCAGTCGAATGGGCCAAACGAGGTGTCAGGGTAAATGCGGTTGCGCCAACCTATATCGAAACGCCATTGTTGCATGGACTTGAAAATCAGCCGGGGCTGGTTGAGCGCTGGCTCGACCTGACCCCCACTGGTCGCATGGGCAAACCGGAGGAGATCGCCTCCATCGTCCAGTTCCTTGCCTCAGACGCCTCAAGCCTGATGACTGGCTCGATTGTCACTGCAGACGCTGGCTATACAAGTATCTAGGATTAACATGGCTCTCGCACTTGTTCTGGAAAAGACACGCGAACTGGCTTTGCGCGATATCGATATCGATTTGACGCTTGGCGATTGCGATGTGCGCATCGCGATGGATGTCGTTGGCATATGTGGCAGCGATGTTCACTATTATCGGCATGGCAGCATCGGTCCATTCATCGTTAAGAAACCGATGATCCTCGGCCATGAGGGAGCTGGCACTGTCATTGCCTGTGGTGCAAATGTTCACAATCTTACGGTGGGCGACCGGGTCTGCGTTGAGCCGGGCGTCCCTGATTTTGCGAGCCGGCCGAGCCGCATCGGACTTTATAATCTTGATCCGTCCCTCACTTTCTGGGCCACTCCGCCGGTTCACGGATGTCTGACACCAGACGTCGTGCACCCGGCAAACTTGACTTATAAACTGCCCGACAATGTCTCTTTCGCCGAAGGCGCAATGATCGAACCTTTGGCGGTGGGCCTGCAGGCGGTTCATAAGACGGGCGTGGCGGCTGGCGATGTCGCTCTTGTCCTCGGAGCGGGCCCGATCGGCATTCTTGTGGCGCTCAGCGCATTGTCCGCCGGGTGTTCGCGCGTCCTGATCTTCGATCCTGCGTCACAAAAGCTCGATATTGCTGCTTGCTATACAGGCATCCAGCCACTTCATGCAGGTGATGGTTCCATGAGGGACCAGGTTCGATGTCTGACCGATGGCTGGGGCGTCGATATTGTCTATGAATGCTCAGGCGCTGCCAAAGCATTTGATGGCATTGCCGATTGCATTCGTCCAGGGGGTACATTGGCTTGTGTGGGCATGCCTGAAAAAGCGGTACCTATCGATATCGTCTCATTGCAGGTCAAGGAAATCCGACTCGTCACAGTCTTTCGCTACGCAAATGTCTATGAACGCGCCATTGCGTTGTTGGGTGAAGGCAAGATTGATGTGAAGCCAATGATCTCTGCGACATATGACTTCAAGGATAGCGTTGCAGCATTCAAGCGGGCGGATATGGCTCATCCGACGGATGTGAAAATACAGATCGCAATGCGGTGATTGCTACGGAAAGGAATTGAGATGAGCTGGAAACCCCATGGACAACACCTGATAGCTGGCAAGTGGGTTGCGGGGGAGACAACGTTCGCTTCAACACCGGCAACAGGCCCATCGCATGAATTCGCGGTTGGTACGCCCGCTCTGGTAGCGCGCGCCTGCGAAGCAGCGGAAGACGCCTTCTGGACCTATGGTTATACAAGCCGCGAAGAACGCGCCCTCTTCCTCGAAGCTATTGCCGACGAAATTGAAGCCCGTGCTGCGGCCATCACAGAAATCGGCACGCAGGAAACCGGCCTGCCGACCGGCCGTCTTGAAGGCGAGCGCGGACGCACCACCGGCCAGTTGCGCCTTTTTGCCAATCATATTCGCAAGGCCGATTATCTCGACCGTCGCGTCGATGAGGCCCTGCCCGACCGCAAGCCTGCAGCGCGTCCGGAAATCCGCCTGATGCAGCGCCCGATCGGCCCGGTCGCCGTTTTCGGCGCCTCCAACTTTCCGCTCGCTTTCTCGACTGCGGGCGGTGACACCGCAGCCGCCCTTGCCGCGGGCTGCCCGGTGGTTGTGAAGGGCCATTCCGCCCATCCTGGCACCGGCGAAATCGTCGCTGACGCCATTCAGGCCGCCATTGCCAAGACCGGCATGCCGAAGGGCGTGTTCAGCCTCATTCAGGGCGGTGACCGCAAGGTCGGCGAAGCACTCGTCACGCATCCGCTCATCAAGGCAGTCGGCTTTACCGGTTCGCTCGGCGGTGGTCGCGCTCTGTTCAATCTGTGCGCACAGCGTCCGGAACCGATTCCTTTCTTCGGCGAGCTTGGCTCGGTCAATCCGATGTTCCTGCTGCCGGAAGCCATGAAGGCACGCGCCTCGTCGCTCGGCGAAGGCTGGGCTGGATCGTTGACCATGGGTGCCGGTCAGTTCTGCACCAATCCGGGCATCGCCGTGGTTATCGATGGTTCGGAAGCCGACAGCTTTGTGCAGTCAACCCGCAACGCTCTGGAAAAGGTTGCGCCGCAGGTCATGCTGACCGATGGTATCGCCAAGGCCTATCAGAACGGTAAGGCGCATTTCGACAGCCGCAACTCCGTCAAGCCGGTGCTGACCACCGAAAGCAAGGGCCGTGAAGCCTCACCCAATCTCTATGAGACGACCGGGGAAGCTTTCCTTGGCGACCATACCATCGGTGAGGAAGTGTTCGGTCCGCTGGGCGTTGTCGTTCGCGTCAAGTCGGTCGATGACATGGTGCATCTGGCCAAGGGCTTTGAAGGCCAGCTGACCGCTACCCTGCATATGGACAAGGACGACGCCGCAGACGCGCGCAAGCTTTTGCCGGTTCTTGAGCGCAAGGCCGGACGCGTTCTGGCCAACGGTTTCCCGACCGGCGTGGAAGTGGTTGATTCGATGGTTCATGGCGGCCCCTACCCGGCCAGCACCAATTTCGGTGCAACCAGCGTCGGAACCATGTCCATCCGTCGCTTCCTGCGCCCCGTCAGCTACCAGAACATCCCTGCCGATGTGCTGCCTGCTGACCTTGCCTAGGTGTTTGGTCCCAGCCTCTGGTGGATGAATTCTTCGCCTGGCTCACGGCCCAGGCAATGCGCGTCTCGCGCAAATCCGACTTGGGCCAGGCATTGAACTACATGCTCCGACGTTAAGACGGCTTCCGGCTGTTCCTGGACGACGGCAATGTCGACATAGATTCCAACCTGGTCGAAATTGCCATCCGCAGCCCGGCCATGAACCGTCGTAATGCGCTTTTTGCGGGTCACGATGAAGGTGGCCGCAATTGGGCCCGGTTCGCCAATCTCATCGGCACTTGCAAGATGAACGACGTCGAGCCCTATGCCTATCTGCGCGATCTCTTCACCAGCTTCGCCAACGGTCACCCCGTCAGAAACATCGACGCCCTGATGCCGTGGGCATATGCACGCCGATTGAATGAGAGCAAAATTTGCTCATTTGTGAGTAACATATACGCTCATTCATCGAATGATCGAAACCTCAAAAGTTCAAGCGCAAACCCAAAATCAATGGGGCAGAGACGGCGCATACTGATTAACGTAGATTTGAACGCTTAATATATCTTGCCTAACAAAGATAATTTATTTATTCACAAGGACACAGCGGCATACACATCTTTGTCATTATAACGCTTTTCGATCGACAATCTCACGTTGTCACCCGGTTTTGTTTTATTTGCCCCAAAACAGATCACAATCGGCCCACAATCGAGCTTCACAAGACAAGTGGTTATGGGCATTTTTGCTCTGAAATACTGCTCCGTGCTTACGTGTATAGATGTTTGTGCCAGAATGGTGCCTCTGTCACTCGTCTCGGTCCATTTAAGACTACCCGACAGACAATTGACGCAAGCGTCCCGCGCCGGATACTGAAATTCATAACATTCCAAGCACCTTTGCAGTTGGAAGCTTTTCTGTCTAACGCCTGCATCCTGCATCTCGGTTGTACTGCATGTGGTGGATACCGGATGTGTCATTGCCCCATCCCTTCAAGGATTGCGGCTCCCGAGCATAGCCCGCGATCATAGTTGATCATTCCAAAGCCAGATATCAGCGCGCGGCGCGCGCCCTTCACCTGATTGGTGAGAGCTGTACCGGTAAGCTGACGAAGAGCTTCAACAATGCCCATATGTCCTCCCGCAGCCCCAGCCTGGCCCACCGATAACTGTCCGCCCGATGTGTTGTGTGGAAAATCACCGCCAACAGTCATTACGTGAGATCGCACAAATTCCTTGGCTTCACCTTTTTGGCAAAAACCCAGATCTTCAAGCTGCATCATTACAATAACTGGATAGTCGTCGTAGGTCTGAACCAGATCCATATCCGATGGACTACAGGACGCCATTGCCCACAGTTCTTCACGGTCAAGGGCCCATCCTCCCCGCTCCTGGATAGGGTCTTCAGAAAAGGCATTGTGCCGTTCGATTGCGGAGCGAAGATGGACATACTCCAATCCTTGAGCCAACGCCGCCTCTTCACGCATAACCAGAAAAGCCTCAGCACCCGCACAGGGCATAACACAGTCGAAAAGGCAGATAGGGTCAGCTATCATACGAGAATTCAGATAATCATCCAGGCTTAATGGCTTTTTCATCAGCGCATGCGGATAGCGAAGCGCATTTTCCCGTTGAGACACACTGATCTTGCCGAAGTCCTCACGAGTTGCCCCGAACTTGCGCATGTAGTGGTCTGTAAGAAAAGCAAAACTGCCATTCGGCCCCGCCGCACCATAGGGATAAACCGCGTCTTGCGAAAACCGCGAGAAGTTTCGCACCAAGTCACGAAAACCATCGCGTGGATTGGTGTCACCAGCGACACAAGCGACAATATCAGCGTCACCAGATTGAACAGCACGTGCAGCCCTTCGCAAACTCACAACACCGCTCGCGCCGCCCATCGGCACATGATCAAGCCATCGCGTACAAAAGCCGAAGTGCTGGGTCAGCGCGACAGCACTGTCCGGTCCAAGTGAAAAACTTGCAACGGACAATCCATCGACAGCAGCTTTTGCGAAACTAGACTGTTCCAGAAGAAGGCGAAGAGCCCGTCCAATCCAGTAATGAGCCGTCCGGTCCGAAAAGCGTTCGTAAGGCACACTTACCGGCGTAGCCAGCACTACACCTTTATAATCCAGACGCCGCGACATCAGCCCGTAGTCCTCTCAACTGAGGCATTCTGCACCTCTATGGACCCAGAAGATGTTTCCTTCGAAAAGACAACAGCGATAACGGATATAAGTCCGAGCCCGACCAGGAAAAGCGAGACGGGCCAAGAGGCCTGAAAACTCGCAAGCAACGCAGTCGCGATCAGTGGCGACATTCCACCGGCGAATACTGACGCAATTTCATGTCCTAGAGCAACGCCTGTGTAACGAACTTCTGGATCGAACAATTCGGAAAAGAAGGCCGGCATGGTGCCCACCATCGCCGCGTGACAAATAGCATTCCCGATCAGAAAGGCGAGGAGAATCATCGGAGTTGAAAGTGTGTCGATAAGCCAGAAGAATGGAAATGCAACACAGATAATACCAATGGCACCGAACATGAACACGGGACGTCTTCCGATCTTGTCCGATAGATGTCCAAAGAAAACCATCGCACCAAGAGCAACTGTCATGGACAAAATGACACCCAACAACATCGTGCCCTGGTCTGCACCCACAAACTTTCCATAAGCCAGCGCGAACGCCAAAAAAATATAGGAACCCCCATTTTCGGCCACGCGTAACCCCATGGCGAGTAGCACTTCGCGCGGATGCCGACATAAGACTTCCTTGATTGGCAAATGAGTTTCGGCCTCTGTTTTCCTTTCCGTCTGCGCCTGCTCAAATTCCGCACTATCCGGTAGATTGGAGCGAATATAGATCCCAAGAGCGAATATGATGATGCTGGCCAGAAATGGAACGCGCCAGCCCCAGCTGAGGAACGCCTCCTGGGGAAGCAGTTGCGCGAAATAAATCGCACCCGCGGAAAGGACAAATCCCGCGGCAACGCCGACCTGGCTCCAGGCCGAGTAGAGGCCTCGTTGCTCGGGAGGAGCATTCTCGCTGATAATTAATACGCCTCCGCCCCATTCACCGCCCGCAGCGATTCCCTGCAAAAGGCGGAGGAAAACAAGAAGTGCCGGGGCCCAAATGCCGATCTGGTCGTAAGTTGGCAGCAATCCAATGCAGAACGTTGCAGCACCCATAATGCAAAGAGTAAGCACAAGAGCAAATTTGCGCCCCAACCGGTCCCCGATATGTCCAAAGACAATCCCGCCAAACGGGCGCGCGGCAAAACCGACCGCAAAGCCGGCAAATGCTGCAAGCGTGCCGGTAAGCGGATCTGTGCCGGCCGGGAAAAACAGTTTGCTAAAAACAAGAGCTGCGGCTGTGCCGTACAGGAAAAAATCGTACCATTCCAGCGCGTTCCCCGCGACTGAAGCGGCCACAATTTTACGCATCTGTGACTTCGACGGCCTCTTGTGTTGAATATTTTTATGCGTAGAGACAGACATTGTTGTTCCCCTTGTTAGGTTTTCTGTCCTGTTGTGATATGCGCTTCAACGCTTCACGAAGTACCCCGCAGCTTCGCGGTCCCAAGTGGTTTCTCCCACTCCCAAAGTCCGCAGTTTGAATTTTTGTACCTTGCCGTTTTCCGTTGTCGGCAACTCGGCAACGAAATCCACAAATCGCGGCACGGCAAAATAGGGCATACGCGGCTGGCAATAATCCAGCAGTTGCTCAGGAGTTAACTGCGCTCCATCACACAGGACCACCGAGACCATGACTTCATCTTCGGCCAGATCCGAATTCACCGGGAAGACGGCCGCATTGGCGATAGCCGGATGGCTCGTAACCACCTGCTCGACCTCAAATGATGAAATGTTCTCTCCGCGGCGCCGGATGGCGTCCTTCATCCTGTCCAGAAAACGGAACCTTCCGCATGTCTCGCGGATAACCCTATCGCCAGAATGAAACCAAAGATTGCGCCAGGCTTCCACGGTCTTGTCAGACATCCCAAAATAGCCTGTAGCGAAAGCAAACGGTTCTGATGCGCGCAGCACAAGCTCGCCAGGCACACCATCCTCCACCTCATTGTCGAACTCGTCGACTACCCTTGCCTGAAATCCCGGTCTTACTCTCCCCATAAAACCGGGCTGCTGATCCGGGAGTTTATCACCGATAGCGAAATTGGTTTCGGTTGAGCCATATCCGTCAATCAGACCTATTCCAAACCGCTTTTCGAAAGCTGCGTGAAACTGCGCTGGAACGCCTGGCGCCAGCGCAATTCGGGTGTTATGGGCACGTTCGTCATCATTTGGATCACGCGACAGAAGCATCGGCACCATCGCGCCCAGGAGGTAGGTTATTGTCGCCCCGTGGCGCCGCAGCGCCTCAACATAGCCCGATACGGAAAAACGTCGGCCTACGACAAGCGTAGAGCCAGTGAGTAGGGCCTGGTAAAAGCTGTTAAGCGCATTTGTGTGGAACAGAGGCAAGCAACTGTAAAGAACATCGTCTTCCTGCATTTCTAGCAAGGAAGCGGTATGAACGCCCCACCAGAAATATTGCGCCTGTGGGCAGCAAACACCTTTGGAAGCACCAGTGGTTCCAGAGGTGTACAGGATTGCCACGGTATCACCTGGCCCGCTTGCATGGGCGATTTCCATATCGTCACCCAATTCGAAAGCTGTGACGGGAATATTTCCCTGAAATACTGCTTCCCTATCACCTATAGTCCATATCTTCGCGACGTCCAGGTTAGTCCAGTCAAGCGCATTTAACACATGCACGAGCGAGCTCTCCACCGCGATCAGTTTCGCGCCACAATTGCCCAGAATATGCTGGAGCTGCATACCTCGTGAAGCGATGTTAATCGGCACGGCAACAGCGCCCGACCAGGCGCAGCCGAGATAGAGCTGCATAAACTCGACGCGATTTGAACACAGAAGCGCGACACGGTCACCGGGGACAACGCCAGCCGCGCGAAGCGCCGCTGCAGACCGCGATGCAATTTTCAAGGCTTCGCCATAACTAATAGTATGGTCATCGAATATCAGCAGAGGCTTGTCTTTAAAGATCTGAGCGCCACGGCGAAGAATCTCGGGAAGGGTACGACGAGCCGGCGGGAATACCGAAACAACGGCCAGGTCGGCCAGTTCAACGTTATTCGGGGATAAAATATTCATACCAACGCCTCTCGGCGGCATTGATCATCAATCAAATTTTTGCAGGCCACGACATCTGACTGGACCATCAGGAACCCCTTATCGTTAGTGCTTTTAACGATAAAACCATTCAGAGAAGGACGCTAACAACTAAGGAGCCACTTGCCATAGCTTTTGGTTATATGCAGGATGGATAGCCATGACATTGGAAATCAGACAATTGAGACACTTTGCAACAGTGTCACGCCTCGCAAGTTTCAGTGCTGCTGCCAGGGAGTTAAACCTGACGCAGCCGGCTTTAAGCAAAAGCGTGCGCCTTCTGGAAGAAAGCATTGGCGTGCCGCTCTTCGAGCGCGGCCCCAATGGCGTTCAGTTGACGGTGTTCGGTGAACGTCTGAAAACTTACGCTGATCTTTTGCTGTCGCTTGCTAACGAGGCAATCGATGAAATCGACGCATTACGTGGTGTTAGAAAGGGTTCGCTACGGGTTGGCTGTGTAGCAGCGGTGTTGCGGGCCATCATGCCGAGCGCCGTGTTGAGCTTTCAGGAGCGTCATCCCGGAATAGACATTGTTGTAAGCGAAGGACTTAATGATACACTGATTGATTTGCTGCACGCCGGGCGTCTCGATCTCGCGGTAACGCTGAGACCGTCAGGTATTCTTAATCCTGACCTTGAATATGTAAATCTCCTTGAAGAGCCCCTGCTCCTGGTTTGCGGCAAGGGTCATCCTCTCGCTGGCCGTTCAACAGTTTCTTTATTAGATCTGAGTCCATTTGGTTGGGTCGTGCCACCCAGACCCGATCCCGACAGACTAAGACTGGACGCGCTTTTCGTTAACGCTGGCCTTCCTAAGCCGAAAATGGCAGTCGAAACAACGTCCGTGGTTTTTCAGTCAGCTATGCTTAACGCCACCGAAAACTTGAGCTATTTAACCGAATCCAGCTTACGCGCGCAAATGCACAGTGGCGCTGCGCTGGCCGCATTGCCTTTGGATGTGCCAACATGGAAGCGTACGACTTGCGCAACATATCGTCGTCAAAGCGTCGTGCGGCCAACCGTGAATGCGTTTCTTCGCCACTGCGCGGAAATCTGCGCGACGATGAGGTCAAAAGAGGCCCGTTAAAGAAGCTGTGATTTTACCCCATCCGTTCATTTGCAGCACAATGGGTTATTTAAAATGGACCTTCTGATTAGTTCAGATTGCCAATCAGAATCTGGTTATCGTCGCGGAACGTTGCTTTGCCCACAGGCGATTAAGGAGCCGTTAAATAATTGAATTTTCGTAGGTAAAGCTTACGCTGACTGCTCTTTAAGGTGACCTTCGCCCAAAGATCGGGGCGGCAAGACGACTAATCTTCCGCCCTCCGGTTCATCACTTGGTCTCGAAACCTTCGAGCACAAGCTTCCCCTTGGTCTTTCCACTTTCGATCGCGGCATGGGCCTTTTTCAAGTTCGCGGCGTTTATGGGAGAAATCGTCTCGGTCACGGTTGTGCGGATCTTCCCCTCATCGATCAGGCGAGATACCTCGTTCAGTAGTCTGCCCTGTTCGGCAATATCAGCTGTCTCGAAGATCGAACGCGTGAACATCAGCTCCCAATGGATCGATACGGCCTTTCGCTTGAAGCCAACGACATCGAGGCTGTCCGGGTCGTCGATCACTCCAAAGCGGCCCTGCGGCGCGATGAGCTCCATAACCTCCTTCAAATGACGATGAGTTTCGGTTGTGGAGAAGACGAAGGCCGGCGCGCCAATGCGGAGGGCGGCAACCTGTTCAGCAAGCGGCTTGGAATGGTCGATGACGTGGTGGGCGCCGAGACTTTTCACCCATTCTTGCGTTTCCGGGCGCGACGCCGTGGCAATGACTGTTACACTGGTAAGCGCTCGTACGAGCTGAATCGCGATCGAGCCGACGCCACCCGCACCGCCGATAATGACGATCGCGTTTGCCGCACCCGGTACCGGCTTGCGAATATCCAGCCGGTCAAACAGCATTTCCCATGCAGTGATGGCGGTCAGCGGCAAGGCCGCAGCTTCGGCATTAGATAGTGTCTTTGGCTTAGCCCCAACGATACGCTCATCGACGAGATGATACTGGCTGTTAGCGCCGGGACGGATCAGGGAGCCGGCATAAAAGACTTCGTCCCCGATCTTGAAGCCTTTTACGTCAGTCCCGGCTTCGACCACCTTCCCAACCGCGTCCCAGCCGAGGACCTTCCATTGACCCGCTTCCGGATTGGCGTTTTTGCGAACCTTTGTATCGACCGGATTGACCGAAATCGCTTCGACCTCGACGAGAATGTCGCGGCCTGCCGGCACGGGACGAGGAAGTTCGATATCTTGCAAGGCGTCGTCGCGTTCAATGGCGCCAGCTGTTTTATAACCGATTGCTTTCATGTCCTGCTCCTTTGATGAAAGGTGATTGCTGATTGATATGGTTCCAAAATGGTCTATATTCGCAGGAGCGCAATACGCACAAGGAACGCACGTAGTATCAAAAAGGATACCGTAATGGCAAAAGCCAGACACTCTCGTTTCGATTGTTCTCCCGGTTGCTCGGTCGAGGCGGCGATCGGCCTCATCGATGGAAAATGGAAGTCAGTGGTCCTTTTCCATCTCCTGTCGGGCACGTTGAGGTTCAACGAGATCCGCAAGCATATCGTCAATGTGACGCCACGCATGCTGACCAATCAGTTGCGCGAGCTCGAGGATGATGGCCTGATCGAGCGGAAGGTCTATGCGCAGGTTCCGCCGAAGGTCGAATACAGCCTTTCGGAACTTGGTCGCAGCATGGAGCCGATCCTGCTTGCACTCAAATGCTGGGGTGATGCCAACATAAGTCTTTATGGCAAGCCGCGTGGTCTTGATCCACGAGAGGCGAAATTTGCGGAGCGTGGTGAAACCCACGCCTGAATACCTCACATTTCTATCTTTCCGAAGCGGAGGAAAGCAAACCCCAATCTAGCCTGTCCGCCAATAACGGACTTGAGGCGGGAGGCGATATGCGGCGCGTAGGTTTCATTATGGAAGATGGCTTCCAGGTCATGGGCATGGCCGCTCTGACCGCGTTCGAACTCGCCAATGATGCACTTGGTGAGGAGAATTACCGCCTGACGGTCATGTCTGAAAAGGGTGGCACGATCCGCTCGTCACTCGGCATTCGTATCGAGACTGAACCGCTCAGCGATTTTCCCCATACATTGATGGTGGTCGGAGAACTCGTCCCGAAACCTGCCTCCGCGAAACTGCTTGCCTATATCCGCGGTGCCGCGACCCAGTCGCGTCGCGTCGCTGGTGTCTGTACCGGCGCGTTCCTTTTGGCCCAAGCGGGCTTACTGGATGGTCGCGCCGCGACCACACATTGGGCCCATGCGAGGACGCTGCGAGAGCACTACCCGGCAATCTCAGTCGACGACGACAAGATCTTCGTCCGTGACGACAACATCTGGACTTCCGCCGGCATGAGTGCTGCCATTGACCTGACGCTCGCCATGATCGAGGACGATCACGGCGCCGAACTCTCGCGCCTTATCGCCCGCAAGATGGTCGTCTACCACCGCCGTCCCGGGGGGCAATCACAGTTTTCCGCCTTGCTGGAACTTGAGCCCCGTTCGGATCGGGTCCGCAGGGCTCTTGTCTATGCCAAGGAGCACCTTCGCAATCCTCTCACCGTAGAGGAACTCGCTGACGCCGCAACCCTCAGCCCACGCCAGTTCAGTCGTCTGTTTCGTGACGAGACCGGGCTATCACCGGCGAAGGCAGTTGAGCGCCTGCGACTGGAGGCAGCCAAGGCCATGCTCGAAGACAGCCGCCACCCGATCGATATCGTGGCAAGGGATACCGGCTTTGTCGACCGGGATCGCATGCGCCGCGCGTTCTTGCGCAATTTCGGCCAGCCGCCGCAAAGCCTTCGCCGCAGCTTGCGGCTGATCGAAGGCAAACGTTCCGAGGAATTCGCCGCCTGAAGTTCCTCGAATTGTTCAATTCGATCATGCTATCGGGCCCGCCTGCCAATAGCGATTTTTCGTGACCATCGATAGCACGAAGTTACAAGCTTGACACTCTCCTGTCGCGCATCATCACGGCGCTTGAAGGAGAGCAAACATGTCAGCGATTTCAACCTTTCAGGCAGCGAAGTAACACCCCATGTGGCAGGCGTCTTTGCCTCGGCAAAGGCAACGCTGGGCAAAGCTCCAACCCTCTACCGGGTCCTTGCCATGCACCAGCGGCACTCGACGTCTATACCAGGAGCAAGGGATTTCTCCGTGATGGCGTGCTTTCCGCCGTGGCGCAGGAGCAAATCGCTATCGCAGCCGCAAACGGCTGTGATTATTGCCTCGTCGCACATACCGGCGGAGCGCGCGCGGCTGGGATGAGCGCCGAGGATCGACCCAACGGCCAAAAGGGACAAACGTCCGATCCGAAGATCCCGGCCATTCTCGAGCTCGCGCTGGCAATCAATGCCACGCACGGGCAGGGAGCGGTTCCAGCACTTGAGGCAGCCAGGGCCTACCGTCTGACCGATGCGGAAATCCTCGAGACGGTTGTTCACGTACGGTCAACATCCTCACCAACAGCGTCAACAACACCGTCGGCACGGTCCTCGATTTCCCGAAGGTCGAGCGCGTAGCTTGACACCGATCCCTCCCTATCATGCGATAGTTTGTGTCCTAAAATGACGTTTAGTTGTCATTTCAGACATTGAGGCGCTGAGGCATGATCATCCCATTGAAGCACCGCTTCCACCGAAACCCAGATCTAAGGAGAGCTTTCATGCAACTTGAGAACAATACGATCTTTATTACGGGCGGCACATCCGGCATTGGCCGTGCATTGGCGGAATCTTTTCACCGCCTCGGTAACAAGGTCATCATTGCCGGCCGTCGCAAGGCGCTGCTCGACGAGGTCACCGGCGCCAACCCTGGCATGGAAGGAATTGAGCTCGACATCGCCGATCCCGCAGATATCGAGCGCGTGGCGGCAAAACTGATCCGCGACTATCCCGCTCTCAATATCCTCGTCAACAATGCCGGCATCATGCCATTCGACGATGCGGGCGGAAAGATCGATGACGCGCAAGCGCGGCGGATCATCGACACCAACCTGCTCGGCCCGATCCGTCTCACTTCTGCGCTGATCGATCACCTCAAGACTCAGCCGAAAGCGACGATCATCCACAACACGTCGGTTTTGGCCTATCTGCCGCTCGCTTCCACCGCGGTCTATTCCGCCACAAAGGCGGCGCTGCATTCCTATGCTTTGTCGCAGCGTTTTCAGCTGCGAGGCACCAATGTCAGCGTCCAGGAAATCGCGCCGCCATGGGTCGACACCGATCTGATCAAGAAGAGCGGCGATCCGCGCGCAATGCCGCTCGACATCTTTATCGAGAAGACGATGAAGGGTCTCGGTACCGAAGCCGAGGAGATCTATGTCGAGGAGATCAAGGAGATCCGCGACAATCCCGGCAGCGGCGAGCACGCGCTTTTCAACGCCTTCAACGAATCTCTGGTTACCAACCCCATCCCCGTCTGACGCGACAGCCTGAGACCCGGTTGCCCGAACGGCAGCCGGGCCATTCGGCTGGAGGTTACCATGTTACAGAAACATGATCTGAAGTTCGGCAAACCCGTAAGCGGCCCGGAGATGCACCGGTGTGAGCCATCCATGCTGCCAGCTTGGTTCCTGGCACTCGGGACTTTCGCAATCGGCACCGAAGGGTTCATGATCGCACCATTGTTGCCGGCCATCTCAGCCGATCTTGGCATGAGCCTGTCGGCAACCGCCATGCTGGTTGTTGTCTTTACCTTGGTGCTGGCGCTCAGTTCGCCGATTGCAACGGTCATCACCGGTGGCTTGCGTCGGCGGGACACATTGTTGCTTGCCATGATGCTCTTCACGGGCGGCAATTTGATTGCGGCCTTCGCGCCCGGGTTCGGCACGCTGATAGTTGCACGCATCCTGATGGCGGTCGCCGCCGGTCTCTATGCGCCGAACGCCAACGCGTTTGCCGGAATGATCGTGCCGTCAGAGAAGCGGGGACGCGCACTTGCCATCGTTAGCGGTGGAATGACGATCGCGATCGCACTCGGCCTGCCGCTTGGCTCGATCATCGGCCATGCGTTTGGCTGGCGGTCGACATTTCTCATGGTTGCCGCCATGGGAGCTGCCGCGATTATCGGCATCCTGGCAGGTGTCGGCCGCAACGCCGGTGCTTCCACGACTATCGCAAGCCTCGGCGAGCGTATTGGCGTGATCCGTCAGACACCCGTGTTGAAACTGCTGTCGGTGACGCTGTTCTGGTCGATGGGTGCTTATACGGCCTATCCCTATATCGCCCCTTATCTCTCGCAGACGTTCACGTTTGCCGACAGGGGCATTGCGGCAACCGTGACGCTATGGGGCGTATTCGCAGCGCTCGGCGTCTTCACCGGCGGCGCACTGAATGATCGGTTCGGGTCGCTGAAGGTCGCGAAGCTTTCGCTTATTGCGCTCGCGCTGTCTTTCGCCGCTTTGGCTATGGCCACAATATTTCCGGGCATGGGTGCCGTTTTGCTGGCACTTCTCGCCGTCGCCGGATGGGGGTTCAGTGTCTGGTCATTCTTTCCCGCGCAGATGGCTCGACTGATCGTTGCCGGAGGACACAGCCAGCCCTCCGTCGCACTCTCTCTCAACACATCCACCATGTATCTCGGCTTTTCCATCGGCAGCGCGATCGGCGCCGGGATCATTGCAATTGGCAATGTCTGGATGATCGGTGCTGTGGCTGCCGTGATGGAACTAGTTGCCGTGGCTCTGGACGAAATCTGGAGACGCAGACAATCCTGACGGCAACAACGCGGAACTAGAGATGCGCCACCGCAAATGTCTGTGGTGGCGCCATCAGTAGGGAGATCGCAAAGGCTCGCATATCCGATTATATGAAATCTGTCCACGGTGCCGAGAGCCGTTGGTCCTCGACTTGGTTCAACCTCTGGAACAGCGCGGTCGTTATATTGGTATAAACATCGCTACCTAGAACCAGCCGTAGAGCGTCCGTGGGATTGTTGATCGCTTCGATGATAGCTACGGCCATCTTTGAAGGGTTGCTACGGGGTGGCGAGCAGAATCTCGCAGGACCGATCCGAGAGAGGCGAAGGGAGTTTGCTCGGCATTACCAAGTTGTTTGACCTTGGTGTGACAGATTTTGATGCGGCATGAAATTGCCGAGTTTTTTTCCCCGATTGAAGGGGTTTCGTTTTCCGCATGAGATTCTCACTTATGCAGTTTGGGTCTATCACCGGTTTGCGTTGAGCACAGCCGATGTGGAAGATCTGCTTGTTGAGCGTGGCGTTATTGTCAGCCGTGAAACAGTCCGTCTCCGGATCAATCGCTTTGGCTGCCATTTTGCTCATTGCATTCGAAAAGACAGGCCAAGGCCGAATGATAAATGGCATATGGATGAGCTCGTCATTACGATTGCCGGAAGGAAATTCTGGCTCTGGCGCGCAATCGATGCGGAAGGTGATGTTCTCGACATCTTGGTTCAAGCACGCCGTAATACCAAGGCCGCCAGACGTTTCTTTTTAAGGCTGGTCAGGCAATTCGGTCAGCCCCGTGTCATTGTAACGGACAAGCTGGGCAGCTATGTAAAACCGATACAGACCATCGCGCCCAATGCCGATCATAGGGCCCATAAAGGTCTCAACAACAGAATTGAAAATTCTCATTGCCTGAGCCGAAAACGGGAGAAAATCATGGGGTGGTTTAAATCGCCGCGTCAGGCACAACGATTCCTTTCGGCCCACGATCAAATCAACACGATCCTCCGTCTTCGCTGCTACAATCTCACCGCTCTCTCCTACCGCCATGCACGCACCGATGCATTTACCTCATGACGCGACTACTCTGCGGAAACGACCGCTTAAAAAACACAGGCCCAAGCTGCTCAAAGCCGTAATCAATCAACTTGGCAACGCCCCCATCACCCCTTCAAAGATTGCCAGTCAGAAATAGAATTAACCTTCGTCTTTGTAGCGGCCATCAGTTTCGAACATACTATTCTTTGTCCAACGGTTCAGTATATCGCGGCCGACTCAAAATCCTTCTAGATGGCGGTTTTTCGTGCCTCGGAAATATAAAGCGTGCGCAGGTCGCGTGTAATTTGGCCTGGCTTCCCGGTACCAATCGATTCACCATCGATTGCAATTACGGGCGTGACAAATGTCGAGGCGCCAGTGATGAACGCTTCGTCAGCCTCCATCACCTCCTTAATAGTAAAACTGCGTTCAACAATTTCCAGCGTCGTACCAGCCACATAGCGCAAAAGGGCGGTTCGCGTAATGCCATGCAGAATATCGTTAGACAGTGCACGGGTAATCACCTTGTTGTCCTTAACGATATACGCGTTATTGGCAGTGCCCTCGGTAACAAAACCATCTTGAACGAACCACGCATCATCTACGCCTGCTTGCTTTGCCAACATTTTTGCCATTGAGGGGTAAAGCAGCTGCACAGTCTTGATATCACGACGCGCCCACCGTAGATCGGGCACAGAAATCACCTTGACCCCTGTCTTTGACTTTGGCCCGTCAATCAGATTGGCCACCGCTTGTGTGAACATCACGACTGTAGGCTGAACTGCTTCGTCTGGAAACGCAAAATCCCGGTCGCCGGGGTTTCCTCTGGATATCTGTAGATAGACCAGTCCCTGATCGAGCTGATTTTCTCTGATCAGTTGCCGCAAAATATCAAGAAGCGTCTGGCGGTGAAGCGGCTGACGCATGCGCAGCTCGGAAAGTGAGCGATCCAATCGGGCTGCATGTCCGTCAAAATCCAGAATTTTGCCATCAATGACTGACACAACTTCATAGACAGCATCGGCAAACAGGAAGCCGCGGTCAAACACAGAAATATTCGCCTCGTCTTCGGGAACGAAGTTTCCATTGAGGTAAACTGTTCGCTTTTTGAGCATCGCAATATCCTGTTAAAAATTTTTCCGCTTGGTTGTCGAGGCTGTCAATCGTTGAGGAGGGTTTCGAAGAACAGCTTTCCAATCTCTGGAAATGCCTCCGGAAATTCTTCGCAGATTTCTTTACCCTGTGTCATCAGGCAGATGATGACAGGAGACTTTCCGGTGACGGCAATTCGGATCAGATCGTGCTTATAATAGGATGCTTTGGAATCACCGGTCCAGGTATTTTTCCCCGCTTTGCTCCATATCTGCGCATCAGCAGGAATACCGCCACCAAGAAATTCGGTAACCTGAAAATGCGGCTGTCTGGCTTCGGCACTATTGCGGTCGCGTAGCAATGTCTGTTTTGCCCTGTTTTCAGAAGCGGCTGAGAGCGGAAGCTGACTGGAGAAAAGTGCGCTGAACAGACGTGCTGCGGCCAGCGGCGTCAGCGCGTTCAGATTTTCTCCCGCAGGCCCTGCATATTGAGCCTCGCGCCCATAGCGCACATCGTCCATCAGCTTCTGCGTGATATTACAACCCTCAAACTCTGGCCAGTTGAGTCCGGAAAAGAAGCTGTTGAGTTGCTCGCGCTTTTCCCGCCATTCGCTGAACTGGGAGCCTTCCAGCATGGTATCGCCGGTCGTACCGGTGATAATGTCGATGACATAATTGGTTCCGGTGTTGGATGACCAAAGGATCATGTCACGCATGGCGCGAGACAGTTCTTCATGATCGGCGACATTGCCATGGTCAATAGCGTTGAGCACATGGACCAGATGAAACGCTTTGACAAGACTGCACGGATAGCAGCGCCAGTCACCACGATACGAAAAACCGTCCGGCTTTTCACCGGCACCTTTCTGACGCAATGCAACGAAACCAAAATTGTCGGGCCGCAGGCCGCGGTCGGTGAATGTGTCGGTCAAACGGCTGGTAATGATTTCACAGCGACGGGACCAGTCAGACTTATCTTCAAAGAACACTGGATGATCTTTCTATCGAGACGTTCACGATTTAGGCGCGCTCAGCTTTCCAGCAGCGGACCAGCCCGCCGTTGACAAGATGCTGCATGGGCTGGCTTTGGTGGCAGATGTCTTCGGCAATCGGGCAACGAGGCACAAAACGGCAACCGGGCTGGACGGCAAAGGGGTCGGGTATCTCACCACTGATCGGCTCGCCTGTTGCCTGCGGACGGCGAACATCGGGCACAGCTGCAATCAAAGCCTTTGTATAAGGATGACGGGGAGAAGCAAACAGGGCGGCACTGTCCTGCAATTCAACGATCTCACCCAGATACATGACTGCAACGCGATCACACAGATAGCGGATTACATTCATGTCATGGGAAATGAAGACTATGGTCAAACCCTTATCTTTGTTGAGCCGTTTCATGAGATTGATGATCTGCGCCTGAACAGAGGCATCAAGGGCCGAGACCGGTTCATCGGCAAACAGAACCTGCGGATTGGCGCAGAGTGCCCGCGCCACCGAGACGCGTTGTCTTTGTCCGCCGGACAAAGCATGCGGAAATTTCAACGCCGTTTCGGCTACCAGATTGACTTCCCCGAGTACGTCAAGCGCCCGCTGCCTACGCTCGCCGGCAGGAATATTGCGGTGATAATGGGAGATCACTTCTTCCAGCTGCGCGCCAATTGTCATGCGTGGATTGAGCGAGGAATAGGGATCCTGAAAGACCATCTGAAGACGGCCATCACGGTCCGGCCCGTCAAGCCGACGGCCATTGAACACCACCTCCCCTGCGCTGCCGGGCTGCAGTCCGACGCCTATGCGCGCGAGCGTGCTCTTGCCACATCCGGATTCTCCGACGATGCCGAGTATTTCTCCCTGCTCGATACCAAGGTCGACGCCACGCACCGCATGCAGACTGACAGGCGGACGGTTGGCAATAACATCTCGAAGGCTGCGCCTGACGGGATACTTCTTTTCGATCTTCCGGAAATCAAGCACTGACATTGGCAACCTCATTCAGAATGCACGCATCGAGATGACCGAAGGATGAGCCGCCACGTAACTCCAGCGCCGGCGGGCGTCCGATCGCGCACCGAGGTTGGGCACGGAAACAGCGTGGCGCAAAGCGGCAACCATCAGGCGGATTGACGAGCCCTGGGGGAGCTCCCTGAATGGGAACAAGTTCCTGGTCGCGAGCGGCTTGACCCGGAAGCGCGGCGAGCAGCGCTTTCGTATAGGGGTGAGAAGGCTTGTCCAGGACGTCGCGCACCGTGCCCGTTTCCACCATACGCCCGGCATACATCACCGCCATACGATCGCAGATCTGGGAGACGACCCCAAGATCGTGGGTGACCAAGATGATTGAGGCACCAAGGCTGTCTCGACGTTCTTTGAGGAGCCGCAATATCTGATCCTGTACGGTAACATCGAGCGCAGTGGTAGGCTCATCGGCTATGATCAGACGCGGGCGCAACGCGAGAGCCATCGCGATAACCACCCGCTGACGCAAGCCTCCTGAAAGTTCGTGCGGATAGGCGTCAAGTCGGCGCTCCGGCGACGTTACATGGACATCCCGCAACAGTTGCAGCGCCGCCTCGCGGGCTGCCTTTTTGCTGACATTTCTGTGGCGGCGTATGACTTCACTGATCTGCTTGCCGACACGCATGGTCGGATTGAGCGCCGTCAGCGGATCCTGGAAAATGAAGGCGACATCGCTTCCGCGGATCTTTGACAGTGCTCTTTCCTTCATCGGAACGAGGTCGCCGACGCCCTCGAGCAGTATCTGACCGCCGCTGACCCGCGCGGCGGCACCACCAAAAAGGCGCAGGATCGAGCGACAGGTGGCTGACTTGCCACAGCCGGATTCGCCCACAATTCCAAAAATTTCACCGGGATTGACATCGAAGCTGACGCCATCGACGGCACGAACGACACCCGACGGGCTGCCAAACTCGGTCATGAGGTCGCGGACAGAAAGAAGGCTCATGACTTACCCCTTCGGTTTCAGCGTGGTGGACAGACCTTCGCCAAGCAGCGAAAATGCAATGCCGATCCAGACGATGGCGAGACCCGGAAAAATGGTCATCCAGGGCGCCTCGCGCATATAATTGATGCTTTCGACGATCAGCAGGCCCCATTCCGGCGCGGGAGGCTGCACACCGAGGCCGAAAAAGGACATGGCGGCCACGGCCTGAACGGTGAGCACGACATCGGACATTGAATAGACAATCGCCGGCGTGACGACATTGGGCATGATGTGGCGCAGCATCACACGCAGCTTGCCAAATCGCAAAACGCGTGTGGCGTCGATATATTCCAGCCGCGACACAAGCAGTGTTTCGCCGCGCACAATGCGCGCATAGCCGATCCAGTTAACGATGAAGAAGGCGATATAAAGATTGGTTTCACTGGGCCCAAGCACCCCGACTATAGCCAGGATGAGGACATAGAATGGAAAAGCCCAGACGATATCGGTGATACGCATCAGCACCGCATCGACAATCCCGCCGAAGTAACCTGCGATCAGACCGATCATCACACCCATGATCATGGGACCGAAGACACAGATCAGCGCCAGACGCAGATCGTATACGGCGCCCGCCAGAATGCGGGTAAAAATATCGCGCCCGAAATTATCGGTGCCGAACCAGTGCAGCGCAGACGGCGGTTGCATCGCGCCCGCAAAATCGAGCGCGAAGGGATCGTAAGGTGACAATATCGGTGTCAGGACAGTAGCGGCCAGTGTGATCAGCAGCATGAGCAGGCCAATTGCACCGGACCAGGTGTGCAGAAGTTTGCCGGGAATGGACATGGTCTACTCCATCCTGACGCGTGGATCGGCCAGCGCGTAGCAGATGTCGGTAATCAGATTTACAATCACAACCATGATTGCGAAGAAGACGGTCAGGCCGCGGATGACGGGCAGATCGCGCGAAACGATGGCATCAATCAACAGGCTTCCAAGACCGGGTACAGAGAAGATCTTCTCGACCACGACGGTGCCGCCGACTATCCAGCTTACCCGCACGCCGATGATGGATATTGTTGAGATAAGGCTGTTTGGCAGCACATGGCGCAGAAAGATTTCCGGACGGCGAAGACCTTTTGCGCGGGCCGTGTCGATATAATCAGCCTTCATCGTGTCTATGAGCGCGGCGCGCAGACTCTGCTGTATGAGGGCTGCGGTTGAAAGACCGACAACCAGAGAGGGCAGGAAAAGCCGGTTTATGTTGGTCCAGAAGCCAGTGCCGACACCACCGGTAGCGAACCAGCCCATGCCAAGTGCTAGCCAGATAATCAGCATATAGCAAAGCCAAAACGGCGGCATGGCAATGAGCGCCACAAACACCTGACGGATGACGTTGTCGATGAACCGGCCGCGATAAATGGCGGCGACAATGGCGAACGGGAGGGCGATCAGAAGGGCTATAATGGTTGAATAAGCCACGATTGCTAATGTGAAGGGCAATCGTTCCATCACCAGAGCGATGATTGGCTGCTTGTGGAAGATCGAAACCCCGAAACTCCCCGTCAGGCAATCACGCAGAAAATAGATATACTGGACCCATAACGGCTTATCGAGTCCCCAGAGTTCACGCATGGCCTGCAATTCTTCAGGGCTGGCGCGGGTTCCCATCGCATGGGACGCCGGATCGCCCGGCACTATCTGCAGAAGCAGAAAACTGATCAGTGTAATCCCCAACAGAACCGGGATCAGCATCAGCAGACGTTTGAGAATGGAAAAAATCATTGCGTTCGCTGGGGTTCGATTTTGGCGTACCGCCCGGACTTCGAAAGTATCTTTCGAAAAGGCGATGGCTCACTTCATTAAGAATGCCGTACCTTGCGGAATTGACCGGCCGCATGGCTCTGGGAAATGCCGTAACCGTGATAGGCGGCGGGATTCGCGCCTGCTATCCTTAATCGACCCGCAGGCGCTGAATCGCGAGGCGATGGCTCACCTCATTTTTCGAGTTTCACATCCTCAAGTCGGAAGTTTGAAGTGGGAAGCACTTCAAAGCCCTTCACGTTGCTGCGCACCGCCCAGGCTGTCGCGGGATGATAGAGGAAAATATACGGTGCGCCGTCATGCAGGATACCGATCATTTCCTTAAACATCGCACCACGCTTTTCCCCATCAACGGTCTTTCGCTCTTCCGCGTAAAGCTCGTTGAGACGATCATTCTTCCACTGGGTGTGGTAGGCATTCGCGCGTTCCGGATTAACGGCGACAAAACCGATGATCTGATCGGGGTCAATTGTGTCGGAGGTGGTGTAGGACACCGACATATCGTAATTGCCCGCTTTGGTCGTTTCCCACTGGGTACCGCCTTCCAGCATCTGTACCTTGAGCTTGACACCAATTTGTTGCAGCATCGCCTGAAGTGCAATAGCTGCATTGCGGCTGGTTGCGGCGCCTGAGTCGACCACAAGCTGGGCCTCAAAGCCGCCGGCGTAACCCGCATCAGTCAAAAGCGCCTTTGCCTTGGCCAGGTCATAAGGATAAGGCGTTAGATTCGCATCGGCATAGGCCATGACAGGCATGGCTGATGCAGCTGGCTTGCCAGCGCCATAAAGCACGCCCTGTACCAGTGCATTCTTGTCAATCGCATAATTCAGTGCCTGACGCACACGTTCATCATCAAAGGGTTTGCGTGTGGTGTTGAGCTGCACGAAGTCGGCGCGATAAGGGATGGTCTGGCCAACACTGATACCTTCCTTATTGCCAAGCTCCTTTAGTTGATTGACGGGCGGATCGAGCGCCACATCGACTTCGCCCGCCTCAAGCTTGATGGCGCGTGCAGATGGTTCGGTGACGACATCGAGACGCGCCTCGTCAACGAAAGGCTTGCCCTGCTGCCAGTAATGCGGATTCTTAGCCAGCTCCACCTTCGAGCCCCGCACCCAGGACTTCAGCATGAAAGGACCTGATCCAACGGGCGCATCAAAGAACGCCGCTCCCTTGGCTCCCACCTGCGCCTTGGGTAGAATCGCAGCGGCAAAAAGCCCCAGATTGTTGAAGGCCGGCGTAAAAGGTTCGGCGAGCTTCATCGTGATTTCATGCGGACTGACGATCTCAAAGCCTGTGATCGGACGATAGAACCGACCCCATCCGGATTCCTTGGAAGCAGCACGTTCAATAGAGAATTTCACGTCTTCGGCCGTCACCGGCGTGCCGTCAGAAAACTTGGCATCCCGCAACTTGAACTTCAGCGTCAGCCCATCCGGAGAAACGGTCCAGCTTTCTGCAAGGCCCGGCTCAAGCTTTTCGCCGGTTTTGTCCGGGCGAACGAGCGTGTCGAAAATGAGCAGCTGGGTCCAGATCGAACCATTGTCACTGGTTGCAATCGGATCAAGTGTGATGGGATCAAAACCGATAGCGACACGCAGTGGATCAGCTTGCGCCGTGAGAGCGGAAAGCGAAAAGACAGAGGCGAGAAAAAGGCCTTTTAGGCCGAGCCTGGAAAGCATGAAAGTGCTCCTACACCATTTGCTGTGATTGAAGCGGCATCCCCTTATTTTTTATAGCCACCGCTTCTTCAACAAAGAAATTAGACAACAACCACCCGTATGGATAATAATAAATCTGCTATCTCTTATTAATAGGCTGATAATGGATTTGCGTGAACTGGAACTGTTCGGGACGCTCATGCGCGTTGGAACGACAATTGAAACCGCGCGCTTGCTGGGAATATCTCAACCCAGTGTGAGCGGACAATTGAAGCGCCTGGAGAGCAGGCTCGGCTTCTCGCTTTTTCATCGTACCGGCAATCGTCTTGAACCGACACGCGAGGCAAATGAGCTTTTTGCGCTCTCGATGCCAATTTTCACGACGCACACCCTTGTGCGCTCTGAATTATCCACCTTGCGTCATCGCGCGTCCCGCCCTGTGGCGATTTCTGCAACGCCAGCACTCGTTGAAAGTTTTATCGGACCGGTGCTTCTTAATGCAGGTTACCGTGACTGGAGACAGCGCCTACTTTTGAAGGTTCACACACCCGAAGAGGACCTGCGCAAAGAGGAGGCTGACATCGGTTTACAAATGGCTTTACCGCCAAAGGCCGAATTTCACTCCTATATTGTCGGACAGACCCCTTTGGTTGCAGTCATTCAATCGGATCATCCACTGGCTAGATTGAAGTCACTTACCTGCGCGATTATCGCCAAACACCCGCTGGTTTGTTACAATGCAGACTGGTCGCCCATGGGCGGCACCATTCGCACAGCCTTTGCCGCTCAAGGACTAAACTATGATCCTGTATGCGTTGTGCCGTTTTGCGGAACTGTTTGCAGTCTGGTTCGTGCATGCGGTGGAGTCGGCGTCGTGGATGCGATGACTGCGCAGGATTACGCCATGCAGGGACTGGTTTCACTGCCGATCAACGATATGCCGGAGGTTTCTATCGTCGCCTTTCATCGGCGAAACGAACCGTTGCGCGCTTCGGTTCAGGATTTCCTGACGGCCCTTCGCAACCATCCATGATATCTCCCAGCTGTGAAATCGAGACTTGATTAGAATTTAACGCACGAACATTCAAATCAGCCTCAATTCCGAAGCTAAATCGATCTCAAGAACGTGACCCCCGTCGATATCATATTCAAGTGATCCCAATCAGGACAAAAATGCCGTCACTCTGATTGGATATAAAGCTAAGGAAAAGCGTTAAATGACCGGAATGGAAACAGACAATTTGGACTAGTCGTAATTTAGAGAAGCAGGCGTTTTCCCCAGACACCCCCACCTGATTGCCAGTCAATATCCCACGCGGTCGAACATAGCCAACTTCGCGGCTTGTCTGTTCTAAAACAGTGATGGCTGACGCGAATAACACTCGTCATTTCGGTGCTCGAACCTCTGAACGAGTGGTCTACTTCACAATCCCACCACAAATCCTATTCCAATTATTACAAGGACCATGCCGGAAATCGCGGCATAGACGACGTCGCGCACTTGTGCAAATTGGATAAGCATAAGAGCGACGCGGGCGACGGGAAGCAGAATGAACATTACGACGCCGGCCTTTATCAAGTCGCCTCCATTGAGGACAGCTATAAACATACCCAATGGGCTCAGCCATGGGGAGATCAACCCGATCGCAATGATGAATGAAGCGAGCATCGTTCCATAATGTAGCAATCCTGCAATCGCATTTTCCATGCTCTCGGTTGAATTTCTGCGTTCTCTCATACTGTTAGTTCCGATCACATTCTGAGGAAGAGGTCGAAACCGGTCGTCGCCATTACAACAGCAAGCAGCACAAGCACCATTATGAAGAAGATGCGGAGTTTTTCGCTGGGCAAACACAACAGCATCCGAGCACCCGCAATCGACCCAATGACTGAACCAAGCGCGACTGGACCAGCGATGGTTGTATCGATGTCGCCGCGCATGAAGTAAGCACCGGCGCTTGCGGCGGCAGTTACGCCGATCATAAAATTTGACGTCGCAGAGGACACCTTGAGCGGAAGCCGAAGTGCGGTATCCATTGCCGGAATTTTTAGAACACCACTGCCAATCCCCAGTAGCGCCGAAACCAGACCCGCCCCATACATCAGTGACAAGCCGAGCGGTACCGAACCGACATGATACGGCCTGAACGCGCCGCTTGCCTCATCCAAACCAGTCGAGTGTAAACGCAGCGCCGTCGCCCAGCTTTGAGAGGCAGGTGTGCTCATTTGAGGTGCTTCGCTTCGGCGCGCCAGCATTTGCTGCGCAGACACCGCGAGAATTGCTGCAAATAGCAAGTAGAGATAAGCGGTTGCAACAATCCCAATAAGGAAAACGCCGGTCAGAGCGCCCAGCGTTGTTGCTGTCTCAAGAACGATGGCCAAACGAATATTGGTCAGCCGCTTTTTCAGGAGCGGCGCCGCACTGCCGCAGGAACATGCGATCACCGACACGAGACTCGCAGCGATCGCCGCATGAATATCGATACCGAAAGCAAATGTAAGAACCGGCACAATAAAAATGCCGCTCGCCATACCCAGAACGCAACCAAGTGCGCTCGCACCGAAGGCCGCAACAAACAGCCAGAAAGCGCTGATCGCCCCAACATCGAATGTGCTTGTCACCGAGTCTGCCCCTGACGGCGCAACAAGCGCGTGCTGAATTTGATCAGATCTCCCCGATAATAGAGCTTCTCATAATCAATTGGCCTCGGCCCTTCACAATAAGACGTTCGCTCAATGAGGAATATCGGACTGGTGGGTGCAATCCCCAAGGCTTGAGCCACGCGATCATCGGCTATTGCGGCCTCAAGCTGATATTCCGCTTCAAAGAGCGGGAGGCCATACTTGTTTTCGAGCAAAGAGAAAATTGGCTCAGCCTCCAGATCGTTACTCACGATCTTCTCGCCAATATCCATGGGCAGATACGTTTCATCAAAAGACATGGCGATGCCATCAGCCAAACGCACGCGCTCGATGCGGTAGACCTGCGCGCCCTGCGGAAGATTCAAGTGTTTAGCGACCACGCCACTGGCGGGCACAAGCCGTTTATCCAGAAGCTTCGCAGTTGGATTGCGACCCAACGCAATCATGTCTTCCACAAAGCCGCTCAACTCGGCCAATTCCTGCCTGATTTTGGGCTCGGTAACGAAAGTGCCCTTTCCCCGTCTAATCTCAAGCAGTCCGCGCGCGACCAAATTTTCAACGGCTTTGCGAACGGTCGTCCGGCTGACACCGAACCTCTCCGTCAAATCATCTTCCGGCGGAAGTTGCGACCCAAAAGGCAATAGGGCTGACGCAATTTCCGAAGCCAACGTGGCCTCGACCTTAGCGTAAAGGGGAGCGGCACTGGTCTCTATCTTCATAAAGACATCATGATGTCATGATATCATATTGTCAATCTGATACCGACTGCGGGCGGATAACCGGAACGAGATGGGTACCCTCGAGTTTGGCCATCGCGATCATCCACACGATACGAGTGACCCATTGGCCGCGAACCTTGAGATAGGTGTAGTCAACACGCCCGGAGCTAGCCGTATGTCGTTTTCGCAATTGTGCCTATGCGTCAATCTAAGGAGAGTAGCCAATAACCCATTGGTATAAGCCGAGCGATCAACGACTATGCCGCGCTCAGTCAGGATCTTCTGAAGCTCACGACAAGAGACGGATAGCGAATATAAAAGAGGGCTGCAGCAGGGATGACACCTTGGGAAAATGTGCGCCCTTGAATTCGACTGCCATCCGCTTCACGCCTTCCTCGACTATACAAAGCAAAGACGCATGCTTGGAAGAGGTGAAAAATTTGCAACAAATCCTGCATAGGTGCTTTCGAAAACACCTTCTAGTGTCCTGCTCGTCCGGCCATTGCCGTGCCCCGTGCGAATTGAACTTTTCATCCGTGAGCAGCTTTCCCGAGAAAGGTTGACGTGCGTTCCACGCGCGTCAAAGGGCTTTTATCTGAAGCTGCGTATTATGCGTGGATTTTCAACATTCGATAGAGCGTATGTTCCAATCAGCACGCTCTGACGACAAGCCTATCTCATCTTGGACACATGATGTACACCGCCTTATTGTTACATGAGCTATTGACCTATATCTTTGACGCCTAAATGAATTTTCGAGTATCAATCCGGAGAAATCACTATGGCAGACGAAACCATTGCAGCAGGAAACGAGACGCCAGTCGAGGTGCGAGCCGCCGAGCCTGTGGACATCAAGAAGAAAGCCCGTGCACCACGCAAGAAAGCTGAGCCTAAGCCCTTAAAGGCGGCTTCACCTGCAGCTAAAGCGACCAAAGCCGCAGCAAAAACAGCCCCCGTTGCAGCAGAGCCAGCCACCCGCACGGTCAAGAAGTATACTCCCGCGCAACGCGCTTCAATTCTTGCTTCCGTTGAAAAGACGACCAAAAGCGGCAAGACCACATTGAAAGCCGCGCTGCAGCAGTTGGAAGTCAGCGAACAGACTTATTACAACTGGAAGAATGCCGCTGGCAAAACAGCGCCGGTAGCAGCAAAGGCAAAAACGACAGTCGGGGCGAGCGACGATCTAAAAACTCTGATTACACTGGAAGCGGAAAACCTGAAGCTGCGCAAGGAACTCGCCACAAAACTACGCGCAGAAAATGCAGAATTGCGCAGATGTCTCAGCCAAGCTTGAGTCTAGTTGCAATCATAGTATCTGCAAAGCGCCATCAGAACAGGTGACTTCCTACACGCCGGTCACCTGTTCGTCTTTCATTGGAAGACTTCTCAAAAGAGAACGCAACGGAGCTCGAATTCTTTCAACACGGCCGTGAGCTATGATTAAATTCACATTTGACCTAGATTGACGGAGCCGCCCATGCTTTTAAACGACGCTCAAGCCCAAGCGCTTTACAAAGCGATACAAGCCCTGAATGAAGGTGGCGGCCAGCTACTTAACGCTTCCTTTGACGCATTTGCCCTCGGTGAGGCAATCATTGATGTTTGCACCCACACTGATGATCGCATCGAACTGCGATCTGCCGGCAATGTAACTGAAGTACACAACGACCTGTCCGCTTTCGCAGCTGCCTATCGTTTGCAAGCGCTGTGATTGCTAAAGCGAAGAATGACATTGTTTTTGATTTCAGTTTTCTATCTATGAAATTTCCTCCGAAACGCTGGGCTGAAACTTAACAGAAGACAATTGAATAAAGCGCTTAACCCATAGACCGGGTCATCGCCCAATGATGGACTTCTTTGCGATTTCCAAGGCCTTCCGTGCATTGTTCTCAGCGGTCTCTTCGGTCGGCGCAGCCGACTGGATTGTGAGCCTGTCTCCGGCTTCTACGACAAAAATATTCACCCCCTTGAGGCCACCTACATTCGGAAGGCGGATAAGTCGTCCAATTGCAGGGGACACATCGATCTTCTCAATCTTGAAACCGATTTTTTCGGAACTGACGTCCAACTCTTTGAGATAACCTTCGTCGGTTCTGTTTTCCTGTCCCTGCTCATCGACATGACGATCGATAGCGATCATCAAATGCTGGTCATCATCTGTTCCGCAGCAGGACATCCGAAAGTTGGTCGGTTCTTCTGCATGATGCGCGAAGGCATCGAAAATTGACCAGAACTCTTGCTTGATGGGCGTGAGCTCGTGGATTTTGAAACCGTCGGCCCGCACAGGGACATTAATTCCGACAAGTGCAATCGCGATGACGACCGCTATAAACGTTCTATTTTTCATTCAGGGCACCATTACATCAACTTAAGCGCGACCAGGTTGAATCTGGATCGCTGAGATGGAAAATTAGTCAAAACTTGCGTCATGATAGCGTTCGTGCAGCAAAATCAATTCAGTCACAGTGGCCCGGCGCAGGACAGTTCGACACGGACATCTTTACCGGCAATCAAATTCTGATCCGATGCGAGGATCAGTGTTCTATCGCCTTCTCGTGCAAGTGAAATGATGCCTTGCTGCAGTTTCTGGCGTATGCCATTGACGTCCACGCTGGCGGTGAAATTTACCAATGCAGACATGCATCCACACATTCCGATCGACCGGTGCAAATTAAACCTCGCGTCGAAGGAAACAATGTTCGCCTGCCTCTTCACCTGCCCGGGCTTCAGATCGACGCAGGCCGATAGTCCGTTTTGCAAGTCAATTTCGACGACACCGCCGGAAGCTGCGGGTCCCGCGGAGATGGCGCAAAAGAGCGCAGCCGCGAATGATCTGATTAGCGGCCTTCTTCTCCCTGCAGAAATCCTGATGACTTCGTCTGTTTCAGGAAGCTTTTGACCCGAACCACTAATCATTTTTCTTGTTGATCCGTTCGTCGTTAGCCTCATCTGTCTTTAACGGAGCGGTCTGCTGTTTCACGGTGCCGATCAAACGAGTTTCCCGCCCCGCATCTTTTTCTGATTTCGGTCCGTCGCCATCTGACAACGCACTTAAGAGTGCTCTGGTCTCATAATATCCACCATGTGCATCTCCTGTAACCAACACTGTTTTTCCTCCGTGGGACGCAGCATCCCTCAGCGCCTCAAGCCGATTGATTTCCATCATAAATGCCATGGCATCGGCATCTGTCAGTGTCGTATCCGCTCGAAAGGCCGCAAGGGCTCTCGCATTGCCTTCTGCGATAATGCTGCGACTGGCTGCGATTCCCCGCGCCGTAATTGACATCGCAGCAGCAGAAGCTTCCGCACTCTTTGTCCGCTTTATTTTCTCAGCCTCTCCATCATTGTGCGCCGCTTCCAATCTGCGTTGAGAAGCAAGCACTTCGTTGAAGGCTGAAATCATCTCCGGCGTTGGCCGCGGGTCATCAATCAACACGGCACGGATCTCATAACCATATGCATTGATAGCTTCGTCTAGAGATTCACGGACAGTGCGCGTGAATTCGTCGCGATCAGTATAAAGTTGGTCGAATGTTCTCGCCGCAGCGACCGCGCGCGCATCTGTTGCGACGTAGGATTCGATCTGCTCTTCGGGATTATGTAACTCGTAAAAGGCCGCCTCTACCGCGGAGGGAATAACCCGATATTGCAGGCTGATCGGCATGGTGACAAAGGCATTGTCTTTGGATTTGACGCCAAGCTGAAGAGATATCTGTTTCGTCTGCAAGGAAAACGGCGAGCGAGCGCGCTGAAATGGCCAAGGAAATTTGATCGACAAACCCGCTTTACGATAGCCAGTGTAACGGCCGAACGTTTCAAGAATTCTCACGTGCTGCTGCGGCGTCATGACAAAGAAACTCTTAAGCCAACGCAGTCCCAGATATATCGCCAGAATGGCAATAATAACTGAAACAAGCGTGGAAATAATGGAACTGGAAAATTCGAACCCAAGCAAATTAAGTATTCCAACCCTTCTTAATTTCGACTCTCACTATCTTCAGTTTGCTCACTGAAAGGCACAGTTCCTCATCGTTCAACACAGAACAACATAATTGGCAGCAATTGCTATTTTAGCCAAAGCTCTTTGACTGGCAAGTCGTTATGGTATGTGTGTCATCGACACCTGCTTAATGCGATAAATGACTTTAATGACTGCAGAAAGCTGATCATTCCTACAGAAATGGACGCCACAGGCTGCGACATATATTGGATTTGGACAATTATGCTGGCGGCACGGATAACAATATGGGCACGTCAAACTCTGTTCACATTCCCTCAATAGGACAGCAAACCACCAGAGCGCGGGGAATAGGAAGCATGAACGAAAAGTCGCAAATCAGATCGAACCCTGTCATTGCCACGGATAAGGATATTCGCAGAGCAACGGCAATCACCGATTTGCTCGTGCAGCCGCTCGGCGTTCTACCCGTCGCCGTTGGCGATCCCATTCGCCCGGTCGCAATCGGCTTTTTCCAGCGGGTTTCGCCTTTCCTCAGTCCAGGCGTAAGTGTAACTGCACTTCGTCGCGCTATCGGCGCTTATGTTCACTCGAAGCGCTATTATCTGGCGTGTAGCCGGCCAGATGCGATGCGTCATGACATTAACGGCGAGCCCATTGAGCCTGTGTCAGAGTCAGACCAGCTGAATGCTCAAAAATGCCTGCAAATCTTCCGAGAGCAAAAGGGCCAAACGCCAGCGCCCGCCATAGTCGCCTCCCCTGTTGCAGCTGCAGAAAATAAGCGAGATTTGATCCGAGCCTCCCTCCTCGGGAGATCGCGAAGCTGATTTCAGTTCGCAGCGCTTGAAAGTCAGCTGAAGCCATCAAAAGCGTCAGCCCTCTTCGAAAGACGGTCGCCCATGGCGATGTAGAGAGCGCTCATGCTTTTTCAGCCGCTACCGCACAGTTAAATTTTGTAAGCACGGCTTTCAATCAGAGTGTTGTTTACATTTTTATGCGCAGTATCGACGTATGAACGACAACTACCCTTCGTCAACGATCGATTGGACTGGCCAATCATCGTTCAAACGCCGACAACGCGTCCGGCTATTCGTCGCAGTTGTTGTCATGTTAATAGCTTTTGTCGGGGTCACGATGCTCGTGTACAGCCTCCTCGCATCAAGCACATCGGACCGCGCCATCCTTCCGATAGACGCGTCTTCGAATAAAATGTTTGACTGATCCTAAAAAGGCCACTTCGCTCAGCCTGCTACAAGACACTGAATGACATGCCGCCCTGCCGATCAGTCTCCTCGACATCCAGGGATAAAAGATCATGAGCATCGGAAGGCTTCAGTTCCACCTTCCGGGCATCCATCGCCACAGCAATAGCCTGGCTATTCCCCCAGAGTTTTCCACGCCTAGTCGTATCCGGACCGTCGGCAGGCGCCGCAATACTAAATTCAATCTGGCCGGCATCAACGCCGTCACATATCAAACTGCCCGATCCATTCAGGAATATGACACTCAAGGATGCTCCTCCTCACAAGAACTCATACTGGTCATATGGCCAGCGGGGGCTTGGTTCAATGATCAATCGATCGGGTTGCCGCCATACGAGGCAGTTGCGCGTCCCCTGCGCATTCAATAGTCTCCATCGGCAAAGCAAACGTCGCTCCATTTAAGAGGATCCATATGGCAACGGGCACGGTAAAATTTTTCAACCAGGACAAAGGCTTTGGTTTCATCACGCCAGATAGTGGCGGCAGTGATGTTTTTGTGCATGTCTCCGGCTTAGCCCAGGCGGGAGGATCGCTTGGAGAGGGCCAGAAAGTCAGCTACGAAATCGGCCAGGATCGTAAGACCGGCAAAGCCAAGGCAGAAAACGTTCGACCGATCTGAATCGGCATCCCGCAGACTTGTCGCCAGGTCCATCGCTGCAATCTGGCGGCGATGGTCTTCGTACGAGCGGCCTACGCTTATATTTCCGATCTCCTTTAATCAGCGGTATTCCGTGCGCGCTTTGCTGAGAACCGAATCTGAGACGCCCGTCTTCTTTGGTTGCCGTCCGCGATACCGGTTACCTTTACGAAAAGCCCCTCGCCTAACGGTTCGAACGGCGGAAGAGCAAAAACCAATGCGACAAGCAAATCAACGCAAGACCGGCCATGAGAATTAACCCAAGCGTGAAAAATCCGCTGAGAGTCCAAAATATGATGGGGTTATCGCTCATATAAACGTCCGGCCCTCGTCGATTGACGATCCTACCCTTTTGTATGACGCCAACGAGACCCTGTGCACCAGCCCAGACCAGCCAACAAAGCAATCCCACGACCAAGCTCGAGCCCAGAATTTGGCTTATTCGCGATAGTCGTTTCCAAGTCATGGCTGTGCCTTAAGAGCCGGGGTAAAAAAATGTCACATCAAGACGGAACACCCACTTGCCTTCATTCCCGAAAACAAGAGCTGGCGGATTGAAAAGGTCCCTCCCCTCGCCTTCTGTGTCAGAGATCGGAGATATCCGCCAGGCGAGGTAATCGACGCTAGTTTCTGCAGAATCCAGGCAATAGCGGTTGAAGTGGTTTCTGGACCCATAAAACGGATCGCTTCCTGATAGGCTGACTGACTGATCCCGAGAAAGCCTGAGACGATACGCGAGGCATCGAGAAGCTCACGCCATGTGCCAATTCCGTTCGCACCATATTCGCAGATATCTGGACACGAACGAAGCACCTGGTCGAGAGAAATGGATGGCGTTAACTCACCAGAAGTTTTCCCTTCAGGCTTCATAGGAACTGGTGTTTCCGCAGAAGGCGCGATCAAAACAATCTTTTTGCTATTTTGAGATTCAAAAAGGGATTCTGGCAGGGATTCATTATGCTGCCGCTCATACTGGGCGTCGCTGCCGCTCATTTCCGGAACAATCTCTATTGTTTTCAGAGCGATAGCCAATTCACCACGAATGGCTTCAAAATTGGCCCTGATCGCGGACAGTTCCTCAACAGATGCACGACGAGGGATAGCGTCGACAATGGCGCGGAAGCGAATGAACAACGCTTCGATACGTTCACCACGCTCACCTATTTCTTCGGCACTATCCGCAAAAGCCGCTGCAATGTCTCGGCGCATGACCGACACTTCGTCGCGAAGACGCTTCAGTGCCTTCTGATCGGCGAGAATTTTATCCGCGATAGCAGCAATTTCAGAGGCGCGATCAAGCAAGGACGCAAAGGAAAAGCCGAAAGCAAGCTCGACGCCGCCTTCCCTGTCCTTATGAGCATAGCGCTTGCGGGTCGGGCTATCTTTGCGCGCAATGATCCCGGCTTCGATCAGGGACGCCAAATGTCGGCGCAGTGTAGACTCCGGCATGCCATGGGCGCGCAGCGACAGCTGTCGATTGGATGGGAATACGACGAGGCCGCTTTTCTCATGCAATTCATCATCAGGCAGAAATGACAGAAGGGAACTCAGCACAGCAAGGCAGCGATCGTTCAGACCGAAGTCAGCCTTAGCGACGCAGAGTTGTTTGTAGAGCGCCCATCTGTTTACGCCCCTTCCCTGCTTCGGCTGTTCTTGTCGGTCGGAATTTTGGGCAAACGCCTTCATTCGCCCACGAAATGCGGACGTGTCAGTCTTCAGAATCTGCATTCCCTCTCACCTTTCAAAAGGCAAAAGAAATCCACCCGCCAAAAAGACGCTTACGACTCTTGACACCGATTCATGGAAATGCGATTCTCAGACTTGCTACAGATTGAGAGAGGCTTCCACGCGGTGACGTTTTGGGGGCCTTTTTCTTTTGCGGTTCGTTCTCCTGGTTAATTTATCCGTCGTGATGGCTCTGAAGCGAAGCTTCAGCAGCTATTTGGATGTCTCGCTGGCCTTATATTCTGCATAGAGCTCTTCAAGACGCGACTGAATAAAGTCGGCAAATTGCGGAGCCGCTTTGTCATTGAAGGTGAACTGTACATTCTTACCAGCTCGTTTGATTGCGACAGGCTGAATACCCTCACCAAGAACAGGTGAGTGAACGGCATCCCTTCGGGGCTTATTTTTCGATGTTGATGATTTGAGCTTATCGAATACAAACTGAAATCGATCATCTGAAGACAAGGCGGCAAAGTCGACACTGTGGATGGCGTCATTTGCAATAGCTTCGCCGACAGCTGTCAAAAGGCTAACGAAATCTTCCCAGCGTGTGCGCCCGATGGACGGCGCACGGCCAATCTTGCGGATGATCTCTTCGGGTATCGACTTGATGATCGTAATCATCTTCGAAAGGACGGCTTTATCAATGCCAGTCGACTGATAAAGCGTTTCACGAGAATAGCCCTGCCCTTCCAAAATGTAGGCAAAGAAAGCCTTTTCGATGAAAGAGAGGTTGGATCGCGTGTTGTTTTCCTGGCCCTGGTGAATGACCAGCTCTTCATCCGTGAGCTGCTTGACGACCGCTCTGACCTTGATACCTAGAGCTTTGACGGCCGCAACACGTCTGTGGCCGTAGGCTATCTGAAACCGATCTGAATCGTCTGGATGAGGACGTACGAGAATTGGCACAAGTTGTCCGCTTTCGCGGATTTGCTCGACGAGTTTTGTCTGGTCTTCATCGTCAAATCCCAGTCGGTCAGAGACGAATGAGCTATCGATCAGATTGGGATCAAGCTCGATAATCGTCTGACCATTGGAAAGCTGACGCTCGATTTCATCAGCGCGAGCAGAGCGTTCATTGATCTTTTCGAGAGATTGCGAAATTGCGCCAAGGGCTGCCGGGCGATTTGCACGGTCTCGTTCCATGCCGGCAAGCGGTCGTGCCTGTTCGAAGGACGAGCTTACAGAATGGTCCTCTGCTTTTTGCGACGGCTCTGATTGATCGGAAAAGTCGAAAATGTTCTTTCGTGCCATGATTAGCTACGCCCCCAAGTCTGCCGAATGAGGTCTTCAATCTCAGCGTTGACAGATGTCAACGATTCCAATGCGCGGTCATAAGTGCCACGCGAGAAGGCAGAACGATCAACCTCGTAAAGTGTCTGTTTTGTCAGGCCCGCATCTGAAATGGCGGTCGACTTCAGCATTGGTGTTTCCAGCACGCGATTGCCAAATATTGAGCGCATGAAACCAGCCATCTGGTTTTGCGGCGCATCGTTTGGTTCATAGCGTGTGATCAGGTAACGCATCCAGTCGTATTGGGTATTGCCACCAGCCCGCTCAACCACAGCCAGTAGGTCAGATGTCATGTGCAGGAACTGGTTCATGGACATGACATCGAGCATTTGCGGGTGGACCGTAATCAACACGGATGTGGCGGCGCACAAAGCAGACAGTGTCAGAAAGCCCATCTGCGGTGGGCAGTCGATCACAACCACATCATAGAGATCTTCGACGACCGCTAGGCAGCTGCCGATGCGCGAGAAGAACATGGCTTCGTTCTTTTGCTCTGCCAGAACCTTTGGCGTTTCATGTTCAAACTCCATCAGCTCGAGATTGCCCGGAATGACATGCAGGCCGGGCGTGTAAGTCGACCTGACAATATCGGTAATCTCGCGCCGTTCCGCATCATAGCGAATGGCACCATAGAGCGTATCATTGACCCGCACGTCGAGTTCAGGCTGATGGCCGAACATTGCAGACAGCGAGGCCTGTGGGTCGAGATCAATCGCCAGAACGCGATAGCCACGCAGCGCGAGATACTGGGCGAGGTGGGCCGAGGTGGTGGTTTTCGCTGAGCCGCCTTTAAAGTTCATGACCGAAAGGATCTGCAACTTCTCGCCATTTCGGCGATGACGGATATATTTACCGTGAGTCTTGGGCGAGTTGTCGTCCAGCAATTGCCGAATGGCATGAATGTCTTGAATGGAGTACATCCGCCGGCCGTTGCTCTGCGGAGCAGGTCCGTGGCCTTCCGAAACGATCTGACGGAGATATCCTTCCGCGACGCCGATGAAGGATGCTGCTTCAGCAGGTGTAAAGGAGCGGATCGACTTCTGCGCTGTTGGTGGGAAAATGCGCATTTGATGCGCCTGAAGTCGCTTCGACAGCTCTTCAGCGTCGGCTTCAATCAAGGACTGAAGGCTGCTATGAGGTTGTGGAGATGCTGTCGAGTTTTGATGCATTGGTTCGTCCTTATCAGCGCATATTCAGTAAAACATAACAAATATGCGCTGACGAAGATGCCCCGATTCTGTCTTCGCTGCAATTTGTTTTTAGTTAATGAATAGTTAACGCGAAGCAAAGCAAAGAACGAGCCAGGCAGAAATTATAGCGTTTCAGAATTAGCAGCTTCCGAGATACTCTTGGACGGCATTTCTGTTTATTGACATCTGTCAACATTGCGCGAATGCGCTGACCAGTTTGTATTACGCAGATCATAACCGACTGACATGCGATTGGCTGGTCGGGTCAGGCTGCGCTCGGTCAGGAAATGGCCAGAACCTCGATCTCCTGACCGCCGAGCGAAGCTATATCACCAATGGATTTACCCATAAGCAATCGTGCCAGCGGCGAAACGAATGATATGGTGCCACATTTTGGGTCTGCTTCATCCTCGCCGACAATGCGATAGGATTGCGCAGGACGACCGTCTCTACTGAAAGATATAACGCAGCCGAAACCAACACTGGTTGGAGATAGAGGCGCGGGCGTTAGCTGGGCTGAATGAAGGCGCGCAGCATAGTAACGAAGATCGCGTAGAGGGTGTGCTGTCTGACGCCGCCGCTCCGAAATATCCTCATTGGCATTTGCCGCTTCAAATGCTGCGCGTGCTTTCTCAAGTTCCTGCTGTAAAAGTCGCAACCCCTCCTCTGTTACCAGATTGGGATGGGGAGAGATCTCGCGATCGGGCAGGATCGTTTCCGAAGCTGCTTCTGCGCTCTCTTCCTTGGCGAACGCAACACTCATGGACAACTCCTTTTTGGCTCGCGCAATCTTATCCGATTCTCGAGGGGGATGGGTTGTGTTGTGAAAGGATGCTCAGACAATATACAATGACTTGGAAGGGCGCTTTTTCTGGCGCCGTTAAACGACTTGCAGAGCGTTTGCTGAACGATGAATACGGTCGGGGATGGCATGCTGGATCTTCACTTATCTAATACAGTCGACACATTGAACAAATTGAATGTTACGCGTTTTGCAAGCGCGAAGACTGAGGCGGGGCGGGGCGCGCAACGAATGATGCTAACCGTCTCGCAAACGCGCCCTCGTTGGATTGGTAAGTTCGTTGACAGCTGTCAATTTCGAAGGAAGCCAAAACGGCGCGCGTCTTCCAAAAGATTTCTAACCGAAGAGGCCTGCCATTTACCGCCGCCTCGCGGGGGCTTTGCGTCCATAGCATCAAGTTTTGCAGCAATGGCTCGCAAGGAGAGGGTTGGATCAGCTATGGCAATGGCCGCAACACGTTTGATAAGATAGTCGTTCGGAATCCGGCGCTTCGCCTGAATGAGTAGTTTTGGCTCAGCGAGGCCTTCTTGCACAAGTTTACGGATGGCTCGTCTCAGTCTTTCAATCGTCCAGCTTTGTCCCTTTAGATTAAGCGTCCATACGATGTTCTCCCAGCTGTGCTGCGGACGAAGCTGCGAGACGGTGGGCAGCCATGAGGGTGCCGTGGCAACAAGCTGTTCCAGATAGGCGCGGTTACGCGCTGCTGCGATATCGCTGATGGCTTCTGGACGGCGCTCACGCAATCCCGGATTGCCAGCGAGCTTGCCATGGGCTTTTGCCAGCTTCATGCCAGCCCGTGTTCGTTCTACCTTTAGGGCATGTTCGAGGTTAACGACCGCATCGAGAATTTGCAGTGTAGATATGGCTTCCTGTCCGGAGGTGTCGATGGGGTCATCAAGGGAAAGCAGGTGAATGCCACGATCCGTGAGGTGTCTGTAGAGCTCGGCCAAGTGGCTGACAGACCGAGCCACCCGGTCGAGTTTCACGACGACGAGTGTGTCCCCGGCCACAAGGTGGCTCAGAAGTTTTTCGAGTGCCGGCCGCGATTGAAATTTTTCAGCAGCGTGTTCCTGGTAAATTCTGATGCAGCCCGCGTTCTGTAGTCGGGATAGTTGGGTCGCGTTGAATGGGTCGTCCATTGATGGCCGTGCATAGCCGATCCGCGCTTTGGGGAGGGGAGGGAGATCAAGCTCATCAGCAAATTTGGTCATCGCTACTATCCGGTTCCGCACAGTCTGTACCAATTGAGACTACGTCATAAAAGGTTACTTTGTATACGGTTTTCAACAATGGCGTTGGAGCTCCACAGTGCGGATATGATGAGCTTTATGTCGCCTGTTCTTGGTTGTGCTGCCGCTTATCCTGAGCCAATCTGAGGAGAAAGGACAGTTGCGCGGTCAATAAGACTTTCAACCAGGTGTCAACAGGGCGCCATTAAGGTGCTGCTGAAAGCAGGGGAGCGAAAATCGTAGATGGGCCCTCATCCGGGCCTCTTTGAGCTTCTAGCCCGGTGAATTTAATTTATTGAAAATATGAACTAAATTTTCCGAAATGAAAGCTAAGGCGAGCTTTAGTTTAGCTCGAGCGATTGCTTTTCTTTCGGTGTTCTGGGGGAGGAAACCTAATTCGAATTGGCCGAGCGAAGAGGCTCCAAGACCGTTTTAGACAAACAGAATCATATTTGATTTGCAGTCAAAAATCTACAGTCGGACTTGCATGATGGTTCTTAGCGTTACGAGGCTGCACCTCTGGTGCGGGACATCTTCGAACAGAGGGCTTCAATAGTATAATGATCCCGGTTTGGTATGCACGTCGTATTCCGCTACCAAGAAAGGCGTACCGCTGACATTGAGAGTCTTCGATTAGGTTAGCCAACATTGCATATTGAACATGTTTCTCTCCCTGTATGCGTAACTTACAAAATTGATATTGAACGCAGAATTTTCCGAGCCCCAGCTTCTCCTATTCCAGAAGATGTATCGGCTCGGGAACTCAAGTCGGGCTGAACATACATCGTCCTGCATTCTTGGGCGCGTTCGCTGGCGTGTTGGTAGGGGGAACGTGTGTTGGTTGCGTATCTCATCAGATCGAATAGCGAGTTGGGGCCCTTGAACGGCGAGCAAAGACACAGGTCTGTCTTCACGGGTCCATTCTTCAACCGGTCTATAGTGCGCCTCCTGTCCGTTGGGGCTGGCATCATCGTGATGATACCAGCCAACGCACAGACCGTATGTACAGCGTCGCCATGCGCGGGCTCTACGACTATAGACGCGAACTCCGCCGATTATTTTTCCGATACATCCCGCCCTAACTGGACGTTTCAGGATACGAGCACGCTCAACGCGGCTGCGACCGGTGCGATCAGTGGTGGCATGCAGGTCTTTTATGACTCCAGCGCTCTGAACGGCACGACGATAAATGCGATCAGCGGCGGGTCGCAATATTTCAATGGCAACAGCAGTCTCAACGCTTCGGAAACATTTGTAGTCGGGGGCGGTGTGCAGAGCTTCTATGACACCAGCGCGCTGAATGCATCGGCTGCGAATGCGGTCAATGGCGGCGAGCAGTATTTCAACGCCAGTAGCTCGCTCAACGTAACAGCTGCCGGGGGTCTCAGCGGTGGGCAACAGTACTTTTATAATACGAGCGCGTTGAATGTGGATTCTGTCAGCGGATTAAGCGGTGGTACGCAGATTTTCTACGACGCCAGCGCATTGAACGCCTCGGAAGCAAATGCCGTCGCTGGCGGATCGCAATATTTCAACGGCAGTAGTCGCCTCAATGCAACGTCGTCCAACGCGGTCAGCGGTGGATCGCAGAGCTTTTATGCCAACAGCGTTATGACGTTGACAGCAGTCAACGCCGTCAGCGGTGGTGCGCAATACTTCAATGGCGACAGCATATTGAACGCCAACGCTAGCGGCGCGATAGGCGGTGGCACGCAATATTTCTATAATCTCAGTGCCCTGAATGCTTCGACCGCAAACGCTGTCAATGGTGGCACGCAGGATTTCCATGACAGTAGCGTCTTCAATGTTTCCGCAGCCCGCGGCGTTAGTGGCGGCGCGCAAACTTTTCATGGCAACAGCACGCTCAATGTGTTGGCGAATGATGCACTGGCGGCAAATGCGGGCGTTAACTTCGATAATCAGGCGGGTGGCATCGGCGGGACGATCAAGCTCAATGGATTTAGTACAGTCGTCGGAGCCATCAATAGTGTTGGCACGAGGGCTGGTGTTATCGAAAATGGTGCCGCCACGAGCAGTGTCCTGACCATTGATGGCTCATCCGTCGGCCCGTCAACATTCTCCGGTGTGATCCAGGATGGCGGTAGCGGTCGGCTGTCGCTGGCGCTCGATAGCGGCACGTTGACACTTATTGGAGTGAACAGTTTCACAGGTGGCACGACGATAACGGGCGGTGTCTTGCAGCTATCAAGCGATGCGAATCTTGGCGATCCATCAGGCGGTCTGATTTTCAATGGAGGGACACTGGCCACGACCGCGAGTTTTCAGACTGCCCGGTCAATTTCAATTGCCCAGGCCGGTGTACTGGATGTTGCAGATAACACCGATCTCGTCGTGAGCGGTGTTATCTCCGGGCCGGGCGATCTTGTGAAAATGGGTACAGGTGTGCTCCAACTCACAAACACCGCCAATAGCTATCGCAACACCATTGTTGGGGCCGGTCGTCTCATCGGGAATTCGGAAACTATCGCAGGCAATATCGCAAATGCAGGTGTCGTCGTTTTCGAACAGGCGGCAGATGGCAGTTTTACTGGCAATATTGCCGGCGCTGGTGGAGCGACAGGCACGATGATCAAGGACGGGGTTGGCAGCCTCATCCTGAATGGCACATCGGGTCTCAACTGGACTGTGCAACAAGGCAATCTGACTTCCGGCGCTGACCGCTTCTCAGGCGACGTTACAATAGCGAGTGCGGCCTCATTGACGTTTGACCAATCAACCAGCGCGCAGTTCGACGGTGTATTGATGGGCGCAGGAACCTTCTTCAAGACCGGCGCTGGCACGCTCACCTATAATGGCGAAAGCGCATCATTCTCAGGAATGACTGATCTTTCCGCTGGCGGTTTGATTGTTGGATCGGACATTAGCCATAGCAATGCCGTGCTTAGCGGCTCGTTTATCGTCGGAGATGGCGCTCTGATCGGCGGGCACGGCACCATCGGTTCGGGTGTTGGATCAACGGTCGCGGTTCTAACCGGAGGAACGCTTTCGGCTGGAAATTCGATTGGAACATTGACGATCAATGGCGATCTGACGCTTGAAAGCGGCTCGACTTATGCTGTCGAAATTGCGGGCGCTGGTGCGAGTGATCTCACGCGTGTTTCCGGCTCAACAACGATTTTGGGTGGAGGTGTCAGTGTAACCGCCCTTGATCCCGCAACGAGTTATCGAAACGGGCAAACCTATACGATCCTCACATCGGATGGCGGTATAAACGGCACGTTTCAGGATACGGTTTCGAAGTCCGCCTTCATTACCGCAAACGAGACTTATGACCTCAACAGTGTGAAATTGACGATTGCTGTGAAAAATGGCGGTGGTACAGATCCTACGACAGATACGCCGCCCGCAATTTTCGAAACCGTTTCGCAAACAAAAAACGAAATAGCGACGGCAAGGGCGCTGGATACGCTCCAACAGTCGGGGCAGTCTCTTGAGCTTTACAACAAACTGTTGATGCTGGGCCCCGATGAGGCGCGCTCCGCCTTCAATCTTTTGTCAGGCGAGGCCTATGCTTCAACAAAAGCGGCGCTTATCGAAGGTAGTTCGCTCATTCGAGATGCAATGAACAGTCGTCTGCGCTCCATGGAGGGCTTTGAGCCATCGCTTTCTATGCCTATTCTGTCCTATGGCCCTGAGAAGAGCGTCAGTGTTGCGACACCCGGCGCATTCGCCGCGATAACCCCAACTCCCCCCGCTCAAGGTTATGATGCCTGGATTCAGGGCTATGGCAACTGGGCTTCAATCGATGGAAACGGTAACGCAGCCCGGCTCGACTACAATACTGGTGGCTTCGTAGCGGGCGTAGATGGCACTGTGTTCGATAATTGGCGCCTTGGATTATTAGCCGGCTATAGTAGAACAACGTTCAATGTCGATGGCCGCTCATCATCCGGGCAAAGTGATAATTATACGCTCGGAGCCTATGCCGGAAAATCCTGGAAACTGAATAATGGCAACGCTGTCGCCTTGCGGACCGGGCTTGCTTATACTTGGCACGAGATTGAGCTTGACCGATCGGCCTATTTCCCTGGTTTTTCAGATAGTCTGAACAGCGATTATCATGCCGGTACGTTTCAGGCATTTGGCGAACTTGCCTATCAGTGGGGCACGGAAGACGCACCGCTGGAAGCGTTTGCCAATCTGGCCTATGTCCATCTTCACACAGACGGCTTCAATGAAGCAGGACGGACAGCCGCCCGGCTTGCGGTCGACAGCGATACAATGGACACGGCTTTCACCACCATCGGCTTGCGTGCTTCGAGGCGTTTTATGATGGGTAATGTATCGGCAATTGCGCATGGGTCTATTGGTTGGCGTCATGCTTATGGCGATATCGACACAAGTTCCACAAACAGCTTCCTTGGTTCTTCCGCTTTCACTGTCTATGGCGCGCCTATTGCCAAGGACGCGGCTCTTATCGAAGCCGGTCTGAATTTCAATCTCTCTCCTCGCTCAACACTTGGCATTAATTACACGGGCCAGATCGGTTCCCATGCTTATCAGCAGGGCGTGAATGCCGTGTTCAGGGTGAGGTTTTGATACCAGTGGAGCGTGCGGTGGCAATGGTGTCGCGTAGTTCATCGACTTCGATGGGTTTATGCAGGAGGAGGGCCCCGCTGGCATTGACGTCTCTCAATCGTGCAGGAGACGTATCACCAGTGATGATGATGGCCGGCACCGGAGTACCTATAACGGCCGACAATGATCGAATGGCGTCGAGACCGGTAACGCCGTCACCCAGCCGATAGTCGGCAATGATCAAGTCCACCGGAGCGTCGCCAATCTCAAGGGCTGCCTTGTACGACGCCTGGGCCTCTGCGGCTGATCGCCCAAGGTAAAGTTGGTGTCCGTCGAGAGTGAGCAATCGCGCCATGGCATCGAGAACATCCTTCTCGTCATCAACGACCATAATGCCCAGCGCTGTTTCCACTGCGAGCGGCACATGCACGTCCGAGTTTGCAGGGCCCTTGTCACGCGTTTTGGGCACGGTGATCGAGAACATGGAGCCTGAGCCCGGCACAGAAACCAGTTTTAAAGGGTGGTTGAGAAGCATGGCTGCACGCCGAACGATGGCAAGCCCCAGTCCCAGACCTTGCGACCGGTCGCGCGCCGGATTTTGTAGCTGAACGAATTCCTCGAAAATCTTTGCCTGGTGATCGGTCGGAATGCCTGGGCCTGTATCGAAGACCTGAATTTCGACTGTATCGCCACGTCTGCGACAGCCAAGAAGAATGCGGCCATGCTTCGTGTATCTGAATGCATTGGACAAAAGATTGTTCAGGATGCGCTTGAGCATCATCGGATCACTGTCGACACAAAGATCGCTTTCAACGACATGCCATTGAAGATCGCGTTGCTCGGCCTCAAGCGCAAATTCGTCGTGCAGGTCGTGAAACAAGGCGGATAGGGCTACCGGCTCGTTGACTACCGTTACAATGCCCGCGTCCAGCTTCGAAATGTCGAGCAACTCGTTCAAAAGTCCGCTCAGATCGTTGACGACGGATTTCGCTTTAGCGGCCAGATCGCGCGCCTCGCCGGAAGCGACATTGCCGCGCTGTCCCAAAACGCCAAGCGTGGAAATGAGCAGGCTCAGCGCATGGATCGGTTGGCGAAGATCATGGCTTGCTGCCGCGAGAAAGCGTGTCTTGGCGCGGTCGGCGCGCTGCGCGCGGTCTGTTTCTTCCTGCAAGTCCACGACGAGATTTTCGTTTTCCAGTCGCAAGCGAATGGTCTCGTGCAGCATGCGATAGGTGATCCGGCAATAATAGAGATTGATGGCGACCAGCGCGGTCAGCAGAAACAGAAAGGCGCTGGAAATCTCGCTTTCGGTCGTGATGCAGCGCACTGCTATCGGAATAACGGTCGCAATGATTGAACCGACCAGCGCTGGTGGAAATGCCGAGAGTGAGGGGACTGTGCCGCAGACAAGGCCGGTTAACACGATCACGGTGAAGGACAGAACGATTGGCGCTTCAGGCAGAAACCCTGCCCAACCTAGCCCGCCCCATAAAAGGCCGGATATCCATGAAAAGCTCGCGGCAAGCCAGGCCCACCGTTCTATCGACTGCGGATCCCTTTGTCGGCTGAAGAACTGCCTGGATGCGAAGACACGTATGGCCGTCAGCGAGTAAAGCGCAACGAGCCATCCGGTGATCCAGCTCGTGGGAACGGCGTTCTTCAGAACATCGATCGCACCAAGAGAAATAACGACATTCGAGATAATGACGCCGTAGGAATTGCGGTAGAGAAGTTCAGTGAGCGCCTGACGTATCCTGTCTTCCTGCATCAGACTACCCCCCGATATGTTGCCCCGTGTGGTGCATTGTCCACTGTTGCACATTGATATACTTAAATGATTTATCGATCAGTAACTTGATGCCAATAAGTTGTGATTAGAACGATTTGCGTTAGCACACGCCAATGTAAGGTAAACAACAGCCGGATGACCCGTCCCCTGACTGCCATTCTTGCCGATGACCACGCTATCGTGCGTCAGGGGCTGAAGCTTCTTATCTCATTGATGGACAATGTGTCCGTCGTTGCGGAAGCGGGGGATGGAGCGACCGTCATGGAGCATGTGCGTAATGCCCGGGCGGATTTGCTTGTTCTCGATCTTGGTATGCCGGGTGTTGCGGGCATCCAATTCATCTCGGATATAAGAACTGTCGCACCTAGGCTGAAAATTCTGGTTCTAACCGCGAATATTGAGCCCAGAACTATTCGCGCCACTATGGAAGCGGGTGCCAGCGCTTATTTGACCAAGGATGGCGACCCGGAAGAAATCGGTGCGGCCATTGAAGCCGTCAGAAATGGTGAGACCTATCTGGCGCAGTCCATCCGGTTTGCCGTCACGGGGTCTTCGCGGAACAGCGGCTTTCCACCGCCGTCGGATATCCTGTCGCCGATTCCGTTGACGCGCCGCGAACGCCAAATTCTGGCGCTGGTCGCGCAAGGTTTGACAGCAAGAGATGTTGCCACACGATTGGGGATCAGCCCTTTGACTGCACGCAAGCACCGCGAAAACCTGATGCGGAAGCTCGATCTCCACAGCTCTGCTGAGTTGACGGCTTATGCAGTTCGTCTGGGCTTACCCACTGTGTGAGCAGACGCACCGATCAAACCATCCCGCGTTGCTCGACGCGGCTCCCCGAAAGGTCCTTCCGTATGTAAAAGCCATTTGGGATGGCCTCTTGCACCAACGGAACATGCGAAATCAACCCGACCGCACGGTTTTGGCTGACCAGCGTATTGAGCGCTTGCAGGACCTGATCGAGTGTGCCGGTACCGTTCTCGGTGTCGAGGCTGCCAAAGCCTTCATCGATGAAGATGGTATCGAGCCGGACTTTGCCATTTGCGCTTTCAACGACATCGGCTAGGCCGAGTGCCAGTGCAAGAGCGGCAATAAAGCTCTCGCCACCGGAAAGCGTGGCTGTGGGACGAGGTTTTCCGGTGTAAGTGTCGTGCACTTGAATGCCGAGACCACGCCGACCGCGCCCGGAACCTTCAAGGGCGCGCTCAAGCGTATAGCGTCCGCCGGACATCGGGTTGAGGCGTTGATTGGCGGCGATCAGCACCTGATCGAACATGGCACCAATTGCAAAAGTTTCAATATCGAGATTCTGTGAGTTTTTGGAATCGAAGAGTGCTGCCAGCTCGCGCAATGGTCCGCTCTCGGCTTCCGCTTTTTCCAGCCGGTTGATTGTATCAGCGAGTTCAGCCAGCAACTTGTTCAATTGACCACGGCGCGCTGCCGCAGTTGCAAGATCCGTCTGCGCTTTTTGAAGTGTCACATCCGCGTCCTGCAACGCCATTTCGAATGGCGGCAGGGCAGGGCGCTCGAGAGTTGCAACTGCCGCCGTGGCTTTTCGTGCTGTGTCTTCGGCAACAAACAAGGTGCGGCGGTAATTTTCGACGATCTCCCGGTCCTGATTGATCGTGGCAAAAGCGGGTTTGAGCGCGAGGTATTCTTCGTGGGTCAATGCCGCAGCCTTCAGGCGCGAAGTGAACTCGTCTTGGGTGCGGCTCAGCCGAAGGCGCTGTTCTTCCACCCGCTCTTGCGCGCTTTCCTGTTGCTTCAGGGAAGACAACGCGGTTTCGCGAGTTACCGTTGCAGCCTCCAGAGCCGTTTTTCGTGCGGTTTCCCGTCTTGTGAGAACATCAGCACGACTTGCGATAAACTCGGCAAGACGGGCAGCCTCGCGATGTTCTTCCGGGATATCGGACAACATCTCTTCAAGGCGCACTCGCGCACTTGCCAGTTCCGTTTCCGCCGTCTGAAGAGCAGTCCGATGTTGATCGCGGAATTGTTCAGCTGCCACTATTCGCGTTTCTGTCTCTTCAAATTGCCCTTCGGCAAGAGCGATGTCCAGAACAGGGCCGAGCGCTTCGATATCTTGTTTTATCTTGGCGAATGCTGCGCGGAGTTCCGCCAAAGGGCACTCGGCAGGGTTCAACTCTGACACGCGGTTCTGGCGTTCAACAAGAATACTTTGCGCCGATACGAGATTTGCATGCGTATCGCGCTCGATGGATTGCCGCTGCTCCCAAAGTTCCTTCGTCTGACGAAAAGCATCAGTAAGTCCAGTGTGGTGTGGATTGCCAGTTGCCGGCATTGGATGATCATTGGCGCCACAAACCGGGCAAGGCTCGCCGGGAACGAGTTTGCTCGCCAGATGCAACGCCTGTGCGCTGGAAAGCTGCCGCTCCGCTTCGATAAAAGCGCCTTTCGCTTCTCCAGCGGCGTTAAGCTCTCCACGGTGACGTGCTGATAACGTCTCGACATTCGCCTTGGAGAATGCGGCATCAGCCTGCGCCTTCTCGACAGCCTCGGCATGTGTAATCGCATGCTCGAGTTGACTGCGCTTTACGAGCAGTTCCTGCCGCTTGCTCGCAGCCAAACGCGCTGATTTCAAACCGTCTTGCTGCGTTTGCTTGCGAGTGTTGAGAGCGGTAATTGTCTCAAGGCTCTTTTGCAGAGCCGCATGGTGCTTCCGGCGTTCATCAGTTGCCTGTGCAACGTCTTGCGATATGGCGATGGATCGCTCAAGTATTTTCTGGTGACGCTGCATTGCTTCGATACCGCGTCGCAATTGCTCGATCTCGCTGGCCTTGGCTTCTTCAGCTTCATGTGCAGTTCGGGCAAGTGTTTCAGCTGTGGTTGCAGCGGCAAGTTTTTGAACAGATACACCAAGGGCCGTTTCCGCTGCAGTCAGTTCCGCAGTTGTTTCCAATACATGCCGTTCGACGTCGAGCAACAGGCGAGCACGTTCGGCGGATTGCAGCTTCTTCGCAATTGCATCAATATCGGAAGCCTGTTGCTGTAGAGTATTCACCTCGTTAGAGGCCTTGATGGCCGTCTCAAATAGACGATCCAGTGCTTTCGCGGTCTCAAGTTCGGTATGCGCTTTCTTTTGCGCCTCTCGTTGACTGGCTTCGACTGCCGCCAGATCGGTGCAGGACGTGTTGCTTTCTTCAATGCCCGACCTCAGAGCGTCGAGACTTTCAAAACCTTCTGCATTCAACCGACGCGCAAATACTTCCCGTTCGGTGCGAAACTGTCGCTCGACTGCTTCAGCATCGGCTTTCATCCGCGCGGCCAGTCGCCGATAAAGGGAAACATCGAACAAATCGCGCAAGATGCCAAGACGCGCCTTGGTATCGGCAGCGAGAAAAGCTTCAAACCGCCCCTGCGGCAGAAGCACAATCTGGCGAAACTGATCGGCGCCATAGCCGAGCAGATCCTCGATGGCTTTGCCAACCGGGCCGACCTTCTTTTCTTCAATCACTTTGCCCGGACGCTCCGGTGTGATCTCATCGAGCGCCATGCCTGTTGCATCGAACAGCCAGGCTTCATGTGGATCTCTGGTTTCGCCATTCCCGCGCTGCTTTGGCCGGGATTGTTCCGGCCGGCGGCGCGCGACGTAGCGGCGATCTGCAATATCGAACACAAACTCGACTTCGGTCGGACGGTTTGCGTCAGCATTATCGGACCGCAGACTCGGTGTTTCCTGCTCGGCCTTCGCGGCTTCACCGAAGAGAGCGAAAGTCATGGCGCTGAAAATTGTCGATTTGCCGGAACCTGTCTGGCCGTAAATACCGAAAAGACCAGCATCGACAGCCTCGCGGAAATCGACGGTCTCTTGTTTGCTATATGGCCCGAAGGCCTGCATTATCAGTCGTACGGGTTTCATGCCGCATCCTCGGACTGATGAATATCGCTCAAGGCTGTTTCGACGACATCGCGTTCCGGTTCTGTGATCGGATCAGCGCGAACCTGTTCGACAAAGGCTGCGACCAAATCCATTGGTTTGATCGCCTGAAAGTCAGAAATCGAGAGGGATTTTTGCGCGGCGGCGCGCTCGTCACGCTGGTAAGTCAGCTGGCAAGCGTTTGGAAACACCTCGCGCAGCCGCTTCATGGCCTCGATAATTGGTATCTCGTCAGTCAGGACGGCCTTGATGAAATCTTCTGACCTGGCGTGAGTAAGAAGCTCCGCATGTCGTCCTTTCAAGACCCGCACCTGCCTGATGGGTTGAAACGGGATTTCCTCGATTATCACCGCACCATCAGCGTCGATCTCGACAAGATTCATGGATTTCACATGGTCCACTTCGTCAAAGCCAAAGGCGAGGGGGGCACCGGAATAGCGAATGTGATCGCCGCCCGCTGTTTGTGGACGATGCAAATGTCCCAGCGCTACATAAGAAGCGTCAGAAAAGATAGCCGGACTGACGGTTTCAATGCCGCCAACGCGGGCAAGCGGTCGTTCCGCGTCGCTTGGTTCTGCGCCCGCCACAAAAGCATGGGCCAGTATGACCCAGCGCGCGCCATCCGGAACATGTTTACGTGCGGCGGCAACTTGCGTTTTCAACACATCTTCAGGCGTAGCCAATGTTTCGTCGCCAAAGCATTCGCGTGCGGCATATTCATAGGAAAATGGCAGGCCGGAAAAGACGACGGGTCCGTGATCGTCATGAAGCACAAACGGACGTTCATCGGCAGAGATCATTCCGCGGATGATGCCACCTCTGGTGTCGGTTCGGACCGACATGGCTTCAATCCTGTCGCCGGAATCATGGTTCCCGGCAATCAGCAAAACGGCGGCATCTGTCTCTTCTGAAACGCGCCGCATGAACGCGTTGAACTGGCGCACTGCTGTTGCCGGAGGTGCAGCGCGATCAAAAATGTCGCCCGCGATGATGAGCGCATTCGGCTGATGAACGTGGATCGCCTCGACAATCTGATCGAGAGCCGCACCATGGTCCTCTTCCAGCGATATCCCGTTGAATTGTCGGCCCAGATGCATATCAGCCGTGTGAAGAAATTTCATTCAAATCTCTTATGATCATTCCAAATTCTCACAGGCAGCCCATGGCTTGGACTGCTTCATTAATAGCAATTTCGGCTTTTAGCCAGCGATGACACTCAACCGCCAGTGCATGCAGACATTGCAACTTGACCAACGCCCCACGATAAATCCCCCTGTGTGATGGTCAGTGTGTGCTTGCCATCTGAAAAACGCGTTCCTTTATCTCCCACAGCGGCCAGTTCAATTGCCGGTTTGCCATTCACCGAAACAGAAGCATGTTCGCCCATCAGCCGCACCGCCAGTTTCGTGCCGTCTTTGCAGACGTAGTCGCTGACAGGATAGGCGTTCCCCGCGCCAATCGAAGCGCCTGATGCAGAATTGACGTAGCCGCCAAGTAGTAAAACGCTGGTCGCTGCAATCGACAGATTTTTCAGCATGTTGGTTCTCCAGATAGGGACCCTGTGGTTGGGGAAGTGACGAGCAGTTTTGATTGCTTCGGTGAAAATACCTCGTCTGAGCGGTATAGGTCAAATGCATGTGACTATTGTCTAGCATTCAAGAAATCTGCAATCGCCATTGTCGATAAAAAGTCTATGCCGTAACAATAATTTCGGAAATCAAATAGAAATCGGGGCTGTTGAATGGTTACGATCTTTTCTCTTTCCGTCTACATGTCTTTCCTTGCCTTTGCCGCTCTGGGAGGGGCATTCTTTCTGTTTGGGCGCGGAATGCTGTATGTCTTTGCGCATTATGCAAAACGTGATCCGCTCTCCATACCGATAGGGGCTTTCATTGCCACTGTGGCGACAGCTTGGGCGCTTGCACTGGGCTTTGTGGCAGCAGATATCTGGGCGATTACGTCAAAGGCAAATCAGGCGACGAGCGATGAGCGCTCAGCAATCGTTCGATTGGTCGGCATCGCAGATTCACCGGAGATCGGTGCCGTTCCGCTGCGTGAAGCTTTGACGCGTTACAGGACCGCAGTTGTCGACGATGAATGGATCAAGAATATCAACCTGTCTCCGGCTTCTTCCGTTGAAAAATCGCTTCAGGCTATCCGTGACGTGATACTGAAAATGAGCAAGGAGAACATTCCAACGCCAATCATTTCGCATCTTTTGAACGATCTTGATATTTTGCAAGACGCGAGAAGCATGCGGCTGTCGGTTGGCGCCACATCTGTCGATTCCTATAAATGGTATCTCGTTATTTCTCTGACGATCATGACAATCATCACCATTGCATCCACCCATTCGGATAGAATTCGCGCGGGACGTGTTGCTCTTCTCATATATGCACTGAGCGCAACCTTGTGTTTATGGATATTGGCAATTCATGCCAATCCCTATCAGGGCCCAGCCAGGTTGGAACCAACCGTCTTGCTGACCTCACTTTGATTGGATTCTTAGGATGTCTCGTGTTCGAGATGGATAACTGTGTGTCGTGCCTCAAAGCTCGAACACAAATGGCAGCGCTATGTAATGGGTTGCCATTTCTAAGTGATCCTGGAGATAGATCTAGCTAGTTCAGTCTTTGGCCAAATGGTCTTCCCGAACAAAATCACCAATGGCTTGATATGTTGCTTTGGCTTCCAGCGGCACCAGATTCTCTAGCATGAGATAGGCATGCACTACGTCTGGAAAGTGCACATGCTTTACGGGAATGCCAGAGGCTTTCAACCGGGCCACAAAAGCAAAATCCTCATCACGCAGCGGGTCAAGGCCACCACTGAACAATAGTATTGGGGGCCACGCTTTTGTCACCGGCATGTTAAGTGGGGAATGCGCAAGACGGTCTTCGTTATGCTGGAAATATTGATCGAAGTACCATCGCACCTTCGTCTCATCCAGTAGTTTCCCTGTCCCGTTCTCCTTCACTGACGGCCAGCTCAATGTGTAATCGAGGCTCGGATAAATAAGGACCAGACGATTGATAAGGTCGGGCTGGGAGGTTTGCATCTCCGCAGTCAAGGTTGCGCTAAACGCTCCTCCGCCGCTGTCGCCAACCAGTGTGAGTTGATGCTGATAGGGGATGTTCTGTTGATCCAGCAGATGGTAGGCCTGCAACAGAACGGCGCGTGCATCGTCCAACCCAGCCGGAAATGGGTTTTCCGGGGCACGTCGATAATCAACGGCGATTACAGTGTTGCCGGTGCTTACGGCCAGGTGACGAGCCACAGGATCATACACACTGACAGAACCACTCAGATGGCCGCCGCCGTAAATAAAGAACAGAACGCCCGGTGCCTTCTCGTCGCTCTGCTCGGCTGCGGTTAATTGCGGTGTGCTGGCGTTGCTTTGGTAAATACGCACCGGAATTCGTCGTCCATCTGCGTCGACATCGACATTAACGACTGCCAGATCTTCAGACGGAGGCGTAGTGTACTGATGTGTCAATTGCGCTAGCCCCTCGCGGGTGCTGAGGGTATCAAAATGAGACACAGGCTTGGTTGTATGCTCAGCCAAAAAAGCGGCTAGTGCAGGCGGTGGAGCCGCGGTTAGGGAACCGTGCTCTTGTTGCCATTGCTTCGCATATTGCTGTTGATCCGTTTGTATCGTGGCGGCATGCGCGGCACTGGACAACAGGCAGGCCGTCAAGGCGAGGGTAACCGGTATGCGGCATCTCAGGTATTGGGCTAAAGGGGAAAAATATCGATTTCTTTTGATAGCTTGTTTCATCAATTTTACTCGGGTGATTACCATGATGAGAAACGGTTTGGTGAACGCTTCGGGTCAGTTTTCTCAGGCAGTGATCGTTATTCCATCATCCAGCCATGGCTCACGAGCAGGGATTGCCCTGTAAGTGCACTGGTTTCGAAGTCACCCAGAAAAACCGCGACATCTGCGATGTCTTTCTCTGTCGTAAACTCGCCATCAACGGTTTCGGACAACATCATCTTGATGACCTCATCTTCCGAGATACCCAATTCGGCAGCTTGCTGCGGGATTTGTTTGTCGACGAGCGGAGTACGGACGTAACCGGGGCAAATCATGTTGGCCCTTACACTCCGCGCTGCGCCTTCTTTAGCCACAACACGACATAATCCAAGAAGTCCGTGGTTTGCCGTTACATAGGGCGCCTTCAACTTAGAAGCTGTTTTGGCGTGCGCAGACCCATATAAATGATGCTACCCTGTTTCTGGGCATACATATGCTTAAGGCAGGCGCGGGTGGTTAAAAACGCGCCATCCAGATGGACGGCCAACATCTTCTTCCATTCAGCCAGTGTGAATTCTTCTACGGGTCGAACGATCTGTATTCCCGCATTGCTAATAAGAATATCAATCGTACCGAAATGGGCAGCTGCGTCTTTTACACCGGTATCGACTTGTCCTTCATCCGACACGTCCATGATAGTGCCAAAAGCCTCTCCTCCGAGAGCTTCTATGTCTTCCACGGTCTTGGCGACAGCGTCCGACGACAGGTCGGAAACGATAACTTTCGCTCCTTCCTCAGCGTATCGCAATGCAATGCTTCTGCCCAAGCCGCCACCGGAGCCGGTGATGAGTGCAACTTTGTTTTTCAAAAACATGTTTACTATTCCTTTGAGCGCGTGATCCGAGCGAGGATGTTGGATAACGCCAACTGCGCAGTACAACTTGGTTGATGCCAGTCATCCAGCATCAGGCGAGGTAGTCATGAACCACGCGCCCGTGCATCAGGGTCAGGTCGGCGATGTAATGACTTGCGGATAATACTTCTCGTACTGGTAGCTTTGCGACTGGTGCCAGTGCGTGTGGATGCAGTTCCAATGCGCCGGGTCCAGACCAGGCCCCCTGCAGACGAATATCGCCCATGTGATACTGAACCAGTTCGCAAATCCGCAGACTACCGTCCACATGCGGAATGATTTTCAGCAGAAAGCCGGGACGCTTCATATCGTCGAGCAGTTTCGCCTGTTCCATATCTTGATATTTGTAACCCATGGTGCCAGTGGCAATACGCACTGGACCGTAATCCAGGGTGCCGATCAACGTATCCTGAACGACCTCCAGACGAGGCTGTGCAAATTTCTTGGGGAAGCCCCAGATCTCACGGCCACCCGCAATTGGTGCGTGGTCGTCCAAATACATGGCGTGGGTGTAGCTGCCTTTGACATCATGAAGGCTGACCGGAATAACCTGGCCGCTCTCAGTGTAGCTACCAAATCCAGCGGAATCGGGCATGCGAATAAATTCGTAATGTACAATGGGTTCATGAACCTCCAACGGCTCAGGGACCACGGCCCGGAGAGCATCCATGTCCGTTCGGTAGGTTAAGACTAAAAATTCCCGATTGCAGAAGCGAAACGGGCCCCGACCGAAGGACGGGCTGGTCAGCGGCATGGCATAAGCCTGCTGGCGTATTCTATCAATGTCCATATTAGTCCTGATTATATAAGGCGGAATTCAATAATATTTGCGTATAAATTCTCGGTAAATTATCACCATTTAATAAATGATATATTTAACAAGTTATACGCCGAAAAATGCGACAGAAAAATCACGAGTTTGTGCTTATTTTAATTTTAATGGAACGTAATCAATTAAATTATGATATAATATACTATCGACCTATGATGGCATTTATTGATTTATATTTTACTTGTAAACGACTATAGTCGCCTTCACAGCTGCGGCTGCGCGGTTTTCAACGCCTAGTTTCACATAGATTTGCTCAAGGTGCTTGTTCACGGTGCGAGCGCTGAGGTCGAGAATCGTGCCGATGTCGCGATTTGTTTTTCCGCGTGCGACCCAAAGCAAGACATCACTTTCTCGTGCCGTCAGGCCGAAATGGCGGCGCAACATATCCTGTTCGCCGGTTTCGCTGATCGCGGTCAAGCGGAATAGAAACTCATTCGGCCCTGTAGAACCGAGATGAGTCAGTTGCAGCGAAATCTGGCCGTTGGCTGCGATGACTTCAGGCACATCGTCGGCAATTTCGCGTCGGTTTCGCGCTTGAAGTCGCTCCGCGCATTTCTGCTGCAAAAGCACCTGACCCTTCCCGCTGTCGCTGACACTGTCCATCAGGCGCACGGCTTGTGGGGTGGACCATAAGATCGTTCCGTCACGATCGACCGCGAAAAGATGCCGGCCACTGGCATCAAGCGCCACACGTGCGCTTTGTACAGAGCGTGCATTGGTCAGATGGACTTTTATGCGCGCGCGCAATTCATCGATATTGATCGGCTTGGTCAGATAATCGACCCCACCGGCTTCAAGCGCGTGAACGATATGTTCTGTTTCGGTCAGGCCGGTCATGAAGACGATCGGGACTTGCGAGATGGCCGGATTTGACTTGAGTTGGCGGCAGGTTTCGAAGCCGTCCATTCCCGGCATGACTGCGTCCATCAGGATCATGTCCGGTGTAATGCGTTCCGCAATGCCAAGCGCAGCTGCACCTGATGTCGCGATCAAAACGGAATATCCGGCCTGTTCCAGCGCTTCGGTCAGGAAGCCAAGTGTTTGGGGCGAGTCGTCAACAATGAGAACGGTATCGCGTACGGTCATGGCTGGTCGTCCAGTTTCTGTTCGAGATTGCGCAGAAACATATCGTAGCCTGACATGTTGAAAGCGCGAATATAATCCCTTGCATTTTCGACAAAGGGGACAAGATTTTTGTCTTGCGCAAGAAGTGCGAGTTTGGCTTCAATCCCCCGCACATAACCAATTTCACCGAGACGAATAAGATCGTGCAAATCGGAAAGGGCAGGACTGTCGATGACAGCAGGTCGAAGGGAGGCTTTGTTTTCTTCACCTTGTTCGTAGATCCATTCGAAGCCGAGATGCACGGCAAGCTTGGCGTGGATTTGTCTTATATCGAATGGTTTGGTCAGTGTGTCGTTATGGGCATTGTCGGGCAAGGTATCGGGCCGGGTTCCGTCACCGATGTTTGCTGAGAGCATGATGATCGGCGCCACTTCGCCTTTCTCGCGCAGGCGCGCCACCAGTTCCCAGCCATTCATCTCCGGCATGCGGATATCGATGAAATAGAGGTCGGGGCGAATGCCTTCGATCAAGGTCAGACATTCCGGTCCGCTCTTCGCCGTCAGGACGATGAAATCGAGCGGCGACAGGATTTCGCGCATCATGGCGCAGTGATCGTCATTGTCGTCAACGACGATGAGGGTACGGCGCGGCCCGGTATAGTTCTGGATCTTGCGCGTCGGTGCAGCCAGATTGACCGGGCGGTCGATGGCGCCCAGCATCAGGCGAACCTGAAATGTCGAGCCCTTGCCGTAAGTGCTTGTAACGGACAGTTCGCCACCCAGCGTATTGGTCAAAAGCTTGGTGATCGTCAGGCCGAGACCGAGGCCGGGCAGATGACGGGTGTGATCGGCTTCGCCCCGCTGGAAGGGTTCGAAGACGCGCTCCAGATCCTTGTCCGCAATGCCGCGCCCGGTATCCATGATCCTGAACGTGGCCACCTGATTGCGATAGGCGACATCGAGCGCGACTTCGCCTTTCTCGGTAAATTTGATCGCATTGGTCAGAAGATTGACCAGTATCTGGCGAAAGCGCTTTTCGTCAGTGCGTACATATTGCGGCAGCGTTTCTATGTTGCTGTAGCGGAATGTTATGCCCTTGGCTTCAGCTTGCGGCTTCAGCATGTCGGTAATCTGGTCGAGAAAATCATGCAGGTTGATTTCGTTGGAATAGACCTGCAAATGCCCGGTTTCGATCTTGGAAATATCGAGAAGCCCGTCAATCAGTCCCGACAGATGATCGGCGCTGCGGCGGATAAGCTTGATCGAAGGTTGCCGGGCTGCCGGAATGGTTTCGTCGCGTTCCAGTATCTGCGCATAGCCCAGAACAGCGTTGAGCGGGGTGCGGAGTTCATGGCTAAGGCCGACAACATAGCGGCTCTTCGCCCTGTTGGCAGCTTCTGCATTATCCTTTGCCTGTTGCAGGGCGGCGTCGGTCTTTTTATGCGCCGAAATTTCCTTCAGCAGAAGGGCAGTTTGTCGGGAGGATTCCTCTTCGGCGACGATGCGGCTGTCATGGGCCAGCACGTAAAACCAGCAGACGATCACCGCGATCAGCGCCAGAACGAAGAACACGATCAGGATTGTGTGGTTCACCACTTGCGCGGTTTCCGGATATGCAGCTCCGGCGTGATAGGCCACCAGCGCGAGGATGGTGCCAAGAAATGCGACCGAAACAGCAACGGTAACGGCATAGCGCCCGAGCCGGGTGGAGAGCTTTTCGATGACTGCGGCGGGCAACAGCGCATGGGCGACTTCGGCGCTTTGCGCCCGCAGATGCGCCTTGGGCTTGCAGAGATCGTGGCAGCGGCTGTCGAGCGAACAACACAGTGAGCAGATCGGAGCGGCATAGGCCGGGCACCACGCCATGTCTTCCGGTTCGAAATCATGTTCGCAAACCGAGCAGTTGATGGCGAGCTTGTTCTGCCAGGACTGGCGCGGCTTGCGGGCGAGGTAATATTTGCCGTCCGTCTTCCAGGCGATCAGCGGAGAGACGATAAAGGCGACCAGCAGCGCAATATAGGGTGCGAGCGCAGAAGCCATGGCGCCGAACGCACCGAAATGGGCGGCGAGGGCTGTAATGGAGGCAATGGCCATTGTGCCGGTGCCAACCGGATTGATGTCGTAGAGATGGGCGCGTTTGAATTCGATGCCGGGTGGCGAGAGACCGAGGCGCTTATTGACAAAAAGATCGACGGAAATCGTGCAGAGCCACGCCATGGCAATGATGGAGAAAACTCCGAGCGTTTGTTCCAGCACCTTGTAAATGCCGAGTTGCATCAAAAGCAGGCCAATGCTGACATTGAAGATCAGCCAGACCACACGGCCCGGATGACTGTGAGTCAGGCGGGAGAAGAAATTCGACCAGGCCAGAGACCCGGCATAGGCGTTCATCACATTGATCTTCAATTGTGAGACCACAACGAAGGCGACGGTGAGCAGCAGCGCAGCCATATGCGATGGGATCATATAGCCGAAAGCGGTCAGATACATATGCGCCGGATCGGCAGCCACATCGGCGGGAATGCCAGCGCTCAGCGTCAGCACCACCAGGAACGAACCGGCAAGCAATTTTGGCGCACCCAGCACGACCCAGCCCGGTCCGGCAAGAAACACGGCAATCTTGTGCCGCCATTTGCGCTGGCCCTCTGGCGGCAGAAAGCGCAGGAAATCGACCTGCTCGCCGATCTGCGCCATCAGTGCCAGAATGACCGCAGAGGCGGCGCCGAATTGTGCCAGTACAAAGGGCGCGCTTTCTCCGCCGGTAAAACCTGTGCGAATGCCGGAGAAGGTCAGCCAGAGATCGAATTTTCCCCAATCGACCAGCGCGATGAAAATGAAGGGGAGAATATTAAGCGCAATCCAGAAGGGTTGGGTGGCGATCTGGAAACGGCTGATCATCCGCACGCCATAGGTGACGAGCGGTATCACCACGACAGCGCTGATCACATAGCCGATCCACATCGGAATGCCAAAGGCCAACTCCAGCGCGCCTGACATGATCGAGGCTTCGATTGCGAACAGAATGAACGTGAATGTCGCGTAGATAAGCGATGTGACGGTCGAACCGATATAGCCGAAGCTTGCACCACGGGTCAGCAGATCGATGTCGACGCCATGGCGGATAGCATAGCGGCTGATGGGCAGACCGACCGCCAGCATGACAAGACTAGCGACAATGATGGCGGCTATGGCGTTGCTGGTGCCGTAGGACAGGGTGATGGCACCGCCGATTGCCTCAAGTGCGAGGAAGGAAATCGCGCCGATAGCTGTGTGGGCAATGCGATTGGATGAAAAGCGGCGCGCGCTTTTTGCTGTGAAGCGCAGCGCGTAATCTTCCAGCGTTTCGTCCGCGACCCAGCGGTTATATTCCCTTCTGACCGGGATGATGCGTTGCCGCGCTGCCATGCCGCTCCATTTCCCCTCCGGCGCCTTATCGGCCGTTTCAAAGAGAGATAGCAGGTTAAGTCAATAATGCATCGGCCCGAAAGCCGGTATCGGTTTTTGGGAAGCTCGATGCATGAAGCCACTAAATTAGAACGAACTTCACGCACATCTGCGGATACCTGAATTTCGTTCTAATGCATATTTCCCCCCGGTAACTACGTCATTTAACGTATAAGGAAACGGCGTCCTCTCCCCAATAGTTGGCAATAACCCGGAGAACCGGGAGAACCAACAGAGAGGGACACGCAATGACATTCCGGTCGCAGATGCTTGCCGCACTTTTTGCAAGCGCGCTCACCATCCCTAGCCTTTCCGGCGCGCTCGCCGCGGAAGACACGATCAAGGTTGGCATTCTTCATTCGCTTTCCGGCACGATGGCTATCTCGGAAACGACGCTCAAGGATGCCATGCTGATGCTCATCGAAGAGCAGAACAAGAAGGGTGGCCTTCTTGGCAAGAAGCTTGAGGCTGTCGTTGTCGATCCGGCTTCGGACTGGCCGCTTTTTGCGGAAAAGGCCCGTCAGCTGATTTCGCAGGACAAGGTTGCGGCCGTTTTCGGCTGCTGGACGTCGGTGTCGCGCAAATCGGTTCTGCCGGTGTTCAAGGAACTCGACAATATCCTGTTCTATCCGGTTCAGTACGAGGGCGAGGAATCCGAGCGCAACGTGTTCTATACGGGCGCCGCGCCAAACCAGCAGGCAATCCCCGCTGTCGATTATCTGATGGAGAACGAGGGTGTTGAGCGCTGGGTTCTGGAAGGCACCGACTATGTCTATCCGCGCACGACCAACAAGATTCTTGAAGCCTATCTCGTCTCCAAGGGTGTGAAGCCGGAAGATATCCGCGTCAACTATACGCCGTTCGGTTTCTCCGACTGGCAGACGGAAGTGGCTGCGATCAAGAGCTTTGGTGCGGCGGGCAAGAAGACCGCTGTGGTTTCGACCGTCAATGGCGATGCCAATGTGCCCTTCTATAAGGAACTCGCAAATCAGGGTGTGAAGGCTGAGGATATTCCAGTCGTCGCCTTCTCGGTTGGCGAAGAGGAACTGGCCGGTATCGATACCGCGCCGCTGGTTGGCCATCTTGCGGCATGGAACTATTTCCAGTCCGTGGACAACCCAACCAATGCGAAATTCATCGAAACCTGGCACGCCTTCACCAAGGATGACAAGCGCGTCACCAACGATCCGATGGAAGCGTCTTTCATTGGTTTCAACATGTGGTTGAAGGCCGTTGAAAAGGCTGGCACGACCGATCAGGATGCGGTCATCGATGCGCTGGTCGGTGTGTCTGTACCGAACCTCTCGGGCGGCTATTCGACCATGATGCCGAACCACCACATCACTAAGCCGGTGCTGATTGGAGAAATCCAGTCGAACGGTCAGTTTGAAATTGTCAGCCAGACGCCGGGTCTGATTGTTGGCGACGAATGGTCCGATTATCTGCCGGATTCCAAGAATCTGATCTCTGATTGGCGCAAGCCGATGTCCTGCGGCAATTTCAATGTCGCAACGGGCAAGTGCGGCGGTCAGGGCGGCTCCTGATAGACGGGGGATGCAGAGGGCAGGTGAGAACGGCGCCTGCCCCTTGCAGTTCAAAGATCCGAACGGGTCAAAATTAAGAATGCTTTTATATTCAAGGAAGTCAGCCATGGAGCGCCGGATACGAGCCGTCCTGCTCGTCTTGTCTGTCCTGTTTGCCACGATAGCGACGGCAGCCCGAGCGGATGAGTTTCAAGGGCTTGTCGATGCTTTGGGCAAGGCGAGTTTTGCCCAGATGCAGGACCGGATTTCTGCTCTCGCAAGCACGGGCGACACGCGCGTCGTGCCTGTATTGAACGCGCTTGGCGATGGCGATCTTTATGCGCGCAAATCCGACGGCAGGGTTTTCATCACCAAAGCCACGGGTGCGAACTTGCAGCTCACTGACCCTGTTAGCAGTGAGACGGCAGGTGATGCGCCCAAAGGCACAATGGACAAGGTCAAGGTGAACAACTCGGTACGCCGCGCGGTTCGAACGGCTCTTGGTGGGTTGACGTTGATGAGTCCCAATCGGGCGGAGCGGCTTAAGGCAGCTGAAATTGTCGCAGGAAGCCCTGATGCGGAAGCATTGGACGCAATCGAGGCAGCGCTTGGCAAGGAACAGGATGGTACAATCCATGCACTTCTGGAGAAGGCGCAGGCTGCGGCACTTCTGGCATCCGACCGCCCACTCGACGACAAGCTCAAGGCGGCGCTGTTCCTGAAGGATAATGGCGACCGCTCCACACTGTCTGTCCTGAATGCAGCTCGTGCCAATGCACAGCCTGAACTTGCCGAGGCGCTCGATGGCGCTATCGCCCATATTGAGCAAAGGCAGGCTTTCTGGGACGCTGGACAGAATGTCTGGTATGGTCTTTCGCTCGGTTCCGTCTTGCTGCTCGCGGCCATTGGCCTTGCCATAACCTTCGGTGTTATGGGCATCATCAACATGGCGCATGGCGAAATGGTCATGCTGGGCGCCTATGTCACTTTCATGGTGCAGGAGGTGATTCGGACCAATTATCCGGGGCTGTTCGACTGGTCTCTTGCCATCGCCCTGCCACTGGCTTTCCTCTTCACGGCGCTGGTCGGTCTGGTGATCGAACGTGGCGTCATCCGGTTTCTCTATGGTCGCCCGCTTGAAACACTGCTCGCGACCTGGGGCATTTCCCTGATCCTGCAACAGGCCGTGCGAACGGTGTTTGGACCAACCAATCGCGAGGTTGGCAATCCAACATGGATGTCGGGCGCTTTCGAGCTGGGTGGCATGACCATCACCTGGAACCGCCTGTGGATCATCGTGTTCTCGCTTGCCGTCTTCTTCACGCTTCTTGCGGTGTTGAAGCGGTCCAACTTCGGTCTGCAAATGCGTGCAGTCACCCAGAACCGGCGCATGGCTTCGTCCATGGGCATTCGCACACCCTATATCGATGCTTTCACCTTTGCGCTTGGTTCCGGTATTGCAGGCATGGCAGGTGTCGCACTGTCCCAGATCGACAATGTGTCCCCCAATCTTGGGCAGGGCTATATCATCGACAGTTTCATGGTGGTGGTGTTCGGTGGTGTCGGTAATCTTTGGGGCACGCTGGTCGGCGCCTTCTCGCTCGGCATCCTGAACAAGTTCCTTGAACCTTATGCCGGAGCGGTACTCGGCAAGATACTGGTGCTTGTGCTCATCATTCTCTTCATTCAAAAGCGTCCGCGCGGCTTGTTCGCTCTCAAGGGCAGGGCGGTGGAAGCATGATCACGGCATTTCTGTTCCGAACGCTCGACCGTGGTGTCTTTATTGCCGCTGCAATCCTGATTGCCGCTGCCCTCGCTGTTCCTGCGCTCAACCTGCTGACGGCAGCGGATCATCCATTGCATGTGCCGACCTATATGGTGTCGCTGCTCGGTAAATATCTGACCTATGCCATGCTGGCACTGGCGCTCGATCTGGTCTGGGGTTTCTGTGGTATTCTTTCTCTGGGTCACGCCGCGTTCTTCGCGCTCGGCGGTTATGCCATGGGCATGTATCTGGTGCGCCAGATCGGCGCGCGCGGCGTCTATGGAAATCCGGAGCTGCCCGATTTTATGGTGTTCCTCAACTGGAAGGAATTGCCATGGTACTGGTTCGGCTTCGATCACTTCTGGTTTGCATTCCTGATGGTGCTGCTGGTGCCGGGTTCGTTGGCCTTCATCTTCGGCTGGTTCGCTTTCCGCTCCCGCGTGACCGGTGTCTATCTGTCGATCATCACGCAAGCGATGACCTATGCGTTGATGTTGGCTTTCTTCCGCAACGAAATGGGGTTCGGCGGTAATAACGGCCTGACCGATTTCAAGGATATTCTGGGCTTCAACATTCAGGCGGACGGCACGCGCGCCGCGCTTTTCGCTGCTTCGGCAGTCGTGCTGGCTATTGCGCTGATTTTCAGTTCAGCGGTGGTCAGATCGAAGTTCGGCAAGGTTTTGGTCAGCGTCCGCGATGCGGAAAGCCGCACACGATTTCTTGGTTACAGACCGGAAAACTACAAGCTATTCATCTTTACCGTCTCGGCGATGATGGCGGCTGTCGCGGGTGCGCTTTATGTGCCGCAGGTCGGCATCATCAATCCGGGAGAATTCGCCCCGGCCAATTCTATCGAAGTCGTCATCTGGACTGCCGTGGGTGGTCGGGCGACGCTTATAGGGCCGGTGATTGGCGCTGTGCTGGTCAATTTCGGCAAAAGCGTCTTCACGACCGCTTTTCCGGAAATGTGGCTGTTCGTATTGGGCGCACTGTTCGTCGCCGTTACGCTTTTCCTGCCAAAAGGCATTGTCGGCACGTTCCGCGCACTCATGGCGTCACGCAAACCCCCAGCGGCGGCATCGCGAGACGAGACCAAACTGCAAGCAACGGCTGCGGAGTGAGGGGCATTATGAGCGAGACCACCAACAGTCTGCTTTATCTTAATGGCGTGTCGGTTTCCTTCGATGGGTTCAAAGCACTGAACTCACTGTCCTTTGTCATTGAGCCGGGCGAGTTGCGGGCCATTATTGGCCCGAACGGCGCCGGCAAGACGACGATGATGGATATCATCACCGGTAAGACGAAGCCGGATGAAGGCGACGTATTCTTTGAGGGCGATATCGATCTTACGAGGAAGGACGAGGCCGACATTGCCCAGATTGGCATTGGCCGCAAATTCCAGAAGCCGACGGTATTCGAAAGCCACACGGTCTGGGACAATATCGAGCTTGCGCTGGATCGCAAGCGCGGGGTTTTTGCAACGCTTCTTTATCGCCAGGACAAAGCGGATCGCGACCGCATTGAAGAAATATTGAAGACAGTGCGCCTGTGGGCGCGGCGTGATGACCTCGCCGCCAATCTCTCGCATGGCCAGAAACAGTGGCTGGAAATTGGCATGTTGCTGGCGCAGGAGCCCAAGCTTTTGCTGGTTGACGAACCAGTGGCAGGCATGACGGACGCCGAGACCGCTGAAACGGCCATCCTGCTCAAGGAGATCGCCAAGACGCGTTCGGTTGTGGTGGTGGAGCACGACATGGGCTTCATTCGCGATTTGGGTGTGAAGGTGACCTGTCTTGCCGAAGGCAGCGTGCTTGCGGAAGGGTCTATCGATTTCGTCAGCTCTGATCCGAAAGTGATCGAGAACTATCTTGGGCGCTAAGGGGAGCTTCTTATGTTGAGCGTTGAAAATGTGAGCCTTCATTATGGTGCGGCACAGGCCTTGCGCGGCGTGTCGCTGAAGGCTGAGGCCGGACACATCACCTGTGTTCTGGGGCGCAATGGTGTCGGCAAGACCAGCTTGTTGCGCGCCATTACCGGGCAGCAGGCGCTGAGCGGCGGCACTGTCGTTTTCGATGATGTGGATATGAAAAATCTGCCGCCTTATGCGCGCGCCAGTCGGGGTATGGGCTATGTTCCGCAGGGGCGTGAGATATTTCCGCTGCTGACAGTGAGGGAAAATCTGGAAAGCGGGTATGCTTCGCTGAAACGTTCGGAACGGTTCATTCCCGACGAGATATTCAGCCTGTTTCCGGTGCTGAAGGATATGCTGCCGCGTCGTGGCGGTGATCTTTCCGGCGGGCAGCAGCAGCAGCTCGCCATCGGTCGCGCTATGGTGCTGAGGCCGCGTATTCTGGTACTGGACGAGCCGACAGAGGGCATCCAGCCGTCGATCATCAAGGATATTGGCCGCGCAATCCGCTATTTGCGGGACTCAGCTGGGATGGCCATTCTGCTGGTCGAACAATATCTCGATTTCTGTCGCGAACTCGCCGATTACGTCTACATCATGGATCGGGGCGAAATCGTTCTGGATGGTCCGGCGGAAGTACTCGACACGTCAAAGGCGAGAAGCTACCTGACCGTCTGAATTGTCTGTTTGCTCATCAGTGTGATTATGTCGGGAGTCTCGCTGAGACTTTCCAATGACCTTGTTTGACATCAGGTCGTAAGATCCAAACTTTCTCAGCTATTTTTGTGCCTCTTGCTGTTTCGTAAGACGATATGGACAGGAGGATAGAATCCGTTTGTTGTTCATATTTCGCCTGCGTGATAACGCCATCGCTGAACATTACGACCGCCTCCGTATCAACACTCTCGTCACTGATCCGGACTTTGCATCCGGGATAGGCGTGCGTGTGCGCGAATTCAAATTGCATAGTGGTTTTTTTCCTTTTGCAGGCTCGGCAGGTTGCCTCTTTCGCATCCGCAAATCCAGTCGAACGACGTTCCAACCGACCGTCGTTTTTCCCCTCTCTGTGCCCGAAACGATATTTTCCGTATCGGCCAATAATCAAGCTTGACAAAAATATACGCTAAAATATATTTTTATGTATACGGGAAAGGTTGAGGCCAACCCCGTTGTGCGGGGCATGTCTGTGCCTGTGAAACACGTAAACTTAGGTGACGGTGGCTGTCGGTCTGCTGTCATTCTGGAAGAGGTAATGATGTACTATTTCGCTTACTGCACCTGGCTGCACGACATCGAAGTCGGGCGCTATATGCCGGAGGCCAAGTCGATCACCAAGGGTTATGCGGCCAATCACGCGCTCCGTTTCCATGCTGCGGGTGAGCGCAAGGATCGTGGCTGGTGCCATTTTCTCAATACGGCGGAAGCTTATGGCGAAAAGGCATTCGGCGTTGTGTTCGAGCATGACGAAAAGCACTTCGAAGAAGACTATGACGACTTCGAACGTTGCTGCGTCACCGTCTATGGCGACGACGGCAAGATGTATGATTGCTGGACCTACCGCCTCATTACGCCGGGCATTGCAATGCGTCCGCCAAACTTCTACTGGGAGCACATTCCGGCGGGTTTGAAGCAGTGGAACTTCCCGCAAGAGTATATTGACAAGGTCACCGGCGTTTTCGACGCAGCTGCGGAGTGCCCGCGCGCCGATCGCCCCAATCCGTCCAAGATACCGGGACGGGGTGCGGAAACACGGTAAGGCCATTTTAAGGCGATGGGCTGCCCATCGCCTTAAACACCAAAGATAAAAACAAAGAGTGGGGAACTTTTAATGAATAAGCATCGACTTCCATTTATGAGCGCTGTTTGCGCACTAACCGCAATGGCGTCCGGACAGGCTTTTGCGCAGGATGCGGCATCTCTGGTACCGCAGGAAATTCGCGACCGCGGCACACTCACCGTTGGTTCGCAACAGACATTTCCGCCCATTGAATTTCGCGAGCCGGGGAGCCAGGAAGTCAGCGGTGCGAGCGCCGATCTGCTGCGGGAAATTGCCAAGCGTCTCAATCTGAAAATGCAATTCGTCCAAGCCGAATATTCGGCGCTCATTCCGGGTATTGAGGCAAAACGCTTCGACATGGCGTCGGGTGGTATCAGCGACACTGAAGAGCGTGAGCAGAAACTCGATTTCGTCAACTACATGATGTCGGGCGGCAGCATGCTGGTGCGTGCTGAAGACGAAAGCAAATACAAGACTATTGCCGATTTCTGCGGCAAGAAGGTTGCGACGCTTCTGGGAAGCCGGGTCATCATGGCCAAGGTCGAAGAAGCCTCTGCTACATGCCAGAAGAATGGCGCAGCCGCTATTGTTGCAGACCAGTTGCCTTCCGCGCCTGACGCGCGCATGCAGCTCGATCTCAAACGCGTCGACGCCTATCTGGGTGATTTCCCGGCGCTCGTTTATATGGGGTCCCAGTTTCCCGGCAAATATGCGATCGCCGGCGGCAACTATATCCTGACACCTTACATCACGTCCTGGGGCTTTGCGAAAAGCCAGAGTGGCCTGCGCGATGCGGTGAAAAAGGCGACAGAAGAAATGAAGGCTGATGGCGCTTATCAATCCATCATGAACAAATGGGGCGTAGGCGGCGGCGTTCTGCCGGAAATCACAATCAATTTGCCTGCAAGCAAACGTAATTGACATTGGAACCAGGGCAATGGATGCCAGTATTGTTCACCAAACTTCCAACTTGCCAATCATTCACAGGCGCCGCTGGGGCTCGTGGGTTTTAGGCGCCATTGTCCTGGCCTGCGTCGCGTCTATCGCAATGGCATCATTGCGGGCACAGATTCTCGATTTCGCAGTCTTCAGAGATTATATTTTTAGTCCTCTGATCGTAATGGGCGCCATCAATGCGCTGGTCCTTGGAACACTGGCTTTGATTATTGCCACGCTGATCGGATTTGTCTCGGCTTTGATGCGCGTCAGTGGAAACCCAATTCTGTCGGGCATTTCCGCGATCTATGTCTATCTGTTTCGCGGCACGCCGATGCTTATCCAGCTTATCTTCTGGTTTAATGCCGTGCCGATCATGTTTCCCAGCATTTATATCGCCCTTCCGTTCATGGAGTTGCCGCTCATTGATGCCCCAACAACGTCGGTTGTGACGCCATTTCTCGCAGCCTTGGCAGGCCTCAGCCTGGCTGAAGGCGCCTATATGAGCGAGATCATTCGCGGTGGTATTCTGGCCGTGGACAAGGGACAACGCGAAGCCGCAACAGCATTGGGTATGACGCAGCGAAAAGTGCTGACGCAAGTGGTCATTCCGCAAGCCGGACGGATCATCATACCGGCGGCAGGCAATCAGTATATCATGCTGCTGAAGTCGTCTTCTCTCGCATCGGCCATCGGCTATCTTGAGTTGTTGCGTGTGGCGACGGACATTTACTCCTCCAATTTCCACGTGGTGGAACTGCTTGCGGTGGCGGCGTTCTGGTATCTCGTGATGACAGCCTTTGCGACCGCGATCCAGACCACGCTAGAAAAGGTATTCCCGCAACGATGAGCGCGCCAGCCAAAAATATGCCGGCAGTATCGGCGATCAATGTGTCAAAGAACTGGGGTTCCGTGAGTGCTTTCAGCGGGGTGAGCTTTGATGTTCCCGCAGGCCAGGTAGTTGCCTTGCTCGCACCTTCGGGTGCCGGAAAGTCAACCATGCTGCGCTGCCTCAATCATCTCGACCGCATCAGTTCCGGCAGGATTTATGTTTATGGCGAACTGATCGGTTATCAGGAAACCGCCACAGCATTGCATGAGCTTTCCGATCGTGAACTCAGCCGCCAGCGGCAAAAAATTGGTATGGTGTTTCAACACTTCAACCTTTTCCGTCACATGACGGCGATCCAGAATGTCATGAGCGGCCCTGTGCACGTCTTGAAGCGTCCGAGAGCCGAAGCCGCTGAAGTCGCAATGGCGCTGCTCGACAAGGTCGGCCTGAAAACGAAGGCGGATTCCTATCCTTCGGCGTTATCCGGCGGTCAGCAGCAGCGCGTTGCTATTGCCCGTGCTTTGGCGATGGAGCCTCGCGTCTTGCTGCTTGATGAACCCACGAGCGCGCTTGATCCGGAGCTGGCACAAGAAGTGGTGGTCACCATTCGTGCACTGGCTGAAGAAGGCCAGACTATGGTGATCGCGACCCACGATATGGCGATTGCCCGCGATGTCGCGGATCGCGTGATCTTCATGGAAGGCGGGCAGGTGGCTGAGGATGCGCATTCCGCAAAATTCTTCACCAATCCAGACAGCGAGCGGGCGCGACAGTTTCTTGCGCGGGTATTGCCTGCCTCTACAATGCCCGGATGATTCGGAGACTGAAAAATGGCGGCAAAGAAAGAATCTGGCGGTGAGCCTATCGGAAAAGATGTTCGGACTCGCATCCGCAGCATGATTCTGGGCTCAGAGCTGAAGCCAGGCCAGCGCTTACTCGAAGAAGAACTGTGTGAGCGGCTTGGCGTTGGTCGCACGCCGGTTCGCGAGGCTCTTTTGTTGCTGAAAGGCGAGGGACTGCTCGGTCCGGGGCGGGGATGGGTTGTCGAGAATGTCGACCGCAGCCAGATACGCGCCATATTCGAAAGTCGTGCGGCCATTGAAGGGGCAACAGCGCGGCTCGCTGCCCGTCATGCATCATCGGAAACCTTCGATGAACTTCAGCGCCTGATTGAAGCCATGGAGCCGGGAGAGGGGATGACCCGCCCTGAACTCAATCGCCTGAACAATGAGTTTCATAATCTGATCGTAGACAGTGCAGACAATATGTTTCTGGCGCAGTTCCACGAGCGAACACAGTTTCACTACTGGATGTTGCGGGTTCCGATCCTGTTTTCGAATGAGGAAGTGCAGAAGACAAATCTCCAGCATCGAAAGATCGTCGATGCCCTGATTGCGCGCGATGAAGATCAAGCCGAGCGGGCAGCGCGTGAGCATGTTGAAAAGACCATGGCTATCGTCGAACCGGCAATCCAGATTTAGCCTGACCTAGTCAACACTCTATCCCCTGATGAACGCCAACTCCCGGTTTCCGAAACCGGGAGCAGTGAAAACTATTGTCAATTGTCCAATATCGAGAAATCCACATGAACACTATCTTCCAGAACCTTCACCATATCTGCATCGTCGTCAAAGACCTTGAGAAGGCCGTAGCCTATTATGAAAGCCTTGGGGTGGGACCATGGTTCGACTACCCTAAGTCGGGCGAGTATCTGGAGTTTGAGGTTCCCAACGAGGAAGCATCCAAGACTATGCGCTATAAGTGCGTGAACCTTGACAATGTCCAGTTACAGCTGTGCGACCCCGGTATTCTGGACTCGCCGCAAAAGCGGTTTCTCGATGAAAGGGGTGAAGGTGTTTATCACCTCGGTTTTGAGGTCGAAGACCGCGACGAAGCCGAAGCGCGTGGTCGCAGCCTGGGCTTGCCAGTCATAGCTCGAGGCAAACGGACAGATGGCGGTGGCTTTTGCTACTTCGATACCCGCAACGAGGCAGGTGTCGTTCTCGAAGTCCGAAAGTCCTGAAGTGCGACCATGATTGCTCACTATGTCGCCACCCCTGGCAGGGGGATAAGTTCACGAGTGCTTTGGCAGGGCAGGGAGAGTCTTCTCCTGTGCCTGCTGGCGATGGCGCTCTTTGCGGCTTCGGATGCAATCGCCAAGAAGCTGTCGGTGAGCCTTCATCCTATCCAGATAGGATGGTTTCGCTATCTCGCGGCGGCCACGTTGTTCGGTGTCCTTTGTCTGCGAAAAGGATTGCCAAAACCAAGCGCACGACCGGGTGCCCAGATCATACGCGGGTTTGGCATGGCGGGTGCGACGATCCTGCTGGTGATGGCGTTGAGGTTGCAGCCCATGGCCGAAGCCACGGCGCTGGTCTTTCTTTCCCCGGCATTCGTCACGCTTTTATCCGTTTTTCTGTTGAAAGAACGCGTGAACTGGTATCGCTGGCTTGGAGTTGCAGGCGGATTGATCGGGGTTATCGTCATTCTGCGCCCCGGCCTGGCTGCCTATAATCCAGCGGCACTGTTTTCCATCGCCTCTGCGGCTTGCTGGGCAACGGCAATGGTGATGACACGCAAGGCCGTACTGGTCGATTCACTTGAAACGACACTGGCTTATTCGGCGATGAGCGGGCTTGTGATACTTTCAATCGGCCAACCGTTCGTTTTTGTCGTTCCCGATTTCTTTGAAGGCGTCATGTCCGTGCTGATGGGGGTGCTATGGCTTGCAGCGCACGTGGCCATCGCCATCGCCTATCGCAGGCCAGAAGCACAGCTTTCCCGCTTGGCACCTGTTTCCTATACCCATCTGATCTGGGCGATAGGGCTGGGCTACCTTGTCTTTGGCTCAATACCGGACACACTGACACTGCTTGGGACTGCTGTCATTGTATTGAGCGGATTAGCGACTTTCAGAATGCAAGCTGCAACAGACAATAGCCCAAAATAAGCCAGTCCAGTGGGTCTACAGTTACGGGCACCTGACAGTAACCTAACTTTACTTCCACATGCTTCGCATCCGTGCGCCGACATCTATGCGGACATCACGTGCGCTGCGTTCGCTCGCAGAGGCGGAAACTTTCGGCCAACTCGTCTTCTCAAACAAATGAAGCAATGAGCTGGGTATGAACCGCGTGCGCGAAGCATAAACGTGTCGGTCACCCTTCACATTTTGACCATAGGTAAAAAACCGCTGTGGCGTGATAAGCGTGAGTTTGTCACGGGCTCGCGTCATGCCGACATAAAGTAGACGACGCTCTTCTTCCAGCTCGGCCGTCGTGCCCGCTCCTAGATCTGATGGCATGCAACCATCGACAACGTTGAGCATGTAAACGGAACACCATTCCTGCCCTTTGGCGGAATGGATGGTGGAGAGGATCAGATAATCCTCGTCAAGAAGTGGCACACCTGCCTGATCGCTCGTTGCATCAGGAGGATCAAGCGTCAGTTCGGTGAGGAACCGCTCGCGGCTTGGATAGCCGCTGGCAATCTGCTCAAGTTGAACCAGATCTGCTTTTCGCGTATCGGCATCTTCGTGAATACGTTCGAGATGCGGTTCATACCAGTTGCGTGCCAGACCGATTTCTCCCGGCCATCCGCCTTCGACTTTTCGAAGACTTGAAAGCAGATCGATAAAGGCCGGCCAGTCGTCGCCAATCCGGGGCGGTGGTGGAATTTCGGCGAGCGATTGGAGCGGTTCGGGGTTCGTGGCAATTGGGTCGAGAATCTTGCCAGCCGTCTGGGGACCAACACCAGGTAGCATCTGCAAAAGGCGGAAGCCCGCAACACGGTCACGTGGGTTCTGAGCAAACCTCAAGGTAGCAAGCAGGTCTTTCACATGCGCACTGTCGAGGAATTTCAGGCCACCGAATTTCACGAAGGGGATATTGCTGCGGGTCAGCTCCACGTCAAGCGGGCCACTGTGGCTTGACGTGCGAAATAGTACCGCCTGCTGCTTAAGCGTAACGCCTACTTCTCGATTTGCCAGGACCTGCTCGACGATATAGTTCGCCTGATCGCTCTCGTCTCGCACCGTCACGAGCATTGGCCGCTGTTCGGATTAACGATCGGTCCAAAGGTTCTTGGTAAATCGCTCGCGGGCAAGATCAATCACGCCATTAGCGGCAGCAAGGATCGGCTGGGTGGAGCGATAATTACGGTCAAGCGTGATGATATCAGCAGGTCTCGGCGAGAACTCTTGCGGAAAATCGAGAATATTGCGAATGGTAGCTGCGCGGAAGGAATAGATGGATTGTGCATCGTCACCGACGACTGTCAGACCACGACCACTCGGTTTCAGTGCCATCAGGATTGATGCCTGAAGACGGTTCGTGTCCTGATACTCATCGACCAGAATATGATCGAAGCGATTGCCAACTTCGTCAGCAAGCTCTGGATCTGACATCATCTGTGCCCAATAGAGCAAAAGATCATCGTAATCGAGCACGTTCTGGTGCTGCTTGGCCTCAACATAGGTAGCAAAGAGCTGTTTGAGTTGCTCTTCCCAGCCGAGTACATAGGGATATGCGTTCTTCAGAACTTCGCCGATTGAAGTTTCGGAATTGACCACGCGCGAATAGATCGCAACACATGTACTCTTGGTTGGAAAGTGACTTTCCATCTTTGAGAAACCCAGTTCATGGCGAACGAGGTTCATGAGGTCGCGCTGTCTTCCCGGTCGTGAATAGTAAAGTCGGCGCCAAGCCCGATCTGCTGGGCATAAATACGTAAGAGCCGCGCGCCAATGCCATGAAATGTGCCTGCCCATGCAAGCGCATCAGTCATGACCGCTGAATTGTCGCCAATAACCTGCTTGCAGATACGCTGAACGCGCCGGGCCATTTCGGACGCTGCCCGGCGTGAGAATGTCATCAACAATATCCGACGGGCTCTGTTGCAAATTTCGATTTTGGCCATAATGACCGTTGGTTGGGACGTCGATTATCTGGCAGCCTTGCGATTTTCGAGACTCTGAGCGAGCAGTGCTACCGCCTCCGTCAGCGCGCTTGGTCCGATGCCGAAAGCACGCTCAACAATGCTTGCTTCTCCACGAATGTCGCCCGTCAGGTTGAAAATCGCAGCCTGTCCTTTTGCGCAGAGCGCGCATGACTTCGAAACCTTTGATCGTCGCATAGGCTGTTTTCAGCGTTTTGAACCCTCTTACCGGTTTGATCAGTTGCTTCAGCTTGCCGTGATCGGCCTCAACAATGTTGTTCAGATACTTGACCTGTCGGTGCACGAGTTCCATGGGACATCTGTTTTCGGCTTTCAATTGCGCAATAGCGATGCCATAAGTCGATGACTTGTCGGTATTGACGACGGTTGGCTTTTCCCAGTCCTTCAGGCCATTCAAGGCTTTACCGAGAAAGCGTTTGGCTGCTTTGGCATTGCGGGTCGGTGACAGATAGAAATCGATCGTGTTGCCGAATTTGTCGACGGCCCGGTAAAGATACGTCCATTGTCCGCGGACTTTCACATAGGTTTCATCAACGCGCCAACTCGTTGACTGCGGTCGACGCCAGTGCCAACGCAACTGCTTTTCAATCTCCGGCGCATATCTCTGAACCCAACGATAAATCGTGGAATGATCGACGGGAACGCCACTCTCACCCATCATCTGTTCAAGATCACGGTAGCTGACGCCATAGCGGCAGTACCAACGCACCGCCCAAAAAATCACTTCACCCTGCAAATGGCGCCACTTGAAATCGTTCATCAATAATCTCGCTGAAAAGGTGGAGCGTTCTTTCGGACATCAACAGGATTTTTGCAACAGAGCCTTCTGTCGTGGATGGTTGGATTGGCCGTGCCGGTGTTCAACTCCGTCAGGCGGTGCGTGTCGCAACAGCATTCTTCGATCCGGCGTGTATCGTAATCGGAGGGCGACTACCGGGTAGCCTGAATGCCCGTCTGGTCGAGATCGCACTTGCGAGTCCCATCGATGGACCATCGCGAGGTCTTCCCATTGCACCTGTGCGTGCTTCGTTATTTGGAAGCCAAGTTGGTGCTATGGGTGCGGCATGTGTTCCATTGTTCAAGACTTTTTTTTCCGGGGCCGTCGTTGACGTTGGGAGTGCCCATCTTAATGGCCGTAGACCGGTATCACAGGCGAGTTAGGCGACCAGCGATGTCGATGCAGATGTCATTTGCACAAGGTCCACAACGGCTTTTGTACTGGTACATCTATCCACCTTTCTTGAGAGATGGCCATCGCTAGGCTGAATGCTGCTCGGTAGTACTTCTGCAATCCATCGGCTTAGACATACGCCCCTTTTATCAATCATTCGCATTGAACTGCACTTCCTGCCAATAGCAGAACCTTGATTCTTGACTGGCAATCAACGCATTGCAAGATTGATTGAAGTGCCATGTGTTCGCCTTGTTCCAGCTCCCAGCGTATTGCGCGCGGGTAAGCTAGATGTATGTGAGACCTTTGATGGATCGTGTTCAAAACTATCGACTTGAAAGTGAACTAGAATTGTTTTTTGAAACAGGTATCCCTTGCGTCTTTATCGGGAATAGACAGAGCTTCTAAAGCTCTGGAATATTCTCCTTAAATATCACTTGGATGCGTGGCGGATGGGAATCAAAAGGTTGACCTCTGATGCTGCTCGTCAAAATGGCCAAAGCCTCTCGCGCTTCCACTCGCGGGTTTTGGTCAATGATGGCGTCCATGGCGCCGTTCAAAAGAAGCCGTTTGGTGCCTTGCGTCAGCTCATGGCCGATAAAGATGATGGAATCGGATTTACCCGAATCCATTAACGCCTGACCGATACCCTGATTGCCAGCACCGAGATTATATATGCCGGCAAGGTCTGGATGGCGCTTAAGCAATGCTATGGTCTCTGTGAAGGCTTTCTCGCTGCTGTCTTCGATCTCGTTTAGCTCGACGATACGGAGATGCGGAAACTCTTCCGCGATAACACGGCGAAAGCCCATCTCGCGTTCTTCATGGCCGCGATAGGAAAGCGAGCCAGCAAAAAGCGCTATCTTGCCTTCAGTGGATCGACCAAGAAAACGACCGAGAATATAACCGCCAAGGCGACCTGCGGCGCGATTGTCGATGCCGATATAGCCAACGCGTGGCACCTGCAGGATATCGGACGCAATGGTGACGATATGTACGCCAGACAAAGCAAGCGAGCGCATCGCTTCCCGCACGGTCGGGTGATCCAACGCAATAACCCCTACGCCCTGCGCGTGTTCCTTAAGGTCCTCCAGCGCAAGTGCTAGCGTATCAGGGTTAAAGCCTTCAACGCTATGGATTCTCAACTCGATTTGAGATTGCAGAGAGGCTTGTCTCGCAATTTCATCTCGCAGATTGGCGATAAAGGTGTTTGTGCCAGCTGGCAGAACGAAATCCAGCTTGATGCGGTCCGTGGTATTTGCGTTGAGCGGCGCGCTGCCGGGGAGATAGCCAAGATTGCGCGCGGCTTCGAGGACGATTTCACGCGTGCGCTCTTTCACGCCTTCGCGGTTGTTTAATACGCGATCGACCGTGGCGTTGGAGACACCCGCGGTTCTGGCAATGTCGCTCACCGTGGAACGCAAAATCACACTCCTCACCCAAATGATGAAAAATGATGTATTTCGATTTATGCAAAATGCAAGGCTTGTTCGGTTCCTCCATCTGTTTTCCCAATGAAATTGGCTCTGACTCGACTATCACTCATCAAAAAACAGCATTAATCTGCATATGCGAACTTCCGAATTTAAAGGAATGATCCAAAAGCCGATCACTTATGATGATAAATGACGTAAAATGATTTTATATGATGTTGACACTGCTGCGCTGAATCTTCATTAATCCTCAGGCTGCCAATGGAGGTTGGCATTTTCCTCGAATGAGGACGGGCTCGTTTGTCGATCTTTCGATGATATCCGGGCTTAGAAATAAAATGGGAGGTTGCAATGAGCGAAGCGCGGGGCTTTGTTCCTGATCCGCAGGTGCGGGTTCGGGATTACCAGATCGGTTGTATCGGCGCAGGCATGATCATGGGCGAGTGTCATCTTGCTGCCTATAAGGAAGCGGGCTTTACGGTCGCGGCAATCGCCTCACGCACCAAGGCAAAGGCTGAAGAGGTCGCTGCGCGCTGGGGTATCGCCACAGTGCACGACACGCCAGAAGCGCTGATTGGCGACGAAGCTATCGAAATCATCGATATTGCTTATCCGCCGGATCAGCAGCCTGCGCTCATTCGCAAAGCGCTTGCGCAGCCACATATCAAGGGCATTCTCGCCCAAAAGCCACTGGCTCTGACGCTTGAAGAGGCCATTGCGCTTCGCGATGAAGCAGCGAAGGCTGGCAAAATCCTCTCGGTCAATCAGAACATGCGCTACGACCAGTCGATGCGCGTATTGAAGCAAATTCTCGATAAGGGTGAGCTTGGCGCGCCTGTCATGGCGACAATCGAGATGCGTGCCATCCCGCATTGGCAGGGGTTTCTGGAAGATTATGACCGCCTGACGCTGGCTAACATGAGCGTGCATCATCTCGATGTGCTGCGCTTCCTGTTTGGTGAACCTGACACCATCACCACGCTGACGCGCACTGACCCCCGCACTCAGTTTGAACACAAGGACGGTATCACCGTTTCAACGCTGATGTTCCCGAGCGGTGTGATGGCTGTTTCAATGGAAGACGTCTGGTCGGGGCCGCGCGAAGAGGGCTTTGACAGCGAAATTTACATCAAATGGCGGGTCGAGGGTACGGATGGTGTGGCACAGGGCACGATTGGCTGGCCGGATGGTTCGCCATCAACGCTGACTTATGCCTCCAAAAAGACGACAGACGGCAAATGGGTGAGGCCAAAATGGGAAACCATGTGGTTCCCGCACGCCTTTATCGGTGTGATGGAGCAGCTGCAATACGCCATTCAGTCTGGCGAACCGCCAGCGCTTTCAGTAGCGGATAATGTGAAGACGGTCGCACTCATTGAGGCTGGCTATAAGTCGATCGATGAAGGCCGCACTGTCAAATTGTCCGAGATATCAATCAATTAAACGAGCACATCCCGAAAAGCGCGAAGCGGTTTTCGGGAAAGATGCGCATTAACAGAGTATCTTAACGGGAGGGTTTCGATCATGATGCAGGTGGGTATTTTCAGTGGCTATTTCCCCTATTCGCTTGAGGAAACAGCTAAAAAAATTCGTGCGCTTGACTTCAATACGGTCCAGCTGGACATGCATTTCAAGGATATTGATCTGAGCGCCGGGCAGATCACCAAGGACAAGTGCATTAAAATCCGCGAGACATTTCGCGATCACAATCTGCCGATTTCTTGCATTTCCGGTTATACGAACATCATTCATCCGGACAAGGCAGAGCGCGAGCGTCGCGTGGGCTATCTCAAAGAGATTATCCGCCATGCGCAGTATCTCGGCACGCCTTATGTGATTTCAGAAACCGGCACTTACAACACTGAATCTGACTGGGTTCATCACCCGAAGAACAAGACCGAAGAAGGTTTTGAAGAATGCCGCAAGGTCATCGCTGATCTGTCGCAGTTTGCTTACGATCACGGCGCGATGTTCCTGCTCGAAACTTATGTGAACAACGTCGTCGGTTCGGTCGAGGAAACAGTGAAAATGTTTGCGCAGGTCGATCATCCGGGCCTTGGCCTGCTGATGGACCCAACCAATTATTTTGAAACGCACAATATCGACCGGATGGATGAAATTCTCAACCAGGTGTTCGATACATTGAGCGACAAGATCAAGATCGGTCATGCCAAGGATGTCAAACGTTCCGGCGATGACAAGACTGAAAAACATGCCGATATCGGCGACGCCGATGCACTTGAAAGCCATACTTTCCGTGGCGTTGGCGAAATCGAACTGCCAGCGCCGGGTCTCGGTTCGCTAAACTACGACCTATACCTTAAGCGCCTTGCGCAGAAGCATCCAAATGTTCCGATGATCATCGAACATCTCGATGAGGCCGATGTGCCGCGCGCGAAGAAGTTCCTCGACGGAAAGCTGCGCGCGCAGGGTCTTTAACACCACCTTGGGCGGGGTGGGGCGGCTGGTGCTATAATAACAGGTTTGGACACTGGCCGCCTTTGACGGAAATGGCTGAACGCCACAGCATTTAAGGTGCCAGAATGGTGAAGCTTTACGGAGAGGTGAGGTCGCGTCGCGACATCGCCGCGAGCAGTGGCTCTTTTGCGCAATTTGCAGGCGTACGCCTGATGGTGCTTGAAGACGGATTGGAACGCGGCATAAGAATGCTGGAGTTCCGTTCAGGCGCCGGCTTGCGTTTCACTGTTTTGATAGACCGTGCTCTCGATATAGCCGATTGCGATTATCGCGGCATGGCCATCGGCTGGCACTCGCCGTCCGGCTTCCGCCATCCGGGACTGCATGAATATGAGGGCGAGGGTGGTCTTGGCTGGATGCGTTCATTCTCCGGCCTGATGGTGACATGCGGTCTTGACCATATCCTCTTCATGCATGAGGAGGCGGCGGACCATTATAATTACAAGCCGCGCCAGACGATCAAGCACTCCATTCATGGCCGTGTTGGGACTATTCCCGCCAAACTGACGGGATATGGCGAACGTTGGGAGGGCGACGAATGCTATCTTTGGTGTGAAGGCGTCGTCACGCAGGGAACCGTATTCGGCGAGCATCTGGAGTTGACGCGTCGTATAGAAATCAAGGCCGGCACAAACGATATCAACCTCACGGATCGCGTTACCAATCGTGGTTTTTATCGCACGCCGCATATGTATTGCTATCATATCAATGTTGGACATCCGGTTTTGGCTGACGGCTCGCGCTATCTCGCACCTGTCAGGGATGTGGTATGGGCGGCGCATGCGGGAGACGATTACAAGAAGCAGAATGTCGGCTATCGCACACTGCCTGCGCCGCAAATGCAATTTCATGAGCAGGTCTGGCAGCATGAAATGGAGGCTGACGCCAATGGCGAAGTGCCGGTCGCGCTGGTCAATGACAAGCTGGGTATCGGCTTTGAAGTCATAACGCGAAAAGATCAGTTTCCCTGCATGTATGAGTGGCAGAACCTGCAGGCTGGGCAATATGCGTTCGGCATCGAGCCTGCAACCAATCACGTTCTGGGACACGGCACGGCGCGCGACCGCGGCGAGTTGATCTGGCTCGAACATGGCGAAGAGCGCTGCTACGATAGTACGTTCCGTATTCTGGGGGATGAAGCGAGCATCGCGGAAACAGAAACACGCATTGCCGCAATCGCAAAACAGCCAATTGAGGAATATCCGGTGCCATCAGGCAATCACATTGCAATTGGAGGCCGCTCATGACTGCGCTGTCGCCGTTTTCCGTTGCAGGCAAAACCATTCTCTACACGGGTGCTGCCGGTGGCCTCGGTCTTGAAACCACGCTCAATTTTCTGCGCGCTGGCGCACGGGTTGTGGCTATCGATCATGATCCGAAAAAGATTGAGGAACTTAAAGGCAGGGCAAAGGATGAAGGGCTTAGCGGACTTTCGATCCACGCGCTCGATTTGTCGGATTTGCACGCACTCCGCCCAGCATTGGAGGCGATTAGTCGTGAGGCCGGTGGCTTTGATGTCGTAATCAACAATGCTGCGATTTATCCGTCCAAGCCATTTGAAGACTATACACTTGAGGAAATGCAGAAAGTGCAGCACATCAATGTCGATGCGGGCATTGTATGCGTTCAGGTGGCGCTTCCGTATATGCGTGAAAAGGGGTGGGGTCGTATTATCAATATCGCCAGCGTGACTGCCTACGGCGGCTGGGCACTCCTTTCGCCTTATGTGCAATCAAAGGGCGCGCTCATCGGGCTTGCGCGCGCCTGGGCACGCGAGTTCGGCGCTTATGGCATTACCGTCAACGCAATCTCTCCGGGCGCATTTCCAACAGATGCCGAGAAAATCCACCCCGACCCGGAAGGCTATACGAAATTCGTGCTTGAGCATCAGGCTGTTAAGCGTCGCGGATCATCGCGGGATATTGCTTCGGCTTTGATGTTCCTTGCCTCTGATGAAGCAGGATTTATCACCGGGCAGACCTTGAATGTCGATGGCGGATGGGTGATGCATTAAGGAAAGCGTTTGCATTGGAGGAATGCGTGAGGAAGCTTTATCTGGCGGTCGGGTCGCTTAATCGCGAAGCCCCTTATTTTCAGGGTGCGCTTGGCGAAGGTCTTTCCATCTACGCATTCGATACGACGACAGGAGATGCATCGCATATATGTGCGACATCTTCCCTCGACAATCCAACATTCTTGAGCGTCGCGCCGGATACAGGGGTGATCTATGCAAATTCCGAAGTGTTCAGCTGGCACGAGGGGACGGTCAGTGCCTATCGCTTTGATGCTGAAAAGGGTGAACTTGTTTATCTCAACAAGCAGAGTGCCCAAGGCAGCATAACTGCGCATAATACCGTGACAGTGGACGGAAAGTTTGTGCTTGTCGCCAATTATGCGATGGGATCGGGCGGGCCTGATCAGTCGCTTGTTTCATTGCCAGTGTTGCCTGACGGCAGCCTCGGGCCGGTTGCACATAGCGTTCGTCACGAGGGTAAGCTTGGGCCAGTTGTCGACCGGCAGGAACGCAGCCACACGCATTGCGTGGTTGAAACACCGGAAGGCGGCATGTTCCTGTCTGCCGACCTTGGCCTTGATGAAGTCATTGCCTATCGTCTTGATAGTGATGGCAGGTTCAAGCGGGTGAGCAGTGTTGCAACTGCATCTGGTACTGGTCCTCGCCATATTGCACAGCATCCTAATAGCCGGTTTGTCTATGTCTCCAACGAACTGAATTCCACAGTCTCGCTCATTGAGCGTGACGGCGATGAGATGCGCCTTGTTCAGACCTTGCCGGCAGTGCCAGCGAATGTTGAGTCGCATGGCGCTGATATTCACGTCTCGCCCGATGGTCGTTTTCTTTATTGTTCCAACCGCGGTCATGACTCGATCACTACATTTCGTGTGGATCAGGAGAATGGCAACCTGGTAGAGATCGGTCACAGCTTTACGGGTGGCGCAACTCCGCGTAATTTTATGCTGACACCGGATGGAAACTGGCTTCTGGTCGCTAACCAGAACGGAGATTGTATTGCGATCTTCGCAATTAACAAGGAGACGGGAAATTTGACCGATACGGGCAAACGCATCGAAATAGGCACTCCCGTCTGTGTCAGGCCGTTCTATCGGTGAGCGTTGAAGCCCCAACATCACGAAAGCAGCGCCGCAAAGGTTCTGGCGTGACCATGGCGGATGTGGCCGCGGCTGCAGGGGTTTCCATGCAGACCGTTTCGCGCGCGTTGCGTTTTCCGGATTCCGTGATGCCTGAAAAGCGGAAGCTTATTCAGGATGCAATCGAGAAGACGCATTACGTTCATAATCTCGCGGCAAGCCATCTTGCATCGCATAAAAGCAATACAGTTGCGGCGATCATACCCACGCTGTCCGCGTCTGTTTTTGCTGACACGATCCAGCATTTTTCCGACGTTCTGCATCAGGCCGGTTATCAGATATTTTTAGGCAATACCGATTACCGACTGGAGCGCGAGGAAGAAATCGTTCGTAGCCTCCTCGGGCGGCGTCCGGATGGTGTTTTTCTGATTGGCACACACCATAGCAAGCGCAGTGTCGCATTGCTCAAACGTGCGGAAATTCCTGTTGTTGAGGGCTGGGATTTTACCGATAAACCGATTGACCGGCTGGTGGGATTTTCCAATACGGCGGCGATCACCGAGATGGTCAGTCATCTGATCAATACGGGTCGGCGCTATATTGTGTTTGCCGGTGTGGTTCGGAAAGGCGACAGCCGTGCTGCTGAACGCCGTGCCGCATTCAAAGCGGCAATGGAGCAACATTTCCCGGATGAAAAGCCACGCATCACGGTGGCAACTGAAATGCCGATTGCCATGGCTTCGGGTGTCGATCTACTGCGACGGGCGCTGGCTCAATATCCGGAAGCCGATGCCGTCATGTTTTCAAGTGATATTCTTGCTTCCGGCGCGCTTCTGGAGACGCAGCGCATTGGTATCAAGGTGCCACAACGCCTCGCGATTACAGGCTTTGGCGACTTTGAACTTTCGCGTCATCTGCTGCCGCCATTGACGACGGTTGCAGTACCTTCCGCGGAAATCGGACGGCAGGCGGGTGAGCTTTTGCTTGAAGCCATGCGTGGTGAAACATCGACAAACACGATTGTCGATGTCGGTTTCGAGCTCAAGATCAGGGCTAGTGGCTAAATAGCCATCTGATGCTCGAAGTCAGTCAGCACTTCGCAACCGTTTTCGGTCACATGCAGCATGAATTCGAGCCGAACGCCGCCAGTGTCTGGATCAAAGGCGGTGGGTTCCACCATCACAACCATGTCTTTGCGGAAACGCTCTGTTTCATAACTGACGAGCCGGGGCCATTCATGGACAGATGTGCCGATGGAATGTCCGGAATGATGTGCATAGCAATACCCATGCGCTGTGATATGGACCTGTAGTTTTTGATCCAGTTCCCCAATGCCAAGACCTGGACGGATGATTTCGATGGCCAGATCAAGCGCTGATTTTGCGGCCTTGAACTGCTTCTCAAACCCGACGCTTGTTTGGCCCAGCATGGCGGACGCGCAACTGTCGCCCCAATAGCCTTTGACGCGCGGTGCGAGATCGCAGATGAGTGGGTCGCCGGTGGCGACGACACGGTTTGTTGGCCATCCCATAAATGCTGATGTGCGGGTTTTGCCGGATATGAAATCGCCGGTGAGCGGCAGGCGTTCAGAGGCTCTGCTTTCCATGGCGAGCCTGATGTCTGCAAATATTTCCAGCTCGCTGCGGCCAGCCTTGCTGTGCTCAATAAACGCGCGTTGCCCGGCGGAAGCGGTCAGTGCTGCCTCACGCAATAGCGCGATTTCAGTTGCCGTTTTCACCATGCGCTGGCGCTTGAAAGCATCGTCAATCGACACACGACGGCACGTGTCGATAAGTGGGAGCAAGGATAATGGGAAGCTGTTCTGCTCTATCGCAATTGCTTTGCCGACACCAAACTTGTTGAAGAGCTCCTTCGCGGCAGTGAGATAGTTCGTAAAAATGTCTGTCGGCGCTTTATATGAGAAACCTTCATATGTGAGAACGGTCTGTGCCCAGCTTGGCGTGTCTGCTTCGAGATTGGTCACGACAAGTCCGCATTCGCCGTTTTTGCCAACCAGTGCGATGGTAGGTCCACCCGCAAAGGGTGACGGTCCCGCTTCAATGGAAACGATATGACCCGAAGCGTAGGCGATGCCATCGGGGCTGGTGAAAACGCCCCAATCGGCACCGGATGCTTTGATGGCGTCAATTGTCCGTGCAAGCCGCTCGTCCAACGGGTTCTCCTTCAGATAAGGTTGCGGATATGGCGATCACGACCATAGGCCGCGACCAGAAGCAGGATGAGAACGCCGAGTGCCGACTGGACCATAGCATCCGAAAAGCCCATGCCGATGAGAAAGGTGCGCAGTTCCATCAGCATGATCGCGCCAGCCACCGTTCCGACAAATCCGCCGCGCCCGCCGATCAGTGCAGTTCCGCCGATAACAACCGCAGAAACTGTTTGGAAAAGATAGGGCGTGCCCACTGTCGCACTTGATGAGCCGGTGAAGCCGAGCAGAAGAATGCCAGCAAGTGCAGCAAACATGGCACTGAGGCCAAAGGTGATTGCCCAGATTGCAACCGGTCTGATCAGTGCCAGTTCGGCGGCTTTGATATTTGAACCCAGCGCATAAAGCTTGCGGCCATAAATCGTACGGCGCAACACAAAGACGGAGCCAAGGGTGAGCAAAATTGTAAACGGGATCAGCCAAGGGAATGGCAAAGGCCCGATGCTGCCACCCAGTGACACGAAATCATTGATGAAAGCGGGCGCTGAACCTGTCGGCAAGCCGCGTGTCCAGATTTGTACGCCCGCTTGAACCATCGTTCCGACACCAAGCGTGACGATGAGTGGGTGGATGGAAAGCGCTGCCGATAAAGCACCGGAAAATGCACCGATCAGCCCTGCCGATGCCAGCACGATAACGCCGGCCAAAAGCGGTGACATTCCATCGCCATAGAGGCTGGCGAAGACAACATTGGCAAAGCCGATGATAAACGGAATGGAAAGGTCGATGCCACCAAGGATCATCACCAGTGTCTGACCGAGTGCTGCAATAGCAAGTAGTGCGGCCAGAACCAGCATGGCGCGAATGGAGAAAAGGCTGGCAAAGCCTGGAATGAGGGCAGCTCCTAAGAGGAACACCAGCACGACCCCGATGAAGGCGACCAGAGCGCGATTTGTAGCCAGTGCCTTAATCATGACCGCGCCACCTTGCGTCGGAAATAGAGTTTGAGTTTTTCGGAGTTGAGGCAGACAGCCAGAACAAGGACTGCGCCATAGACTGCCTGCAGCACGAAGGTCGAGACGTTGAAGGCCGTCAACATGCTTTGCAGTAGAAAAATACATGCTGCACCCAGAAATGCTGCGGTTAAGCCACCAACGCCACCGGCGAGGCTGACGCCGCCAAGGGCGACAGCAGCAATAGCAATCAGCGTATAGCCGGGACCGATGATCGGGTCACCTGAGCCAATGAGCGCTGTGAGTGACAATGCTGCCAGTCCTGCGAACAATCCGGCCAGCACATAAGCGATGAAGCGGACGAGAGGAACATTGACACCAGCGGTGTAGGCGGCTCGATCCTCGCTGCCGACTGCCATTAGCGTCTCATAGAAAGGCAGGCGTTTGATACCGATCCATATCAGAACCGCAGCGCCTACTGGCAGAATGGACCACGGACCCGCCAAAGATGACAGCCATGCAGGCACTGAACCAGATGGTGAAGGCAGGATGGTTAGCGCCAGCCCGCCAAAGATCAAGTAGGTGCCAAGCGTTGCAACAATTGGCTGAATACGGATGATTGCTGCCAGAAGGCCATTTAATGCGCCAGCTAGAATGCCGAGTGCAATTGCTGCCGGGATAATGATGAAGGGCGAGGATATGCCGCCTTTTGTGATCAGTATCTGAACGAGAATGACATTGATCAAACCCACGAGCGGACCAACGGAAATGTCAATCGAGCCGCGCCCGGCAAGAAACGGTATGGTAATTGCGAGCGAAGTCAGCAGCAGCGGCGCTGCAAGCCCCAACACCGAGCCCCAGTTTGACGGTGCAAAGCGTACCGGATTAAGCACAATATTAATGGCAAGCAGAATGATGAACAGGATTGCGGCGAGCCGTGTTTCCTGACTGCCGCAGAAGATGCGCCGCAAGCCGCTTTTGTTGTCGGTTAAGATCATAGCTCCACCTCATCCTGCCCGAACATGGCTGCAAGGACGCCCGACATTGACATTTCGGATTTGCTGATGGTTTTTGAGCATTCAAAATCGCGGAACACTGAAACGCTGTCGCAGATTTGCAGGATTTCTTCGATTTCGCTCGACAGGATGACGAGCGCGATACCTTCTTCACGGGCGAGTTTACGGAAGGCTTCATAGAATTTCATGCGTGTGTTGAGATCAACGCCGCGTGTCGGATCATTGAGCAGCATTACACGCGGTTTGAGCGCCAGAAGCCGCGCGAGCAGCACTTTTTGCTGATTGCCGCCGCTGAGTGCCGTGATCGGCGCGTCCATTGCCGGATAGCGGATCGACAGAAATTCGGTATAGCGCTGCAGCTCTTCCTTCTGTTTGCGGCGGTTGAGGATGCCACCCCATGAAAAGCGTGGCATGGAAGGCATACCAAAATTATCGAGTACGGAAAGCACCGGGAAAATGCCGGTCGCGCGCCGGTCACGCGGCAAATAAACTACGCCGCATCTGGCTGCATTGCGATGATTGCTATAGGCACTCTGCTCGCCGGACCGGGTGACGATTTCGACCTTTGAATGACGAGGTTGATTGAAGCCTGCAAGCGCCAGCAGAAACTGCTCCTGGCCATGGCCTTCAAGACCTGCAAGACCAGTTATCTCACCGGCGCGGATTGTGCCGGACAGCGCTTTGCGCCCCGGCGCGAGCACGAGATTTTCATAGGTAAGAATGATTTGATCATTCAACATGGAGATGAGCCTCCGGCGCCATGAGTTCCAGAAGGATCTGGCTGTTGATCTGCTGCCTTTCGAGCGTATCGACAACATGGCCGCTGCGCAGCACCGTGACCTCATCGGAAAGGCGTTTCACCTCTTCCAGCCGGTGCGAAATGAAGATCACAATATTCCCGGATGCAGCATAATTTTCGATTGTTTCAAAGACGAGATCACGATCCGCATAGTCGAGCGCTGCCGTTGCTTCATCGAGAAGCAGGATCGAAGGACGGCTGATGAAGGCGCGCGCAATCACAACGAGCTGCTGTGCTGCTAGTGACAGGCTGCCAGCCGCTGCGTGCAAGTCGATCGGAAAGCGTGCAATTTTTGACAGAACTGCGCGGGCTGCCTTTTCGCGTACTGATTTGCTGACTTTAGGGGTAATGAGCCCGTCAAATCCGAGAAAGATATTCTCGACCACCGAACGATGCGGAGCGATCAAAACTTCCTGAAAAACCGTGGCAAGGCCCAATGCCTTCATATCTGCAGGCGATCTGGCCGAGACGGCTTTGTCGTTGAGAATGACGCGCCCATGCGTGGGTGCGACCACGCCAGACAGTATTTTCAGCATCGTGCTCTTGCCCGATCCGTTCTCCCCCAGGATCGTATGAACGCCGTGGCTGAAAGTCACATTGGCGTTTGTGAGCGCAATTGTTTCGCCATAACGCTTTTCAAGGTTCTCCACCTGTAGCGACATGACCGGAGCGTGCGTGATGTTGGGCAGTCCCGCTTCGGCAAGCAGCCTGTGTATGCTGGATGTGCCCAGCGGGGGATGCTCAGAGTCTGGCATAATGAGATGACTTTCTGCATGCGATAAGCGAAGGTCATTGCCAATGGTTTGGGCCAAGTGATCTGGACCAATTGATCTTGGCAATGACGTTGTTCAGCGCGTCGTCCTGCAAACCTTACTTGGAGCAGGAAGCTGGAACTTTCGCGAAATCATAAAGTGCGGTGGCGCGTCCGTTCGAGAAGTAGCCATTAAGCAGTTCTTCCGGGAATGGATCCTGCGGCGGTATTGGGAAGATGGCCGCGGAATCCGGCTTCATGCAGTCCTTGTACCAATTTGGAAGGTCGGCCTGCGTCACAAGCGGCATCGGAGCGATGATCGTGTTGACGAGCGGTTTCTGGCCTTCAAGAACCCGTAATGCGACCCGGAAAGCGTTCTGGGCTGCAACATGCGGTGATACTTCACCGCCGTAAAACTTGAATGTGTCCTGATTGGCATTCCAGTAGCCAAGTGCATCGCCTGAAATGGAAGCCGCAATCAAGGGAAGCGGACGGCCTGCCTGCTGGAAGGCTTCCGCAATAAAGCGTGCTTCGCTGCCTGTGGACCAGACTGCATCAATCTGCTGCGGTGTGGTGGCAAGTGCCTGAAGCACTGCGGATTTCGTTGTCGTGCCGGTCCATTCGCCGCTCACTTTACGGGCAATCTTGAGATTGCCGGATTCTTCAACGGCTTTTTCAAGTCCGGCATTTTCCTGCTGGACAAGCGGATGACCGGAAATGCCCTCAACCTGAAGGACGGTGCCGCCATCTTTGAGCACTTTCGCAATGCCTTTGCCCATCTGGTAGCCCCAGAGGTTCTGGTTGTGCATGACATTGATCGCATTCGGGGTCGTTACGGAACCAGCGGACGTTATAACCGGAATGCCAGCCTTATAGGCATCGTCAATCACTGCATTGAGTGCGGTGGAAGAACCGGCAATCGTCGTGATGACATTACAGCCCTGCTCGATGAAGGCGCGAATTTGCGAAATCTGCTGTGTGGCATCACCATTAGAGTCTGAAACAACATATTCAGACACATCGCCTGCGGCGATAGCACCATCCACAAGGCGCTTTAGTTCGTCATTGAAGGTCACACGCCACGGATTGCCCATATAGGATTCCGAATGGCACCAACGCCATGGCTTGGCTGGCGCTTTGAAATCACCATACGCCGAAGGGCCAACTTCAACCACATCGGTATAAAGTGCCTGAATTTCGGTTGGCAGGGCGCCGAGTAGTGCCGCGCGGTCCTGATTTTGCGCACTCGCGCTCAGCGCAGATGCCGACAAAATGGTGAGTGTGAGTGCCTTCGAACCAAGGCCTGAGCGAATTCTGATCATGTGTTCTCCTCCAGCGTGAACCTCCCGTTCACTTGTAAAAACTTTATTCACATATGCGTCATTACGTCAATTGAAAAATGTTAGCGCTAAAACATCTTGTGGCACTATCTCATAAATCATGAGGATATGAATATAAAAATGTTAGCGCTCACTCTAGACAAGGCAAAAATATTGGGTAGGTTCTGACGCAAATGGATTTGAGCAGGGAGTGGATCTGCCATGGGTGTTTTATCAGGCTATCGAGTGTTGGATTGTTCAATTGCGATGGCGGGACCATTTGCAGCGCAGCGGCTGGGCGATCTTGGTGCCGATGTGGTGAAGGTTGAGCCGACGACAGGCGAATGGCAGCGCCACGTGGCGGCGGGCGGTGCCGAAGGCAATCGCGTTAATGTCTCTTTCCTGTCGCTCAACCGTAACAAGCGTTCGCTTGCGGTCGATCTCAAATCACCAGACGGTAAACAGGTGCTTCTTGACCTTGTGAAAACCGCCGACGTGTTTTTGCAAAACTATCGTCCGGGCGTCGCACAGCGTCTTGGCGTCGATTACGAGTCGCTTTCCAAGATCAATCCAAAGCTGATCTATGTTTCGATCTCTGGCTATGGCGAAGATGGTCCTTATGTCCATCGTCCGGGACAGGATCTCGTTTTGCAAGGTATGTCGGGCGCTATGCTTTCGGCAGGCCGTGAGGGCGAGCCGCCAACCGCCGCCGGCCAATATCTGGTGGATGCCATCACCGCATATACTGCTTTTGAAGGCGCGCTTGCAGCACTTCTCCATCGCGAGCGTACGGGTGAGGGGCAGTTGGTGCAGGTCAATATGCTCGATGCGATCACCACCATTCAGATGCAGGAACTTTCGGTTTTCACCGTCGGTGGCAAGCCGCAAACCCGTTCGGCAGAGCCACATGCCCATGTCTATATCCGGGCGCCTTACGGTGCTTTTGCAACCTCTGACGGCTTTATCATAGTCGCTTTTCCGAAGCTGAAAACACTCGGTGAAGTGATCGGCGAAGACAGTTTTCTCACCATGAGTGATGAGGTGGACACCTGGGAGCGCCGCGATGAAATCTTTGCCAAGACACGCGACAAGCTCAAAACGAAAACCTCCGCTGAATGGCTGGAGCTTTTTCGCGCAGCTGATATCTGGTGTGGACCTGTCTATGGTTATGCGGATCTCGTAGATGACCAGCAGATCAAGCATAATGGCACGTTTGTCGAATACGAGCATCCAACCGAAGGCAATGTGAAGACGCCGGGTTTCCCGATCCGCTTTTCCAAAACGCCTTCGACAGTGGACCGTGGCGCGCCGGTAACTGGACAGGACACACGCGATGTGCTCGCTGAAGCCGGATATGCGGCGGACAAGATCGAAGCGCTTGAGCAATCGGGCGTCATCGTATCGGGGAAAATCTAAAATGCAGGTGATCAAAGCCCTCACCTGGGATCATCCGCGTGGCTACAATGCATTGGCTGCGGCATCAAAATTGCCGGATGTCATCAAAGCGGGTTTGGAGATCCATTGGGACAAGCAGCCGCTTGAAGGTTTTGAATCCCACCCGATCGCCGATCTTTGCGCGCGATACGATCTCGTGGTGCTCGATCATCCCCATGTGGGCGAGGCCGTGTCCGGCGACTGCCTGCTTTCACTTGAGGAGGTGTTTGACGCTGAAACGGTTGCCAAGCTTGGCGAAGCCAGCATCGGCCCGTCCTTGACGAGCTATCGCTTTGCGGGCAGGCACTGGGCCTTGCCACTCGACGCCGCAACACAGGTCATGGCGCTACGCCCGGACCTAGTCGACACGGTTCCTGTTACATGGGACGAGGTGCTTCGCCTCGCGCAAAAAAGCGGTAAAGTCGCGCTTTCGCTTGCAGGCCCACACGCATGTCTGTCATTTTTGTCTATCGCTGCCGCATTTGGCGAGCCGCCTGCCGAAGACGACCCAGATATATTGGTTTCAGAAGAGGTCGGGCGGCAGGTCTTTGATCTGATGGCAGAACTTGCGGCGCACAGCCCAACGTCTGTTCGGCAAAAGAATCCCATCGGTATATTGGGCCACATGGCCGAGCATGACGATGTTGCATTGTGCCCGCTGGTCTATGGTTATGTGAATTATGCCGCGCCGCAAAGTGGAAAGTCTGTCGCGTTTCACAATGCGCCACGGGTCGCCACTGGTGGTCGTCCGGGCTCGACATTGGGTGGCACGGGCATTGGCGTTTCTCGCCGTGCACACATGACCTCGGCGCTCAAAGCTCATCTTTTGTGGCTCATGAGCCGTGAAACCCAATCCGGGTTCATTCCCGATCATGAAGGCCAGCCATCGCGCCGCGACGCCTGGCACGATGAGCGGGTGAACCGGCGATGGGGCGATTTTTATCGCAGTACGGCGGACACGCTGGAGCAGGCTTATGTGCGCCCGCGCCATGATGGCTACATCGCCTTTCAGGGCAAGGCTTCGACGCTTTTGGGCGCAGCTTTTGATGAACGCCGCCCGGCATCTGCAGTGTTGAATGAGCTGCAAATTCTCTACGCCGCTTCGCGCGTGCATGGCGGTGAAAGGTAGTTTTCCATGACTGAAGACATCAAATTCGAAATCGACGGCGCAGTTGCCATCATTACATTGAACCGTCCGCAAAAACTCAATGCCGTTACACCGGAAATGGCTGATGCAATCGTTGCAGCCGTGACCGAATGCAACGACAGTGACACGATCCGTTGCGTTATTCTGACGGGCGCTGGAGAACGAGCATTCTGCGCGGGCTCGGATATTCGCGAACTCGACACCTATGAGACGCCTTGGCAGTTTCGCAATCGACCGGATTACTGCGATGCATTCCGTGCGCTTCTCAAGCCCACAATTGCAGCCGTCAATGGTTATGCCTTTGGTGGGGGGCTGGAAACGGCGATGTCGTGCGATATCCGCATTGCTTCTGAAAATGCGCAGTTCGCAGCGCCGGAGATCAAACTTGGCTGGATTGGTGGTGGGGGTATGGCCGCCCATCTGGCGCATTCCATCGGCGCCTCCAATGCAGCATTGATGATCATGACAGGCGACCCGATTTCAGCCGAGAAGGCAGAGCGCTGGGGGCTGGTGAGTGAAGTCGTGCCGCAGGCCGATCTGCTCACGCGGGCGCGCGAAATTGCCGGTGTAATTGCATCGCGCGCACCGATTGCTGCCGAAACCGCGAAGCTCAACCTCAAAGCTGCGGTCTCGATGCCACTTGAAAAAGCCATCGAGTATGAGCGTGACCTGCAAACGATCTGCTTTGCAACGGCCGATGCGCAGGAGGGACGTGCAGCTTTCAAGGAGAAAAGAGCGCCGTTTTTCCGGCGTCGGTAGAGGCTCTCGGGAGGAAGCCTTTCTACTTTATCGACTATTTATTCATGGGAGGAATGCTCGTGGAAACGAGTTCAAGAAGCAAGTCGAAAGCGCTTGCTAGCACTATCTTCGCAAGCACAATTGGAACAGTCGTGGAATGGTATGATTTCATACTGTATGCCACGGCGGCCGCGTTGATATTCAATCACCTTTTCTTTCCGCAATTTGACCCTACGACGGGCATCATTGCTTCTTTCGCGACCTATACCGTGGGTTTCCTGGTGCGCCCGCTTGGCGGGATCGTCTTTGGTTGGATGGGCGACCGCATCGGCCGTAAACCGGTGCTGATGCTAACGCTCTTGATGATGGGTATCAGTACGACGCTTATTGGCTTTCTGCCGACCTATGATTCCATTGGCGTTTGGGCTCCAATCTTTCTTCTTTTGCTTCGTGTTATACAAGGATTGGGCGCTGGCGCCGAATATGCAGGCGCTGTCGTCATGGCAGGTGAGATTGCCGCAGACAGACGAGGTCTCTTTGCGAGTCTTCCCGCCGCAGCAGTGGACGTAGCGACTATTCTGGCTGCGGGTGTCTTTGCGCTCTTTACATTGTTGCCTGAAGACGCATTTATGAGCTGGGGCTGGCGTATTCCATTCCTGCTGAGCGGGCTTGTGCTGTTTCTCGGGGTTTATATACGCCGTAAGGTTCCAGAATCACCAGAATTTGTTCAGGTGAAAGAAGAACGCCGCGACGCAAAATTACCGGCCCTGGAAGTGCTTCGCAATCATCCGCGCACAATGCTGGCGGCGATGGGCGCGAACCTCGCTCCAAACCTTTCATATGTCTTCCAGACTTTCACTCTTGCTTATGCTACTTCCAAACTTGGGTTTTCACGAGAAATCATTCTAACCGGCGTGATGCTTTCAAGTGCGTTTGGTGCCGTCATGTGTGTCGTCTTCGGTGCGCTGTCTGATCGTTTCGGACGCGTTCCGATCATGGCAATGGGATCGGCAGCAGCAGCTATCTATTCGCTGTTTTATTTTCAACTGCTTGGCGCCGGGACGCCCTGGACTGCGGTTGTACTGATTATCATTGGTCATGCTATCGGTGCCAGGTCGTCGTTTGGCGTTCAACCTGCGTTTTATTGCGACATATTCCCAACAGAAGTGCGCTATAGCGCGATCGCCTTCGCGCGCGAGGTCACCGGCGCCATCTTCGTTGGCCCTCTCCCATTGGTCGCGACGGCGCTTGTTGGCTGGTATGGTTCTGTCTGGCCAGTCGCTGTGATTACAGCACTTTACTGTCTCATCACGCTTGTTTCGGTTCTGTGGGTGAACAAGGCCCGCGAGCTTGATGCGCGATCCAGTCTCGACCGCTCGGCGCCTGAACCGGAAGCCAATAGTGCGTACACCCGTTGATCTCGCGACATTGAACAAAGACGCAATCAACAAAGGGGAGAAAACATGCAGTTCGTGAGGAAGCTTGCGCGCTATCGTGAAGCGTCGGTTCTGCTCATGCTGATTGCTGTCGCAATCTATCTGGCGATCGCGAGCGACTATTTTTTGTCGCCTCGAAACTTGCTGAATGTCGGGCGGCAGGCATCGGTCGTCGCCATAGTCGCGCTCGGTCAGGCGCTGGTGATCATCGCGCGCGGCATCGATCTATCCGTCGGTTCGGTCATTGGTCTGTCAGCGGTCGTTGCTGCAATTGCGATACGCGATACCGGTTATGAGAGCGTGGGTCTGGCGGCGGGGCTTTTGACCGGTGTGGCTTGCGGCGCTATAAACGGCGCTCTTTACACCCGTTTCAAGATTAATCCCTTCATTGCAACATTGGGTGTCTTGTCAATCGGACGCGGTTTGGCCTTGCTGTTGACGGGTGGAATTCCCGTGCCGATTGGCGGCTTGGCAGAATTTGTTGGTGCTGGCCGCTTGCTCGGTATTCCTGTGTCCTTTTTGCTAATGATCGTGCTCGCAATCGTCGTCCATGTATTTGTCACCTATACCGTTATTGGACGCGAGATTTACGCCATTGGCGATAATCCCAAAGCCGCCCGTCTTGCCGGCGTCAACATCAAGGCAACGCGCTTGGTTGTTTTCACCATTTGTGGATTTCTCGCCGGGCTCGGCGGTTTGATTTTGTCAGGCAATCTAGCAAGCGCCGATCCAAATCTGGGGATTGGATACGAACTCGATGTCATTGCGGCTGTTATTCTGGGGGGAACCGCGCTGTCGGGCGGACGCGGCTCTATCATTGGCGTCGTAATTGGAGCTCTGCTTATGGCGCTTCTTAACAATGCTTTTGTGCTCCTTGGTGTCGCCGCCTACTGGCAGGTTGTCACCAAGGGCCTGGTTATTATCCTTGCCGTTGGTATCGATGGTTTAACACGTGGCAATGAAGACGAATAAATAACGATTGGAGGAGGAATTTAGATGTATTGGGACAGAATCCGAACATTCACCATGGCCGCGCTGACCGCGGCTCTTTTGGCTTTACCCTCTCATGCTGCAGAACCACCAAAAGGAGGAACGGTCGCGGCTGTAGAAAACACCAAAGGTCCAATCAGGATCGCATTTCTTTCGTTCCAGAACAATCCTTTCTGGACGCCGGTGACCGAAGGAGCCGGGGCGGCGAACGACTATCTATCGAACTTTAACGCGAAAGTGGATTTCATCGATTTGGGCAGCGAACTGTCGGCGGAGGCAGTTGTTTCGGGTGTCGAGGGTGCGCTCGCCAAACAGTATGACGGTATTGTCGTGGTGCCGATATTCGACGGCACGGCGCGGATCATCAACGAGGCGTCAGATGCTGGCGTGCCGGTTTTCACTATTGTTGCCGAAGGGGCGACGCCTTCCAAGCGTCTCGCTTTTATCGGGCAGAATGCGAAGTCGGCTGGCGAGCAGATTGGTGAATTCATCGTCAAAAAGATGAATGGTCAAGGCAAACTTGGTGTCATCACCGGTTACTTCGGGGCAACGCAGCACAACCAGCGTATGGCTGGCGCGCTTGATTATATCAAGGCAAAAGCCCCGGAAATTCAGATTCTGGGACCCTTTGAGAACAAGGACAAGGCAGAGGCCGCCTATTCATTGTTGCAGGACATGAGCACGGCAAATCCCGACTTGAAGATGGTATATGTCACGGCCGGGGGCCCGTTTGGCGCCGCCAAGGCAGTTAAGGATTTGAACCTGACAGGAAAGGTTGGCGTTGTTGGATTTGATCACACGCCGGATAATATACAATATCTCAAGACAGGCGAAATGGTTGGCCTTCTCGATCAGGCTCCTTATCAGCAAGCTCTCGACGCCAGTGTTTATCTTTATAATTTCTTGGTCTCGGGTCATGAGCCGCCTTCCAAAGTGATCCCCGTCGCTGGCAATTTGTTGACGCCTGACAATGTCAAATAGCTTGTCCTCACACAAAGCGGACACGCGGCGCCCTTCGGACACGCGAGAAACGGTTATGAGAGTGTGCGGCGTTGCCAAGAGCTTTTCTGGCAATAAGGTGCTTCATGCCGTAGACCTCGATCTTCGAGCCGGCGAGATCGTCGGCTTGCTGGGCGAAAATGGTGCTGGCAAGTCGACGCTCATGCATATCCTCTCTGGAGGTCTCGCGGCTGACGCGGGATCGATCGAGATCGATGGGACCGCGATCACATATCGCAATGTCGCCGATGGCATCAAGGCAGGGGTGAGTTTTGTTCATCAAGAGCTTTCGGTGGTGGGAGCTCTCAGCGTTGCTGAGAACCTCCACCTTGGACGCATGCCCAAAAACGCGTTCGGTTTTGTTGATTTTGCGGAAATGGTGGACAAGGCGCATCATATTCTCGCCAGGGTCGGTGCTGGTCACATTGATCCGAAGCGCTTGGCTTCCGGTCTACGCGCTGGCGAGCAGCAGCTGGTCGAGATTGCGAAAGCTGCGGCGCGTGATCCTCGACTTCTCATCCTCGATGAACCGACGTCTTCGTTGACCCCACACGAGGTCGAAAGCTTTTGTGACTACGTAAAAGCAGCGCGCGCGCAAGGTGCGGCGATCGTCTTCATCACCCATAGGCTTGAAGAGGCGTTGTCGCTATGTGATCGTATGGTCGTGCTTAGAAATGGCGCTATCGTCAGTGAAAGGCGTCCGGCTGACACGTCACGTGAACAATTGATTGCCGACATGACGGGCAAGCCGGCGCTTTTCGCCCGCCGTAATCATGCTGTGAGCCATGACACCACGGCCTTGTCCCTGAAGAATGTCAGCGATGGGACCTTGATCCGCTCCCTCGATCTTGAAGTGAGCGAAGGCGAGGTGCTTGGCCTCTTTGGGTTGGTGGGGGCAGGCCGCACAGAACTTATCGAGCTCATTCACGGAGCTCGTCGGCTTGCGGGTGGTGAAATTGACATGTTTGGCAAGCCGCTCATCGTATCCGATCCGAGTCAGGCGGTAAAAAAGGGTATAGCGCTGGTGCCTGAAGGGCGCAAAATTGCGGGTATTTTGCCTCAGCATTCAGTGCTCGATAATGCAGCTATTTCAAGTCTGCGCCTTTATGCGCGGGGTCCGGTTTCAGACAGAAAGGCGGATGCGGAACGGTTGGCGCGCTATCGCAAAATGCTTGGCATCCGGATGGAAAGCGATAGTCAACCAATTTCCACGTTGTCGGGTGGTAATCAGCAAAAGGTGATATTCGCCCGCGCCCTGATGAGCAAACCACTTTTGCTTCTGCTCGATGAGCCTACACACGGTGTCGATGTTGGCGCTAAGGCGGAAATTTATGAAATCATCATGCAGCAGGTCACCGATGGCTTGACGGCGATCGTGGCGTCTTCAGAAATCCCTGAGATTCTTGCGCTGTGTGACCGCGTCGCCGTTTTGTCGAAAGGGCAATTGGTAGGGATCCTCAATAGAAATGAAATGACTGAAAGCAATATCCTGACCATGGCCTTCGACGCCCATTGAACCAACTCAGATAGTGAGGAGCATTTAACGTGAGCAGCAATGAAACTTTCGCCTCGGGAACATTTGTTGGGCGAGCATGGTGCCCGACGGCCAAGGGGCCGGTTCTGGTGACTTTGCGCGAAGGGCGCGTCATCGACATTACCACCAAAGCTGCACCGACGATGCGCGACCTGCTTGAACTTGACGATGCGCTGGCTCATGTACGCGCAACCGCCGGACAGGATATCGGTTCGCTCGAAACGCTTTTTGCAGGCAAACCCGGCGATGAAAACACCCTGCACCTTCTGGCGCCGAACGACCTGCAGTCGATCAAGGCCTGCGGCGTTACCTTCGCCCGCTCCATGATCGAGCGCGTGATCGAGGAACGCGCTGCCGGTAATCCCGATCTCGCTTTGAAAATCCGCGAGCGCGTGGGTGCAATCGTTGGCGACAGCCTGCGCAACCTCAAGGCAGGCTCGGAAGAGGCGGCCCGCGTCAAGGCGGCGTTGATCGAAGAAGGCGTCTGGTCGCAGTATCTCGAAGTCGGTATCGGCCCCGATGCGGAAGTCTTCACCAAGAGCCAGCCCATGTCGGCGGTCGGCCATGGTGCCGAGGTTGGCCTGCATCCGATTTCCACCTGGAACAACCCCGAGCCGGAAGTGGTGCTGGCGGTCAACAGCCAGGGCCAGGTCAAGGGCGCGACGCTCGGCAATGACGTGAACCTGCGTGACGTTGAAGGCCGTTCAGCCCTGCTGCTCGGCAAGGCCAAGGATAACAATGCGTCCTGTTCGGTTGGCCCTTTCATCCGCCTGTTCGACGAAACCTATTCGATGGAAGATGTGCGCTCGGCGGAACTGGCGCTGAAGGTCGAAGGACCGGATGGCTATGTTCTCAATGGCCGCAGCACCATGAAGGAAATCAGCCGTGATCCGCTGGATCTGGTTGCGCAGACCATCGGCAAGCACCATCAGTATCCGGATGGTTTCGTGCTGTTCATGGGAACATTGTTTGCGCCGGTCGAAGACCGTGACACGCCGGGGCAGGGCTTTACGCACAAGATCGGGGATGTGGTCACGATCTCCAACCCGCAGCTTGGCGCGCTGACCAATACGGTGCGTCTGTCGACCGAATGCAGCCCATGGCGGTTCGGCTCGTCGCATCTGATGCGCAATCTCGCATCGCGCGGCTTGATCTGATTTTGAAAGGGCGACTGACATGACAATTCATCAGAATCTGATCGCTGGCGAGTGGGTTGGCGGTGACGGCACTGCCAACATCAATCCGTCCGACACCAATGATGTGGTGGGCAC
>NZ_JACGXB010000015.1:0-125018 GCF_014138065.1 Ochrobactrum sp. P6BSIII | reverse complement strand
ATAGCGGCGACGTGACATCAAAGACCTCCAAATCCGAGGCCTTTCAATAACTAATCCATTCAAATAGCTAGCCTATTTATGAGTGCACGGCCTAGTGCATTGAATGTCGGCATTGCTATGCGTTCAGGCGCTGCGGCGGCAAGCCCGTCAATACCAAACAGGATGACACGTTTGGCCGTGGCTGAAGCTATCGGGCTTGTGCCATCGTCAGAACTGGCGGAAGCGACTGAACTTGCTACAGCGAATGCGACAAGGCCGAAAAGAATGATCTTTAACATCGTTGGTTCCCTTGCTTTGTCGATCATTGCGGAGCGGTTGCGGACAAAAAGCGCTCCACTTCGGCCAGAAAAAGGTTGCGTCCTTTATCTCCGCGATCGAGATGGACGAAATGCGTGGCTTCTGGAATGGTGACGCTTTGAACGTCCTTCGCCCTGACCAATCGTTCGGCAAGGCTCGTCGCATCGGCAGGTCTGCTCCAAAAATCATTCTCGGATCGAATAATTAACACCCGCGCAGTGATCGATGCCGCATCCCAAAGCTGTCGGCCATTTGCCAGGTAAAAACTATCTTCCATTGCGCCGGACGGCGCACGAAAAGCAGGGGGCGTTCGTGAAGAAGACGCTGGATCAGACGCTAAAGCAGCTCCCTGATAAGCTGCTGCCACTATCGGATCCCGCCAGATTGACTTATCGTCAAATGGAATGGATTTGTCCCAGGCGGACATGAGCGAGCCAGCTGTATTTAAACGAAAAGCGCCGAATTTATCGACGTTAAAACGACCGTGATCCGACGGATCGGCATTTTCACCCGTCGATCCAAGTGTTGGATGTCCGGACGTTGCGCCATAGAGGCTGTTCAGCATAACCAAATGGCTGACCCGCCCGGGATAAAGGGAGGCATACATGCCTGCCCAGTGACCACCCGTGGCCCAACCCAGAAGCGCGATTTGCCTTGCCCCTGTTCTGAATGTGACGCTGTCATTGACCGCCAGAATATCCCGCACCACCTCGAATGAACTTGAAAGCGGCAATCCTTTATTATCCCCGTCTTGTCCCGGTCGGCTCGATCCACCGTAGCCACTAGCGTCCATGACAAAAACAAGGTGACCGGCACGTGCGAGATTTGCGGCCAGCGACCCACCTTCTACGGGCAAATCGAAAGAAGCAATTCCCGGCACGCGTGCACCGTGAAGAAGAATAACCGGGGTCTTGTTGGCCACAATTCGTGTCTCACGGACTTCCCGGACGGCAATTTCAATGCCCGGCGCAGCGGTAACACGAAAGTCCTGCCGCTGGATTTCAGCTGATGCTGGATTGCATAAGGTCGTTGCAAGACCCATTGCGGAGGCGAACGCGAGTTGTTTCATCGTCAGATCCCTTGCTACTTTTGTCAGTCGACAGAACGCTACGCTCTATTTGCCAAAAAAATGTCGCGACCAAAGAAGGACTTCAAATATCAATGTTCGCTGTATTAAGATGCTGGTGATATGACACTTGACCTGCATCATCTCCGCCACTTTGTGGCTGTGGCCGAAGAGTTGCATTTTGGTCGCGCAGCCATTCGTCTACACATGGCGCAACCCCCGCTCAGTCAGTCCATCAAACGGCTGGAGGCGGATTTGGGCTTTTCGCTTTTTGAACGAACGCGCCGACATGTGGAACTGACGCCTGCGGGAGCAATATTCCTGATTGAAGCACGAAAGACATTGTTGCAAGCCGACGAAGCCGTCCGGATCGCGCGTCGAGCTGCATCGGCAGCGGTTGCGGAACTCTCAATCACCTTTGTTTCGGCAGCGCTTTACCATCTTCTTCCCGAAACCCTGCGACGGTTCACCCGAGCCCACCCGAAAGTGGCCATACGGCTTGACGAGAGGCCCACTGACGCTCAACTATCCGACATCGTCGAGGGAAATGTTGATCTTGGGTTTGTTCACCCTCCAACCGCCAGCGAACGTGAACTCCATGTGGAAACTATTTTCCGCGATAGATTCATTGTTGCTGTTCCTGAAAGTGATGATTTGGCTCGTGCAGGAAGCGTATCACTAAGCGATCTGGCATCGCGCCGATTCATCATGTTTCCCTATAGCCAAGGGCCAGTCCTGCATGCCCGCATCACCCAGGCTTGCAGGAACGCAGGTTTCCTGCCGGATATCGTTCAGGAAGCGCGACAGATGCACACAATCCTCAGTCTGGTCGCCGCGCAGTTGGGCGTCGCACTGATACCGTCCGGTGCGCGTACCATGCGCATAGATGGCGTGGTCTTTCGAGACATCCGGGATTTACCAACTGATCTAGTATGGGAACTGGCAATTGCCCGTCGAAATCGCGATTCAAAGAAAGCTCTCCAAGATTTTATAGCAACCCTCAAAACCTTCGCCGTGGAATTATCCTAGAATATTGCTGCTATCTCACTTGGGAATGTTGCCCATCAACTCCACCGGCCCCGCTTTCTTTCACAACGCAAAGCGAAGACGGTTGAAGCTGAGATACTCCGCGACCGCTGGTTTTGCTGCGAACTTTAGTCAAGGACGACGGTAGTCGCATTCCAGCTTTTCGGAAGCTGGGTATTTTGAATGTTTAAAGTCGCCATCTCGACAAATCCGTCATCCCTCTCTGTGTATGGTAGTATCTTGCCTGCAATCTAAGCCTGCGTGATTTGAAAGAGACAATGACCGAGCGCGGTATTGCTATCGGCCGTTTGAGAGTGCGTCGTTGTGCTATGCATTTCAGCCTCAAATTACTTGGGCGCTTCCATCATAGTAAGCGGCAAGTTGAGTGAAAATGGAATCTGGACGAGACCTATGTAGAGGTCAAAGGCCCATGGACGTATCTGTATCGTGCCATCGACGGCAGACAGATCGATGATATGGCCGTTCTGAGATGCAGTGCTGAAAGTCGCCTGCGATTGGATGGAAAGTCCATTGCTATCCGCTCCAGCAAGTAGATGAACAATACCATTATGCAGGACCACCGACGCACCACACGCCGGATAGGTTTCATGTCCGGCTTCAAAGCGCAGGCCGTTGCCAGCATAACGCTCGACGACAGCGAACTCGTTTACAGGGTGCGAAAGCAACAAGACAATATTGCCTCACCGCACCGCTTTTCCTCGAAAAAACTCTCACCGCTCGCTGCACAATTGCGTCCTGCGGTAAGCCACATTTCGCCCTAACCGTCGCTTTGCAACATTTCCCATTGGCGCAAACCAGCGGGTCGCTTTCGCTAAAGCACCATTTTCACCTGAACTCGCGCCACTTTCAGCAGCCATTAGGTTTCTTTTGTGCATATATTGCACATGATGTGCAAATATTGTAACACACCTCCAAATCCAAATCATGAAAGGGAGGTTCATGTTGCAGGTGTTGAATGAAAAAGAGGCGCTGGAATCGGCGCTGAACCGGGTAAAGTGGCGATTGCTGCCGCTTATCGTCCTGCTCTATTTCGTTGCATATCTTGATCGAAACAACGTCGCCTTTGCAAAGGAACAGATGAGTGCCGAGCTTGGCTTCTCCTCAACTGTTTTCGGCCTAGGCGCCGGCCTGTTCTTTATCGGTTACACGCTGTTCGAAATCCCAAGCAATGCAGGCATGTACCGGTTCGGCGCACGCAAATGGATCGCCCGTATACTTATCCCCTGGGGACTGCTGGCCATGGCAATGGCCTTAGTAACGGACACCACCTCATTTTACATCGTGCGGTTTTTGCTCGGTGTCGCCGAGGCAGGCTTTTTTCCTGCGGTCGTTTTCTATTTCACGCTTTGGTTCCCAGTGCGAATGCGGGCTGCCATGCTTGGTGTTTTTGTATTGGCTCAGCCTGTTGCCAACATGCTCGGCGCACCTTTGTCCGGTCTTTTGCTTGAGATGGACGGGATTGGAGGTTTGCATGGCTGGCAATGGATGTACCTTGTGGAAGGCCTGCCAGCTGTGGTGCTCGGGTTTCTGACACCGTTCCTTTTAACGGACAGGCCATCTGAAGCAAAATGGTTGACAGTGGAGCAGAGGCAGGCGCTTCAGAATGCGATTGAACGCGACTGTGCAGATCTCAGTTCCGGTCGCAACCATTCGTTTTGGGGTGCACTCAAGGACCCTCGCGCCATCGTTTACGCACTGCTCAATTTTGGCATGGTGCTCGGCATATATGGCCTTGGGTTCTGGCTACCCACAATTGTCGGCGAAATGGGACAGTTCAGCGATTTTCATCGCGGCTTGATTGTTTCGATTCCTTATCTGGCTGGCGCGCTCGTCATCATCTGGTGGAGCCGGCGCGCGGACCGAACCGGAAAACGTGCTGCCCATGTCTCAATCAGCCTTTTGGTTGCTTCCATCGGGCGGTTGGGCGCCGGATATGCCCTGAGCGTAAATGCCGTGATTGCACTGGCGTTACTTTCGGTCGCTGCCATGGGCATTTTCACCGCAATCGGCCCGATGCTTTCCATGCCTGCTAGCCTCTTCAGCGGTGCCGCAGCTGCAGCTAGCATCGGTCTTGTCAATTCGATTGGCAATATTGGCGGTTTCGTTTCGCCATTTGTTGTCGGCTGGTTGACGGACCTCACCGGCTCCACAAAAGCAGGGCTTCTTTTTCTCGCGTGCTCACTAGCAATAACGGCTCTCGCCACGTTCGCATATGCACACCGCCGACCGGAAGGGAACACATCCCTTGCCGCAAAATCCCAGCAATAATGACAACGAAGGAGAAAGCTCAATGAGCAATTTGGAGCTGAGCGGAAAGACCGCCCTTGTAACGGGCGGCGGTGTAGGCATAGGAGCAGCCATAGCGGAAGACCTTGCGAAACGCGGTGCGCACGTCATCCTGACATATCGAAGCCACCAGCCTTCGCCCGACGCTCTGGCAAGACTTGTAAACGCCGCACAAAAAGCACCATTGGCACTTCCTGTCGATTTGACCATCGAAGAAGAGGTGAACAAATTCGGGGATCTGATCGAGAGCCAGATCGGGCACATCGATATTCTCGTTCACAATGCCGGTGGCCTGGTGCAGCGTTCCAGCATCGAAGAAATGCCCTACGAATTGTTTCGTAAGGTTCAGGCACTGAATGTGGACACCGTATTCCTTTTAACGAAACGCCTTCTGCCAATCATGAATAAAGATGGCCGCATTGTCATCGTGGCTTCTCTCGCTGGACGGACGGGCGGCCACGCCGGTGCAACAGCCTATGGTACGGCAAAGGCCGCACTTTTCGGTTTCACGCGCGGTCTTTCCAAGGAAGTCGCCGATCAGGGTATAACGGTTAATGCGGTCGCTCCCGGATTTATCGAAGCAACACCCTTTCACGACACGTTCACCACTGAAGATTCCAAACGGACAACGATTACAACGATACCGGTCGGACGTGCCGGCGTGCCTGCCGATGTTGCCTCAGCCGTTAGCTGGCTGACATCACCGGGGGCGGCCTTTGTCACCGGCACTGTAATCGATATCAACGGTGGACAACATTTCAGCTGATGCTCAGATTTCCAATCATTCATCCTCATGTCCTGTCGGCTCTTGCCTCGGCAGGACATAAATCGCTCGTCATTGTCACAGATGCCCATTTCGCTGCCGCCACAGCCCTAAACGACAAGGCAACCATCGTGCATGCTGCACTGCGGTCTGGAAGCCCGCTTGTTCCTGAAGTTGTCGAGTTAATCTCGCAGGCCGTTGCCATCGAAGCGCTCACGACCATGACCCCGTCCGAACCTGCGCTAGCCGCAGTTGCCGATGAAGTGGCTATGGTTCTGCCGTCTCAGATCGAGCGCCAAACGATCGACCGCGCATCCTTTGTTGCTTTAACGCGTTCCGCAGACACGGCTTTGTGCATCGTTACCGGGGACACGCGAAGATTTGCAAATGCGATCTTGCGTATTGGCGTGACTGGAGCGGAAAGAACGGTTAGATAAAATGCATGAGCACTACCGTATCGCGCGCTATTGAGATTCTGGAACTTTGCAGCTTGTCGCCAAGGACGGCTGTCGACATTGCAGCACTTATGGGCGTGCACAGAACTACGGTTTTGCGAACCCTGCTGACGCTCCAAGACGCCGGTTTTGTTCGCCAGACATCACCTGGCGTCTTTGGCACAGGTTTTCGTTTGGCTGCGCTTGCGCGCTCTGCGATGGAGAATTTTGATCTGCGTTCCATCGCACACCCCTATTTGGACGAGCTTGGAACAAAGCTACGGCTTACAATTCAGTTCGCGGTACCCAATCACGACCGCATTACTTATGTCGATAAAATTGAACCGCGCGAATCCATCGTCCTCAACACTGTGATTGGTGGCGATGTCGTCGTCAATACCGCGGGTGTTGCCAAGGCGATACTTGCCTTTTTACCGGAGGCGCAGAAACAGCGCATTCTCGCCCGTGCGAACTTCAGCCGCCATACCGACAGAACACTCACCGACATCGACACGTATAATCGGGTCCTTGAGCAGGTTCGAGAGCGGGGGTGGGCATTTGACGATGGCGAATTTGACTCTTTATCCAACTGTATCGCGGCGCCTGTTCGCGATCATTCCGACTCCGTGGTCGGGGCAGTTTCCATTACCTCCTTCCGGACTCAGATCAATATTGATGTCCTTCAAGGTCACCTTCCTGAACTCCTGAAAACGACAAAAGCGATCAGCACCGCTTTTGGATGGCGCGAATAGATCTTGTTCTGACCCCGATATGCGTTTTTCATGTCTCCGATGTTTCCTAAAGTGGGAGCCAACACCCACCCTATTTGGGAGATGAAAAATGGCGGTAGCCCGTGGCCAGCGCCCGAACATCGGCAATATAACGCTTCAGGCGTTCAACATTGTCCGGTAGCTCCTGCCGCGTTGCTGCCCAACCAACATAGGTCAAAGCACGTAGCAGCAGAAAAAGCGGCAGATGCACAAATTCGCCGATCATTTGCGGCCGAAAAGTTGCGTATCCTTCAAGCAGACCGGCACATAGATCGTCATAATCAGCTTCGTGTCTGTTTCTCAACAGCACTGTCGCCAGATCGAACAAGCGGAAGCCGAAGCCGCAATCATCAAAATCGATAAACGCGACAGACACGTTTTGAATAAAAACATTCTCGCGGACCAGATCAGCATGGATAAGCCCGTAATCAATCGCCGGAGCCAGCCCGGCCAGCTGTATCAACAGAGTTTCCCGCAGTGCGGTCAAATATGTGCGGTCACTATCATCCACCGCAGCGCAATCCCAAAAGCGTCCCCAAAATGGCGTTTCGCCCAATAATCCCGAAACATCCCAGGCGGGGCGCTCAAAATTCTTCGGTCGGTCAAACCTGTCAGCAGCCTCATGCATTCGTGCCATTTCTGAGCCTATGGCGCGAAACACATCCCGCATGTCTCTCCCTTGGCGCATGAGCGGTACGCCGCTTTCCCCAAGCGGTTCGCCCTCAACCCAGCCTATGAGATCGGCATATTGCGTCAGGCTACCATTCACGGGCAAATCGACAAGCAGTTCGCCCACTGATGACAGAAGTGGTTGCGGCACTGTGATCCCGCATTTACCGAGATCAGCCATCCAGTCCAGCTCCGACACAAGCGCCTGACGTGAATGATAGCCAGGACGATGCAAACGCAATGCTGCGGGATCACCATTTGGGAGAATAACTTTGAATACCGCATTCTCGCGATATTTCAGTAATTGCGGCGTCTGATCTGGCAAGTGCCAGTGCGCGGCGGCGACCGCCGCCCGCTTGGTCAACGCCTCTATCATATCAGCCATAGTTCACAGTCCGCTCAGAACATCATCGAGAGCCGAGAGCATCAAATCGGCGTTTTCTTTCGAAAACGGCAGAGGTGGCCGGATCTTGGTGACGTTCTGGTGTATCCCCAGTTTGCCCATCAACACGCCGCGCTGACGCATTTCATTGATGACCCGTGTCGCGACTTCCACAGCCGGGGTCTTTTCCTGGCGATCAAGCACCAGTTCCGCACCGAAAAACAAACCACTGCCACGGACATTACCGATGAGAGCATGTTTCTCGGCCAGCTTTTGAAGTCCCTGTCGAGCATAGGCTCCGATGACACATGCGTTGGCCTGAAGTTGTTCGTCTTCCACTACATCGAGGACCGCCATGGCCGCTGCGCAAGATACCGGATTACCGCCAAAGGTGTTGAAATAGCGAAAAGCCTTGCGAAAAGCGTTCAGCGTGTCAGAACCCGCAACCACGGCGCCGACAGGATGCCCGTTAGCCATCGGCTTACCGAGCGTCACAACATCAGGCACGATGCCCGCCTTCTGATGCCCCCACATATGCGTACCCGTGCGGCCAAAACCAGGCTGTACCTCGTCAGCGATAACCAGACCTCCGGCCTTTCTTACCGCTGCAACGGCAGATGCGAGAAAACCGTCAGGCAGATCGGGAAACCCTTCATTGGCAAAAAACGGATCTATAATCAGTGCCGAAAAGCCAAAAGGACTTTCCTGCAATGACGCAATGGCTTGCTCCACCTGATAGGCCCATGCCTTCGCAAAGGCCTCATCCGGCTCTCCGCCGAGGGGACGATAAGCATCCGGTGCCGGAACATGACGGACATGTCCGCCGTAACCGCCAACCGGCGGCATCCGGGTGGACAGTTGCGATACGGCAGTCGTGTTGCCGTGATAGGTAAAGTCAGTTGCGATGACACCGGTTTTGCCGGTCACGGCCTGCGCCATGCGCAGCGCCACATCATTCGCCTCACTACCGGTGCAGGTCAGGATCGCCGTGTCGAGGCTCGGGTCAAAGGTCGCGGTCAGTCGGTCGACGTAGTCGAGAATGCCTTCATGCAGATAGCGTGTATGGGTGTTGAGCGTCGAGGCCTGCCGATAAATCGCCTCGACAACACGCGGATGGCAATGACCGACATGTGGTACATTGTTGTAGCAATCGAGATATTGCCGACCGTCGGCGTCCCACAGCCAAACCCCCTCACCCTTCACCAGATGTACCGGGTCGTTGTAGAAGAGTGACATGTTACGCCCAAGCAACTTCTCGCGTCGCGCGAGCAGGTCTCGTGTTCCACTCATCTCATTGACCTTTCGCAGCGGTCAGACCTGCATCCAGTGCAGAAACAATACGGCTTACATCCTTGGCAGAAATGATGAGTGGTGGTGAAATAATGACATTGGCACCCGACGTACGCACCATAACACCTTCATCATAGGCCACTTCATATACCTTCTGTACAATATCCTTTGAGGCGGCAGTTTTCTTCGTGCGGCTGGAAACAAGCTCCAGCGCCGCCATGAGACCCCGACCGCGCACGTCGCCGACCAGCTCATGTTTCAACTTTAGCCCCTCAAGTCCCGCCAGCAACTCCGCTCCACGCACCGCTGCATTGGCGGCAGTATTGATCCGCGCCGTTTCCTTCAGCGTTGCCAGTGCTGCTGCCGCCCCAACCGGGTGACCGGAATAGGTATAACCATGGCCGATAGCGCCGAAGGAATCTTTGTTATTTTCGAAGACGCTAGCCACCTTGTCAGAAATCATCACGGCTCCAAAAGGAAAATAGCCGTTGGTAATGGCCTTGGCGGTGGTCATCATGTCAGGCTTCACGCCCCATCCACGTGAGCCGGTCCATGCGCCGGTACGACCGAATGCACAAATGACTTCGTCGGCAATCAGCAGAATACCGTGCCGGTCACAGATCTCCCGCATCGCAGGCATGAAGCTCTCATGTGGCACAATAACGCCACCTGCTCCCAGCACGGGTTCCATGATGAAAGCGGCAATCGTATCCGCCCCCTGAAATGTAATCTCGTCTTCGAACTGCCGCGCAATTGCAGCAGCGAGTTCCGAAGGATCCGTCATATTGAACGGATTACGGTACGGATACGGCGCCGCGAGATGGAACACACCTAGCAACAGCGGTTCATAGTTCCGACGGAAATTGGCATTTCCGTTGACCGATGCACCGCCGAAATGCGTGCCGTGATAACCCTTCTTCAAGGCAAAGAACTTGGTGCGCTCCGGCTGCCCGTTGATCTTGTGATACTGTCGGGCCAGACGCAGTGCCGTTTCGACCGAGTCAGAGCCGCCCGATGTGAAGAATGAGCGGCTCAAGCCGTCTGGTTTGAAGAATTCAGCCAGTTCATAAGACAGTTCGATCAGCGGTGAGTTCGTCGTACCGCGGAAAGTCGAGTAATAAGGTAATTCGTTGAGCTGGTCTTGGATCGCCTTTTTCACCGGTTCACAGGAATAGCCAAGATTGACGTTCCAAAGCCCCCCGACAGCATCCAGCACCTTCTTGCCGTGGATATCCACCACTTCCACGCCTTCGCCCGAATTGATGATGCGAGGCGGCTTGGCCTGCATCTCAGCAGGATGCGCCATGGGATGCCAGAGGTGGCGGGCATTGTTTTCGATCAGAAAATTGGAGTCGCGCATAGATATCCTCTTATATTCCAAGCATGGTGAGTGCTCGCGCATAGGCTTCCGCGGGCCGGGTCACATCGAAATGTACATGGGGGAGACCGACGGCTTCCGCTCCCTCAATATTCTTCTTCTGATCATCAACGAACACGCAATCGGCGCGGTCTATATTCAGCTCGGCCAGCACCTGTTCATAGGCGCGCGGATCGGGCTTCAGAACCTTGGTGTAGGTTGCATCTACGATCACATCGAAAAGCTCGATCAACGGAAAACGTTTGCGAAATTCGACACCGTAAAAAAGGTCGAGTTCGTTTGACAATATGGCGAGTTTGATGCCTGCCTGCTTCGCCTTGACAATGCTTTCACGAGCTTCAGGGCGCAAAACCAGATCAGGCTCGGCACCGCGCGCCCGTCGAACGAATGTCTTCATCTCCGTCCAGTCTTCACCAAGCAATGCGCCAACCTCTCGCGTGCGTATTTGCCAATAGTCGCGCTCGGTAATCTCCCGCGCCTGCATCGATGCCCACAGGGGATCGGTTGCAATATCAAACGGCCCACGCCAGCTCAGCGTTCCCGGCGCAAGGCCGAGCGCCCTTTCGGTCACGTCATGGGTCTCAAACAAAGTCCGCGTCACCACGCCACCGAAATCGAGAATGAGGGCTTTGTTCATGCAGCATTGCCTTTCATAACGATGCCTTGCTCGACCCAACGATCGAAGACTTCCAGTGCTCTCGCCGCAAAATCGGGGGTATTTATATGTGCGTCCACTTCTTCGAGAGCCACCGCTGCCGGTGCGACCTTGCGCATCTCATCCAGAAATGCCCCGAGTGCCTCCGGCTCATATAGGGGTTCGCCATGACGGTCCCATTCCTGAACGCCACCAGAGGGCAGCATAAAAGCAACCGGAGCCACAGCACTTTCAAGCTTGGCGGCAATGACACGGGCCACTTCCCGCCGCTGTTCCGGTGCCACTGTAACCGAAGCGATCAACCGGTTATGAGCATGATAAGGACGACCGTCGAATGCCTTCGGCGCTCGCTGCCACGCTGGAACGTCAACCATATCGACGGCGCCTGGTGCGACAATCTGGGGGATTCCGGCGCGACCGGCATTTTCCATCCGATCCGGTCCTGACGTTACAACAGATCCGCTATGCGCATTGGTTACTTCCTGTATGCAAAAATCAAATACTGCAACAAAGCCACCCTGCGCGGCCACCGCTTCAAAAGCCCGTCCGCCCATGCCCGTCGCATGAAAGATCGCGACGTCATAGCCTCGCTTTTCGAGTTCCGGCTTTAGAAAGCGCATATATTTCAGACAGGACGAACCAAGCGACGTCATCCCGATCAATGGCCGATTGCCATTGGGCTTTTCCGTCATCTTCGCTGCACCAACCACCGCACCACAGGCCTGTGACAAAACTGACCGGCAGATAGGGTTCAATCCATATAGGCCACCAGCCCACAAGATCATCATCAAATCCGGCGCGATGCGTTCAGGTGGAAGAAGATGAGAATAGGCGATTGTAGAAACAATGAATTTCGGCACACCAAGCGGTAGGATGGCAGCGATATCGAGGGCGAGATCAGTGCCTAGCGATCCGCCGAGCGCAATCATTCCGTCTACCTGCCCCATAGCAGAGAGCTCGCGAACCAAGCGGGTTGCACCTTCAGCCATCAAAGCCATGGCACTGTTTTCATCACCACTATCGATAATCGCTTGTATAGTCGTGTCTGCGGCCTGCGCCACATCATGCTTGGAGTGATCCGGTGTATAGGTAGGGTTTCCCAGAATACTGACATCGATCATTACAGGAATGCCGCCTGCATCTTCGATGATCCCAGCCATGAACAGAAGTTCGTCGCTTTTGGTATCTCCGGTGCCAATGACGATAATCCGGGGGGAACTGGCATTCACACGCATCAGCCGTTCCTCTTCATATGGCCGGAGAGACCTGCATGACGACGTTCGCCGAACAGCGCAGCAGCGATCGCTTCGGCCGTATGTAATGCTGCGGCTCCATGCTGTTGGACCACCGCATCGTCTGCTCTGACGAGCGGCGCTGCCACAGTTACGCAGCCGACCGGAGAGCCGGTTGGAGCCAGAATCGCTGCCGACGTACTGACCACGCCGGTTTCCATGCCCTGTCGGTTGACAGAAAACCCTTTTATGCGTGTTTCTCTCAAAAGGCGCCGTACACCCAGAGCATCAACAACCGTGAATTCCGTGTAGGTTTCCAATGCTTCCGACAAAGCTACATTTATTGCTTCGTCTGAACAGGCGGCCAAATAAGCCAGGCCCGACGCCGTCGCGTGGTAGGGCAAGATGGTACCCACATTGACGAACACACGATGGGCGCGCGGAGATTCTTCAACATGAATGGTGGAAAGTCGCCCGTTGGAAAATTCGGACAGATGAACCGTTTCGCCAGTCTGTTCAGCAAGTTCTTTCACAAAAGAAAGAGCCGTACCGAGAAACGGATAGCGCGCCTCACGAATGCGGGCCAACCGTAAAGGCTCTGCCCCAATGCGATATTTACGGCTTTCTGGAAGCTGCTCGACAAACCCGTGTTTTTCCAGATCGACCAGAAAACGGCGCGTCGTTGCTTTGTCATAGCCGCAGGCTTGGGCGATCTCGGTCAATCCGGCATCGGCATTCAACCGCGACAAGACATCAAGAAGTGCCAAAGCTTTGCTGATAGTGCTCATTGTCGTTCTCCTCATACCAAGCTCTAGGTCTGCCAGCACGCTTTGCAGCTACGCCTCTTTGGGCGCTTCACATGACTTAGATACTTAACATGAGAAATAACTTGACAGAAAGCCAGACCGCTTGCAAGTCTATATTTGAAGCACTGGTTCATATATTGAACCGCCGTACTTTGGGAAAAATAAAAGAAATTGCCCGAACGGCCCACATAGCTTCCGCCTCGATAGGAGCGAGGTGCATTGAAGATTCTGGGGAACAAAAACTATGACAACAACCACTGAACCGTCTTCGCAAGCCGACCAATCGGCAAACCAATTGCGTAAAAACAGCCTCGGTGTCGCGGCTGTAACTTTTCTCGTCGTCTCAGCCGCAGCGCCATTGACCGCCGTTGCAGGCGGCGTGCCCTTGTCCATGCTCCTGGGAAATGGTGCGGGCATACCGCTGGCCTTTCTTCTGGTCACAATTGTCCTTTTGATGTTTTCTGTCGGCTATGTTGCGATGGCCAGACACATCCGCAATGCCGGAGCATTCTATGCCTTCACGGCACAGGGATTGGGCGGATTGATGGGGGGCGTCGCCGCCCTTCTCGCAATCCTCGCCTATAATGCCATGCAGATTGGCGTGTTCGGCCTCTTCGGCGCGGCAACGGCCGGGTTTCTGGCCAGCTTCGGCATTGATCTACCCTGGTGGGCATGGACCTATATCGGTATTGCTGCTGTAGCGGTGCTCGGTTATCGCCGTGTCGATCTTTCGGCGCGGGTGCTGACAGTTCTTGTCGTGCTCGAATATGTCGTGGTGCTTATCATTGACATGGCCATTCTCTTCACCGGTGGCGATAGCGGTCTTTCCATCACGCCCTTTACGCCGTCGGCATTTCTGAGCGGCACACCCGCCATTGGAATCCTGTTCTGTTTTGCTGCCTTCATTGGCTTTGAAGCCACGACAATCTATAGCGAAGAAGCCCGTGATCCAGGTCGCACCGTACCACGTGCAACCTATATCTCCGTGCTGATGATTGGCCTGTTTTATATGCTCACCTCATGGCTCATGGTCAACGGTGCGGGTGCCGACAAACTGGTGGGCGAGTTGCAGGGTCTTCAGGATCCGACCACCTTCCTCTTCGGTCTTGCAGAAAGATATGTCGGCCATTGGATCATACCGGTTATGAACCTTCTCTTCATTACCAGCCTGTTTGCCGGTGTCGTTGCCTTTCACAATGGCGTTGCCCGTTACATGTATGTCGCAGGTCGCGAAGGTTTGCTGCCTGCCCGCCTTGGCACAACGCATTCCCTCTATCAGAGCCCCCATATTGGCTCGCTGGTGCAGACGGTTATCGCGTTGCTTGTGGTGACAATTTTCGCTGCCACAGGACAGGACCCGGTACTGGCGCTCTTCTCCTGGCTCACCAATGTCGGCACCCTGGCAATCATGCTGCTGATGACCTTCACCGTCTTCGCCATCATAACCTTCTTTGCCCGTCATCCCGGACTTGAAAATAGCGTTATGACCACACGGATTATGCCGCTGATAACAGGCACTGTCCTTGGCATTCTGGTCATTTATATCGCACTGAATTTCGGCAGTATCGCCGGTGCCAACGGCATTATGGCCATTATCCTGCCGGGGTTGGTACTTGTTGCTGCTATCATCGGGCTGTTGCTTGCCATGAGGCTCAGGACCAACAATGCAACCGGTTTTGCCCGTCTTGGTGCAGGTCAGATCGTCTGACCTGCACCACTCATCAATGGCTTTATCATCTACCAGTTCAAGGAACTTGCCATGCAAGACAAGATTGACGCTCTCGGCCAGCAAAACATAACGCCACAATTGCTGTTTATCGACGGGCGATGGCAGTCCGCTGTAGACGAAGCCACAATGGCGATCATCTCACCTATCGATGGCCAGCAGCTGACCAGTCTGGCGGCTGCTGGAACGGTCGATGTAGATCGTGCCGTGATGGCTGCTCGCCGTAGCTTCGACAAGGGCCTCTGGTCAAGAGCCTCGCCCGCCGAACGAAAAAAGGTGTTGTTAAAGATCGCCGAACTGATCGAAAAACACGCGCTTGAACTTGCGGTACTTGGGGTACGCGACAACGGCACCGAGATCTCGATGGCTATCAAAGCTGAACCGGGGAGTGCCGCAAACACGTTCCGCTACTATGCGGAAGCCATTGACAAGGTTTACGGCGAGATCGCCCCAACTGCAGAAGATGTGCTCGGCCTCATCCATCGCACGCCCATTGGTGTTGTGGCCGCGATCGTGCCCTGGAATTTTCCGATGATGATCGGCGCATGGAAAATTGCACCGGCTTTGGCCGCTGGTAATTCAGTCATACTCAAACCGGCCGAAGGTGCGTCGCTGACACTGCTCCGTCTCGCTGAACTATGCGCTGAAGCCGGGTTGCCAGAAGGCGTTTTGAATGTTGTAACCGGTGCAGGCGCGATCACGGGTGAGGCACTTGGGCTTCACAGCGATATTGATGTGATGGCCTTTACCGGATCAGGACATGTCGGTCGCAAACTGCTCGAATATTCAGCCCGTTCGAACCTGAAACGCGTCTATCTGGAACTTGGTGGCAAATCGCCGAATATCGTATTCGCCGATGCCCCCGACCTTGACCGGGCAGCAAAGGTCTCCGCTTACGGAATATTCCGCAATTCGGGTCAGGTATGCGTTGCAGGATCGCGATTGCTGGTTGAGCGCTCCATTGCGGAGGAGTTTGCAGAACGCGTGAGCGCCATTGCTGGCGCCATGAGACTTGGCAACCCATTGGACCTCGCCACCGAGGCCGGCGCCATTTCCAGCGAGGTGCAGCTAGGCAAAAATCTCGGTTTCGCCGCGCAGGCGCTATCGGAAGGTGCGCAGTTGCGAACCGGGGGCAATCGCATTCTGGAAGAAACTGGAGGTTATTACATGCAACCGACTGTCTTCGATGTGACCCCTGACATGACATTGGCCCGTGAAGAAGTGTTTGGACCCATTCTTGCAATCATCCCCTTTGACACGGAAGACGATGCATTGAAAATCGCCAATGATACAAGCTATGGCCTCGCTTCAGCGGTATGGACTTCCAGTCTGTCACGCGCACACCGCATGGTTCGCAATATTCGAGCTGGGGTCGTACACGTCAACACATATGGTGGCGCAGACAACTCTGTCCCGCTTGGAGGCGTCAAGCAGTCCGGCAACGGTCACGACAAATCCCTTCACGCGCTGGATAAATATACAGATTTGAAAACGGCCTGGATTCAACTTTGAATCCAGGCTGGCTCGGGCGGCTCCAAGTGCCCCGATCCAAGGCAGTTCAATCGACAACCCATCGGGAGCGCGGGTAAACGCGCTTTGTCCAGTATTCCATTGCCAGTTCATGGGGCAGCTGAAAGTAAAACTTCAACCTTTTATTTAACGTGTGAATTATCTTGACACATGTAAATCCGGGCGGCACTCTAATAGTGAATAGCAGGTTCAAATAATGAACCCAAAGGGAACATCAGCATGACAGTGACGCGACACGCAGACCTCATTCTCACTGATGGCCGTATCTATACGATCGACGCTTCACAACCCTGGGCGCAGGCCATTGCAGTCGCAGATGGGAAGATACTTGCTGTCGGCAGCGTGTCTGAAATCGCACGCTATAGAACAGACACAACCGAGGTCATTGATCTTGAAGGCCGCATGGTGATGCCGGGCTTTGTTGATGTACACAACCACATCATGATGGCTGGCCAGGCCGAACTGTTTGAAACGCAGTTGCCCAAAGGCGCAACTATCGACGACATTTGCGCCCATGTACGTGAGCAGGCGAAAACCGCTGCACCTGGTCAATGGATTATCGCCAACCAATGGGGCGCGGACATGATCGCCGCGCTCAATACCAAGGAAGCATTGCAAAAACTTGATGCTGCCAGCCTCGGCTATCCAGTATTGTTACGTGATGAAACCATGCACAATCGCTGGATCAACAGCGTTGCAATGCACCTGTCTGGCATTGACGAGCACCAGCCGGACCCACCTGCCGGTGCGTTCGGAAGAGATTCGACGAACGGTCGATTGACTGGACTATTAGTGGAATCTGCAGCCGGCATTGTTGAACGAGTAGCGGCGAGCCACTTTACCGAAGCCATGGGGGAAGCCGCAGTCATACGCGCCGTCGAATTGGCCAATTCATATGGCATCACCGCCTTTCAGGATGCCGCCTCGGTACAGCCGGTTCTCCAAGCACTCACAAATCTCGATAACAAGAACAAACTGACAGCCTGGGCTGTCACGTCCCTTCCCTTGATCGAACCGTCATTCATGTTCGGGCTTTCCGGTGATGAGCTTCTGGCGGTTCGCGAACATTATCGCACGCATCATGTGCGACCGAACTTCACCAAGATTTTCCTCGATGGCGTACCCGGAGCACGTACCGGGGCTTTTCACGACGCTTATTTGAACGACGACGCTCACCCCCATGGTTATAGAGGAGAAACGCTCGTCAGCTATGCCGATCTGGTCAAATATATCGACAGATCGGAAATGCTCGGCATGGGGCTGAAAATCCACTGTGCCGGAGACTTTGCGGTCAGCGAAATGCTGGATGCCGTAGAAGCAGTGCGCTATTTCAAGGGTCCGGCAAAGGTCCTGCACCATATAGCGCATGCGAGCTATATCCGCCCACAGGATATCGAGCGCTTTGCAAAACTCTCGGTGGTTGCCGACCTCTGCCCGATGATTTGGTACCCAACCACCTTTCTTGAGGGCCACAAGGCGGCCATGGGCGAAGAGCGGGCATCGCGGTTCTGGCCGATAGCCGATCTCCATCAGTCTGGCGCACTTCTGGCAGGCGGCTCCGACTGGCCGGTCATTCCTGTACCCGACCCATGGACCGGTATCGAAGGAATGGTAACCCGGCAAAATCCATCCGGCGCGTTTCCAGGCGTTTCGCTTTGGCCCGAACAGGCCATCGATCTAGCAACCGCAATCAAGATATTCACCCTGAATTCCGCAACCGCGATGGGTATCGCGGAACAGACCGGGTCTTTGGAGCCCGGCAAGTCGGCAGACCTCATCATTCTCGACCAGAATGTCTTCGATGTCCCGGCCAATCAGATCGCCAGCACCAAAGTTCTGACCACCTTCTTCGAAGGGCGAGCCGTCTATCAGCGCTAGCCGTTTCATGAAACCTCTCCCGATGCATTGCGGGCAAATAAAAAAGGGAACAGCATGCAATCGACCAGAAACCTCCTTCTCGCTTCAGCAGTAATGTTGTCAGGCATGTGGGTTTTCGCCGGGGAGGCTCAGGCTTCCCCTTCCTGTGAAAATGGGCCCATCCAGATAGGTGCTGTTTCCACGATAACGGGCGTCGTCGATTTTTCCGACGCTCCCAAAGCGGCGGCGGCCGTCTTCGAACAGCTAAATGCGGCTGGAGGTATCAACGGCTGTAAGATTGACTACACCATCGCCGACGATAAGGGAGACCCACAGGTCGCAGCTCAGGCAGCCCGTGATCTGATCGACAACAAATCTGTTGTTGCCTTATCCGGAGGCGCAAGTTTGCTCGATTGCGCCGTCAATGCGGCCACCTACAATCGAAATGACGTTCTGGCGATACAGGGCGTCGGCGTCGATCCACTGTGTTTTAATGCTCCCAGCATCGCGCCCGTGAATGTCGGCCCCTATACGTTGACGACAGCCATGCTCGATTATGCGACAAAAAATCTTGGTGCTCAGAAACTCTGCGCTTTTTTCCTCGTCATCGGCGGCACTCAGGAGGCCTATGCTGCAGCCGTCACGCGCTGGGAAAAGATCAGCGGAAAGAAGATCGCCCTCAGTGACATGACCTTGCCTGCACAAGGTGATCTCACCCCCTATCTCATCAAAGCTCGCAACGCTGGATGTGATACGGTCTTGACCAACCAAGTCGAGCCGGGTGTCGTTCAATGGGTGAAGACCGCCGACGCACAGAAGATCAGCGGTATGAACTGGCTCTTTCTTGCCCCCGGCTATACGGAGGGAGTCGCCAAAGCGCTGGCCGATAGCAAGCAGCCAATCTATATTGGCACCGAATGGGAGCCTTATACCGAGGCCACCGACGCCAATGCCGACTGGATCAAGACAATGGACGCGGCTGGCCTGCCCAAGACTGCTTTCTCGCAAGGTGGCTTCCTTGCCGCAAGAGCACTTATCGACACTATTTCAGGCATTGATGGCGAGGTCACGCGCGAGAGCGTGACCTCTGCGCTTAAATCCAGCAAGGAATTGCATTATGCCATGGCGGGCAGTCCTTACGTCTTCGGCGAAGCCAAAGCGCACGCGCCAATGCAGGCCACCAAGGTCATGCAACTCGAAGCAGGTAAGTGGACGGTAAAGACCAACGATTGGTTCTCGCTACCAAAAGCGGAATAATCGAGACTGATTGAACAGCAGGGTGCTCTTTCCCGGCTCTCTCGAGAACCGGACGACCGCCGCCGCTAGTACCGCGACAGGCATACCGTTATTCATCGTTCGGGCTTTGCACCCGACTGTTTTGGGGTTCCAGCCATGAGCTCTCTTCTCACAGCCGCAGTAGCCGGACTATCGGCAGGTGGCGCTTATGCGATCCTTGGCGTCTGCGCCATCTTCACTTATCGGCTGGTTGCCGTGGTAAATTTTACGGGCGCTGCAATAGGTGCCATCGGGACATTCGCGATGGTCAGCCTGTTCGAAATGAATGTGCCATTGGTACTCGCAGTTGCCCTTGGCATCGCTATTGGTGTGCTTGCAGGTATCATGATCGGTATCGTCATGACCACCTGGTTTGCCAACGCTAATGCCTCAACCAAAGCAGCGGTAACCGCGGCGCTTCTCGTTGGCATCATAGCACTGGGGCTGCGTTTCACCGGTGGTCAGCATCCCCACTACTTTCCCGCAGTGATACCCGGTTCAGCCTTTCGTCTGGCGGGGGTAGAAGTTACATGGGCTGCTGTCACAACGCTTCTGCTTGCCCTCTTCTTCACGGTTGCAACTGAACAATTCCTGGCCCGCACGCGTACAGGGCTTCAGCTCCGCGCGCTGTCGCAGCGCCCCATGGCCGCTGAACTGATCGGCATCCGGGTGCGCCTGCTTGCGCTTGGCGTCTGGGCGGTCACCGGCGCTGTGACATCCTTCGCCTTGATGGTGATAGCGCCCTTGCGTTCCCCAGATTTCTCATCTCTCAGCCTTCTGGTCGTGCCAGCGCTGGCTGCCGCCCTGATCGGCGCTTTTTCAAGCTTCCGCATTGCACTCGTTGGCGGCGTGATGATTGGTGTGCTGGAAGGCATGGTCAGTGCGATGGGTTCCATCGGCCAGTATCGCAGCACCGTTCCATTTCTGGTCATTCTGGCCGTCCTTTTGTGGTCGCAACGAGGAGCCCGCTGGGATGAAGCACGCTAGTTTTCACGCCATCATCATCGTTCTGTCACTAGCTGCGCTCGGCGCGCTTGCCCTGACCCTCTTGCCCAAATACTGGATATTCCTGATTACAGCAGTCTTCATCGTCGGCATTGCACTACAAAGCCTCGGTCTCGTCACTGGTCGAACAGGTATGATTTCGCTGTGCCAAATGTCCTTCGCCGGCGTAGGAGCCTGGGTTACGGGTTATCTCAACCTGATCGAAGCACCGGGCGGATTGATCCTCTGGGTCTTGATTGGCGGCCTGGCAGCCGTGCCGGTGGGGATTGCGATCGGCCTGCCCGCTCTCAGGTTGCGCGGCATCAATCTTGCCATTGTCACGCTGGGTTTTGCCGCAGCTTTTGACACGGTACTTGCCACAATCACCTTTCCGGGGCAGACGAGTTTTACCCAGGTTGCCCGTCCCGATATTTTCACCTCCGATCAGGGCTACTTCTTGCTTGTCTTGCTGTTTTACACAGTCATCGCCGTTCTACTGGAATTCATTGGTCATTCCCGACTTGGTTCTTCCTGGCTTGCAGTACGCTATTCCGAACGTGCCGCTGCCGCCAACGCGATCAGTGTGCCGCTTGCCAAACTGAGCGCCTTCGCTATCAGTGCTTTCATATCAGGCATCTCTGGCGGCCTTCTTGCGGGGTATCTGGGCACACTCGTTTCTGAAAATTTTTCGATGATGCAGTCGTTGGCATTATTTGCCGTTGCGACAATGACGGGTGCTCATTTCACGATGGGAGCTATTATTGGCGGCATCCTTATCGTGCTTTTCCCAGAGCTGTTACGTCGTATCAATCTACCGCAGGATGTGGGCAACATCTTCTTTGCACTCGGAGCCGTACAGGCCTTGTCGACCGGCGAAACAATAGCCCAATCCTGGTCGAGGCTCGGGCGCAAACTGATTTCCCGCAAGAAAAGGCAAACAGAACCATCCAGTGCTCAAGCCCTGCCGGAAACCACGTCGCGGAGTGCAAAAAGAAGCACCGGCACAGCGCTTGAAGTGCGTGATCTTACCGTGCGCTACGGAGCAATTACCGCACTAGATGGTGTTAGCATCACAGTACCTGCAGGTGCTGTCATTGGACTTGTCGGACCAAACGGCGCCGGGAAATCCACACTGGTCGATGCCATTGCCGGTTTCCTGCCCCGATACGACGGCGCCGTCCTCTTGAACGGGAACCCGCTGGAAGGGCATTCGGCAGCATCACGCGCGCAAAGGGGTGTTCGCCGTACGTGGCAGACCACACGTATCGCTCCTGAACTGCGGATCGGTGAATATATGCGGCTGGCAGCAGGCCCCATTGCGCAAAACGAGGTTGAAAGCCTGCTTGCCTGGTTCGGTTGTCCCGGCCCGGATATCCTCATCAGCTCTGTCGACGTGGGAACGCGCCGCCTGATCGACGTAGCGGGAGCAGTCGCGTCACGGGCGCCTGTTATCTTGCTTGATGAACCGGCAGCCGGCATCTCTTATGACGAGGCGCTGAAACTTGGCCAGCGCATCGCTGCCATCCCTGCAACATTTGGTAGTTCGATATTATTGATCGAACATGACATGGACCTTGTGCGCAACGCCTGTTCATCAATCACGGTCCTCGACTTTGGACGCGTCATCGCCAATGGCGTGACCGCTGAAGTTCTGGATCTTCCGTCCGTCCAAAAAGCCTATATGGGCATCGAGTTTGAAGAGGCTGCCGAATGACCTGTTTTTCAGTCAAGGCATTGCAGGTCGACCGTTCGGGCATTCCGGTAATTCGCGGTGTCGATCTGAGGGTGCAAAGCGGTGAAATCAGCGTGCTGCTGGGTTCCAATGGTGCCGGTAAAACCACCTTCCTTGAGAGTTTGTCCGGCATCATATCGGTACGAGCCGGTTCGATCAGCCTCGGCGAGGCAGAGCTGACCAGACTAAGACCGGGCCTGCGAACGAAGGCTGGCCTGAGCCATGTCGAGCAGGGACGGACCGTCTTTTCGGATATGACAACGGAAGAAAATCTGAAGGTCGCCTTACATCCTGATGCAAGCCTGGATGAAGCCTATTATCTGTTTCCAGAACTCGTTCAGCGGCGTGACGTCAAAGCGGGTATGCTATCGGGCGGTGAACAGCAAATGGTGGTGATTGCGCGCTCCATCGTTAATCGGCCGAAGGTTATGCTGATTGATGAAATGTCATCCGGTCTGGCACCCGTCATCGTGAATCGGCTCATGCGTGCCGTGAGACAGCTAGCGGATAACGGCATGGCGATCATACTGGTGGAACAATTTGCGGCGCTGGCGCTTTCCATAAGCAATCATGCATATGTCTTGCGTCGCGGGCAAATCGTCTATGACGGCAGCAGTGAAGTGCTCGTCAAAGACCCCACCCGGCTTCATAAGCTCTATCTGGGCGACGCCGCCCCAAGCTGACTAAGGCACCGTAACCCTAACCCGTAATCCGACGCGTATTGATCTGCGAATGTCGTGCATACCCTCTTATCGGCGACTAAGTTTTACGACAAAGTCGAAGTTACAATACTGGTTCTCGCCTCAATGTTGTTTTCATAGACGACAACGAGATTACCTGCTTACTTTACTACTCGAAACCAACTTTCAAGATAGTGAAAGCCTTCGTGTTATCGGCATTATCCGGGTCGGAAAACAGACGTGGATATCTTGAGTTGACCACCCATACCTCATCGCCTCTCAATGTTGCAGTGGTAGGTCCATCCAGTCTGGTTGGCGAAGCCACGGCTTTTATGCGAGCGGTAGCCCAACTATCTGGTGAATCTAAAAGAACTACATTACCCGTCATTTTTCCATTATTGTCGGTGAACGATTGAACCGCGACCAACTCCTTTGGACTTTTCAGAACCAAACCGTCAGGCCCATCCAGCCGCGCCGACAGCTGAACCTCGGTGAAGGATTGCGGGTTGTTCAGGGGGATCTTCCACAGGAGTCCGCGTGAATAATCAGACGCAATCAGAAATCCGTCAGGATGATAGACAATGCCGTTCAGATAAGGTTTGGTACCGCTCGCTTCCGTTTTTTCAGCTGACATCAAAAGATCGGAACGCACGAAGACCGACACCTCTTTGGTCAAGTAATCAACCTTGTATATTTGCGGCTGCAAGCTATCAGTAACATAGATATTGCCCTGCGCGTCAACCGCCAAATCGTTAGCGAGCGTCGCACCAGAACTCAGTGACGAAAGATCGTACATTCTCTGGACCGCACCGGTATCAAGATCTAGTTCGACCACCTGAGCCACTCTGTGGCGAGTGCCGGGCAGCGAGCGCGTTGATATGCCGACATCCTCGTTACAAATCAGCAGACGATTGCGATCAACATCAACGACGATGCCTGAAGTCGTGATCAAGGAATTATCGTTGGAAAAGATCCTATAATGGCCGTCAGGCGTCACCGACCCGACTTGTCCCCCACGAAGGGAAGAAACCATGAAGGCGTTTGTCAGCGGGTTCCAGGCGATGCCTTCCGGATATCCGCCCCCCAGCTCGGGCTCAAACTCGATTTCGGATAGATCCTGCGCTTGAACAGAACCGGTGAGCAACAGGCAGATGATGAGAGATTGTTTCAAACTGAATATAGACATGGAAAATCACTCCAGTAAACTCATCAAAGAACTCGTGGAAAGCGACGGCTCGACACTATTGTGCGTCGTCGCTCGCCCCTGAAGGGAGTGGGAGTTCTAGAATGCGGAATTCATCTGGTACGTTTGCTTCCATTCCGGGAAGAAGTCGGTGGCGGATACGCGCTTCGGATACAAAAGCACATCCTTGCGGGCTAATCGTCAGATTAACTGGGTTTTCCAATCCATCCCGAAGCACTTCAATGTTACGCATATCCGTAACAAGTGGTTCACGGATTCTGAGTATTCGGCCCTGCCCGCTGTTTATTGCGTTTTCAAGGACAATAAGCGATCCGTCGGGCGCCAAAGCCATTCCGTCAGGGTTCTCGATCAACCGTGGCAGCTGAATTTCGCGTAAGGTCGGTGTCTCGGTGTCAACATTGTTGACAACATAGAGCTTTCCTGTGCCAAAATTCGATACGATCAAAGTTTGGTTATTCAGATAGACAATTCCAGCCGTTCCTATTCCCCCGGCTCCACCGCTGAGGCGCTCGTCGCTGACGATGGCTTGTAGCTGGTCAGTATCCGGCTGCAGGCGCAGAATTCCACCATTTTTGGTTTCCGTCAGAAAGACTGTACCGTCGGGTGCCAAAGCAATATCGTTGCCCATACCGCCGTTTGGTACGAGAACGTCAAGACGTTGTTTTCCCGTCGAAGTTTCTATGGCAAAGATGCGGTGCGGACGTGTTTCTCCTGATGGAAGAAAATCCGGTGAATTGCCCCACAACAAGCCTCGCTTTTCATCCAATCGTAGTGTGGTTCCGGAAAAGACCTGTTCGTTACCCTCAAAAAACACCTGCCAGTCTTGGTCCGGCCGCTTGCTCAGAATTTTCCCACTCGTAACAAGGCCTACATAAAGCGCGCCATTGTTCGCACGGGCGATGCCATTTGGGTAGAGATCTCCAGACGGTAGCATCATCGTCGAAGCCTTGCACTCAGGATCGGGCGAAAATTGCGCCTTTGCATCACTCAAGGCCACGATCGAAAGAAATGTCATTGCAGCCAAACCTGAACGATGTTGAAAAGCGTGTTTCATACTCTCATCCTTCGATCGTAAAGTGCTCAAAAACTTTGCTCGATATCGCAACCAAAACGCTCACCAGTGCGGCGCTCGACGATTTGCATTGAAGGCGGTTTCCAGTCTGATCATTTCATCGCTCGACAGTTCGAGCGATACCGCGCCAAGCGCATCGGGGAGATGATGAGGCTTGGACATACCAACTATCGGAGATACTATATCCGGCTTCGCCAGCACCCAAGCCAAAGCGATTTGTGCTGGTGAGACGCCACGCGCTTTGGCAAGATCACCAACAATCGCCACCGTTTTGTCAACTCCGCCAGTGCCTTGATACCATTGGGCAGATTGTTCATCCGTACCAGCGCGCAATGTTTCAATACTTTGCGTTGCAGCAAGCCTGCCTCGTGCCAAAGGCGACCAAGGCGTAAGGCCAATACCTTCCTCCCGACATAGAGGTATCAATTCCTCTTCATCGTCACGGACAATCAGATTGTACTGGCTTTGCATTGAGATGAAGCTGGCCAGGCCGTTGTTACGCTGAAAGGCGAGTAACTTCATAAATCTCCAAGCATGCATGGAAGACGCCCCGAGATAGCGCACCTTACCGGCCCGAACGACCGCATCAAGTGCATCGGCAGTTTCTTCGATAGGTGTTTCAGGATCAAAACGATGGATGACGAATAAATCAATATAATCAGTGCCAAGCCGTTTCAGGGAAGCATCAACGCTTGCCAGAATGTGCTTCCGCGAAAGGCCGCGATTATTTGGCTTTTCATCCACCGGAAAGAAAGCCTTGGTGGCAATGACCGCATCGTCACGAGAGCCAAGATCCTTCAGCGCGCGTCCCAGAATCCGCTCACTTTCACCGGCCGAATAGATATTTGCCGTATCGAAGAAGTTGATCCCCGCTTCCAGTGCATCCCGAATGAACGGACGGGCTTCGTCCTCTTTGAGGACCCATGGACTCCAGGACGGATCGCCATAGGTCATGCAACCAAGAGCGAGGCGTGACACCTTCAACCCGCTATGGCCAAGAGAAACGTATTTCATTCTTCTTTCTCCAATCGAGACCACTTCTGCCCGACAATTTGGAGCCTCAAGTCGGTGCGCAACTGCCAACACCCCCAGCCGGTTCAGCTTCAACGCACACCGGCGATCGTGTAGCCGCCGTCCACGAGAATTGTCTGGCCAGTTACAAAGCGGGCTTCATCCGATGAAAGCCAGATTGCAAGATCAGCGACATCATCCGGCTGGCCAAGCCGTTCCGCAGGCGTATGCGCCACGAAAGGCGTAAATGCCGTCATGTCGCCATTGACACTGCCGTGAGCCATCGGGGTTTCAATGATACCCGGATTGATATTGTTGATGCGAATACCGTTGGCAGCATATTCGAGCACCAGTGCCGGGATCATCGCATCAAGCGCCCCCTTGCTGGCCGAATAGCTCGATGACCCGCGAAGCGCTCCCTTCGTGAGCCAGGATGAGGTATTTACAATCGACCCACCAAAGCCTTGTTTCAAGAACGCCTCGATTTCATACTTCATCGAAAGCCAGATACCCTTAAGATTGACGGCTATTACCGCATCAAAATCAGCGCTCGTCTGTTCGATAATTGGTGCGAAGTTGCCGAGGATTCCTGCATTGTTGAATGCTGCATCCAGCCTGCCATATTGATCGAATGCCGTTTTGATCAGACGACGGACATCTTCTTCCTGCGATACATCGGTGGGGGCGGCAATTGCCTTACCACCGCCCTCAAAGATTTCATGCGCCACGGATTCAATCTCGGCGGCTCGGCGTCCTGCCAACACTACCTTCGCACCCTCGCGGGCATAACCGATTGCCGCAGCGCGACCGATGCCGGTACCAGCGCCTGATACAATAACGACCTTATTTTGAAAGCGGCTTGAAGCTGCTGTTTGTCCCGAAAAATCCGACATATCTACCTCTCAGGTGGCTCATTTCCTTCAAGCTAGACCAGTTCATTATTCATTTTTATCCACCTTTCATTGCATCCGATGATGAGCTATATTCACTAATAATGAGGACAAGCGATCTTGGTGAATTAGCGGCGTTCGTAGCTATTGCGGAAGAAGGCAGATTTCGCAAAGCAGCAGTCAGGCTGAATGTAACGCCGTCTGCTCTGTCACATTCCATCCGCTCACTTGAACAAAAACTGGGGGTTCGTCTTTTTAACCGAACGACGCGGACGATTGCGCTAACTGAAGCAGGACACGCCCTTTTGCGTCAGATCGGTCCAGCATTTGCCAGCATCGAAACAGCGGTGGAAACGCTCAATGATTATCGCGAACAGCCAGCCGGCAGGTTAAAGATCAGCACGCCACGCACGGTAGCAATGCGGGTCTTAGGGCCTAAAATCCGCACCTATTGCGATCTTTACCCAGATGTCACCCTGGAGATTGCAGCACAAAACGGATTTGTCGACATAGTCCAGCAAGGCTTTGACGCGGGCATTCGGCTCGGCGAAAGTCTTGATCAAGACATGATTGCGGTTCGCATTACACCCGATTTGCGTACAGCCATTGTCGCTTCACCGGAATATTTTACACGTTATTCACCACCAGAAACGCCGCGCGATCTTCACCAGCACAATTGTATCGGGTTCCGCCAGATCGCGAATGGTGGTTTATATCGCTGGGAGTTTTCGAAAGACGGACAAACACTCAATGTTGCCGTCGACGGAACACTGGTTCTGGACGATCCGGAACTTATGATCGCTGCGGCACTTGATGGCATCGGACTAGCCTACGGTACCGAGCCGCATGTCAGCGAACATCTTGTGTCTGGAAAGCTCGTCCGTGTTCTTGAAGACTGGTGCCCTCCCTATCCCGGCTTCTATCTTTACTATCCAGGTCGCCGTCATGTCCCTGCGGCGCTCAGAGCACTGATCAATCTTCTTCGGTGTTGATGCGGTCTCGATAGCAATCACATTGGTGCCTTCACATTGCTTGAATTCAAGCGCGGAATGGCCCGGTTCTGGTTTTCAGGTGTGTTGATGAGCTACAGCATTCGACGCAGCCTTGGTATTGTCGAGAGTTTGAACGATCTTATCCAGCACGCAGCCATCCGGATCGGCTTCGCTCAGGCTGACTTTATGACAGCACTCTTCTAAGGCTGTAGATTTGATTGACCCGACAGCGGTCGTCCTCTATGTCTATTGAAAAGGTTCCGGCACCTGCCTCCTGCAGACGTAAGTCATGGTCAAGCCCGGATCGATAAGACACCTCACCCTCGAAGCATTTCGCACGGTGGCAATGCGGGCTCCCATCCTATTTGAAATGCCTCGTATGAGGACTGAGCGATTTCTATGCGGCACGCCCAAAGGATTGATCCTTTTCTGACCGTCCCTGTCGGGCGGCTGTTTCTGTCCAACGCTCTTCCTATGGCCGTTGTTATGTCGATGAGTGGCGTTCTCAATGTCGTCGATGGGATTTTCGTCGGTCACTTCATCGGCTCCGACGCTCTCGCGGCAGTAAGTTTGGCATTTCCTGTGATCATGGTCCTTTCCGCGCTCACCACATTGGTGGGTGGCGGGATGTCGAGCCTCATGGCACGGCTTCTGGGTGCTGGGGATCGTATCGCTGCCGGGCGCATCTTTGCAGGTGCGCATGGGTTGGTGCTGGCAATTTCGGTCGGCCTGATCGGACTGTGGGCGCTGAGCGGTACTGCGCTTGTCGCTTCCATGGCTGCGGTCAATCCGATAGTCGCCCGTCTGACGCATGACTATTTGCAGATCATGATTGTTGGCGCGCCGATACAACTGATGCTTGGCGTCCATGCCGATGCTTTGCGAAATGAAGGTCGGGCAGGCTTGATTGCGGTCTTGTCCGTGCTGGTCAACCTGTTCAATATCGGCGCCAATTGGCTGGGGATTGCAGTGTTTGGCCTCGGTGTTTCCGGTTCGGCTCTGGGTACAGTCGCGGCGCAAGCGCTCGGATTGGCATTGGTCGTTGGCTTCAGAAAACACAGCAAGGATCTGTTACCACTACCAACTTTGCATATGCAGAGCTGGCAAAGTGGGTGGTCTCAAATCATTCGCCTTGGCCTGCCATTGTGTCTCAGTTTCCTCGGCATTGCCGTGGTAGCCAGTATCGTAATGCTGTCTCTGAGGCGTCACGTTGGGACTGAATATAGTACATGGGTGGCAGCTTATGGCGTAGTAACGCGGCTTCTAGGCTTTGCCTTTCTGCCGCAAATGGCTATCGCGCTGAGCACGCAGAGCATTACCGGCAACAATGCTGGTGCGGGAAGAATTGACCGTGTGCTAGCCGCATTGCGGCTGTCCATGGGGGTCGCTTTCCTCTGGAGCCTGTCTGTCGCGGCGTTTGGTATCTTTGCGGGAACCACTCTCGGCAGTTGGTTCAGCGATGATCCCGCTGTAATCAGCGCCGTTGCACTGATACTGCGGCGCATGATGTTAATCTACGCATCCGCCGGCCCCGTGCTTGTCTTGGCGTTGTATTTCCAGGCTCTTGGTCGAGTTGGCCAGACGGCGGCGCTCATTTTGATAAAACCCTGGCTTTTAACACCCGCGCTCATCCTCGTGCTCGCCGCCCGGTTCGGAGTATCAGGCATCTGGCTGGCATTTCCGTTAGCAGACGGGATCATCTTGATGCTCGCCGTCATAATCGGTCGGGGTGCCTTGTGCCAGCCTCGTCAATAAGGCGACGCGTGCCAGCCAGCCTTTTGCACCGCAGCTATATCGCTGCTCAGGAGTAACGACCATCACTCCTGAGCAGCGATAGCCGATGGCACAGCCTTCATTACAGGAAGTGGCAAGCAATCGTACCGCAAGGCCCGAAGTCCGCACTGATGGTATCTCCGTGACGGGCTTCGATAGGACGGATAAACGACCCTGCGAGCACGATCTGACCGGCATCAATGCCATCGCCATATTGTGCCAGACGATTTGCGAGCCATGCAATACCGCGCGCGGGATGATTGAGAACCCCCGCGCCGAGCCCGGTTTCTTCGACTTCGGCGTTACGTGAAACGATCGCGCCCATCCAGCGCATGTCGACCTGGTCGGGCCGCATCTGTCGTCCCCCGATGACGATGCCCGCATTGGCGGCGTTGTCGGAAATCGTATCGACGATACTGCGCGTCTTCTTCGCCTCTGGATCGGCGCGTAAAACACGAGTATCCAGAATTTCCAGTGCGGGCGTAATATAATCGGTGGCCTTTAGCACATCAAAGACCGAAATATTCGGCCCCTTGAGCGGCGCCTTCATAACAAAGGCAATTTCCGCCTCAATACGTGGTTGGATGAAGCGATCTGCCGGGATGACCGCACCATCATCGAACACCATATCATCGAGCAGAGCGCCCGAATCCGGAATGTCGATGTTCAACGCATATTGCATGGCCTTGGACGTGAGGCCTATTTTCCAGCCGATCTGTTTGCGGCCCGCAGCAAGCTTTTGCTTTACCCAAGCAGCTTGCACAGCGTAAGCGTCATCCATTGTCATGCCGCTATGCTTCAGCGACAGAAGGCCGATTTGTGTGCGGCTCTTCTCGGCATCGTCGAGCGCATTTGCAGCCGCTGCTATTTCCGTTTCAGTCAGCATGAATCAGACTTTCTCGTCGGCAACAGTATTGCGGAGAATACCAAGGCCATCCGCTTCCACCTCGATCACATCGCCCGGTTTCAGCCAGATCGGTGGATCAAAACGCGCGCCTGCACCCGTTGGTGTCCCGCAGACCAGTACATCGCCCGGTACAAGCGTGGTGAAGGTGGAGACGTAATTGATGATCTTGCGGAAAGAGAAAATCATCCGGCTGGTGCGGTCCTGCTGGCGAATATCTCCATTGACCCGCGTGGTCAGCTGGATATCAGCCAGCTGACTTTCATCCGTATACGGCACCAGCCATGGTCCGATAGAACCGGTTGCATCGAAGTTCTTGCCTTGCGTGACATTGAACTTGGCATGGCGCACCCAGTCGCGGATCGTACCCTCGTTGCAAAGCGTGAGCGCAGCAATATGGTCGAGCGCGTCTTTTTCAGCAATGCGCCGACCGCCCTTGCCAATGACAATGACGATTTCGCCTTCGTAATCGAGTTGCGGGCTTTCAGGCGGGCGGATCAGCGGTTGATCATGACCAGTGAACGAGCGCGCAAACCGAATGAAGAGTGATGGATTGGGTGGCGCCGCCTGCCCATCCTTATACTCTTCATTGCGGTCAGGAAAATTCACGCCGACACAGATAATCTTTTCCGGTGACGGAACGGGGATTTCGTAAGTGATTTCAGCAAGCGGAATATCTGGGGCAAGACTTGCTCCTTCCTCCGCAAGCCTTACCAGTTCTCCCGCTTCAATAACTTCGCGCAAGGTCGGCCAAATCTGGCCGTGCATCTTCGAAAGATCGACAACACCACCGTCTTTAAGCAGGCCATAACCCTTGCCCGCAGCAGTCGAAAAACTCACCAATCTGGCCATATATATATGTCTCGCTTTTGTTCCCGTCCGTTGTCCCTCGAAGCGGTTCAAGGAGCTATGATCGGCTGCGCCTTTAGAATAGAATCCCGCACTTCCGCCCCGGCAAACAGGCTGCCGTGTTCAAACCAGGATTTCGGCGCAGGTGCGCCCCAGAGCGTCTGCCGCTGCGGATCTTTCAGATCCCACTTGATCGGCTCCAGATCGGGATCAACGGTCTGGTAATCCGAGCAATAAATCTCGATACGATGACCGTCAGGATCAAGAATATAGAGGAAGAAGGCATTGGAAATGCCATGGCGGCCAGGACCGCGCTCGATATTGGCGATCCAGCCGGACGTCGACATCACATCAAGCAGATCGATGATGTTGAGCGGCGTTGGCACCCAGAAGGCGGTATGATGCAGACGAGGACCTTTGCCATTGGTGAAAGCAATGTCATGTACGCCACCCTTGCGATGCGTCCATGCTGCCCAGAGTCGGCCGGTCTCGGCATCTTCAGTATATTCGGTGACGCGAAACCCGATTTCGTTATAGAAAGCGACGCTTTCGTCGACATTCGGCGAGAAGCAGTTGAAATGATCAATGCGCAGCGGCTTCACGCCTTTATAAAGCGCATATTTCTGGTGGATCGGCGGCAGGCGATCCATTTTGGAATAAAACTCCAACGGAACACCATGTGGATCGCGGGTGCGGAATGTGCGCGACTGATAGGGCCGCTCCACCCATTCGACGGGCAGTTCCTTGCTGCGGAAGAAGTGCTCGGCCTTGTCGAGGTCTTCTTCGGAAAACACCTTGAAACCAAGTTCGCAGGCTTCTGCCTTATCGGATTTGCGCAGCACGATGCAATGATGTCCGCGCTCTTCCATGGCGCGTAGATAAATCGCGTCGGCGGTCTCGTCCGTCACCTGCAGCCCAAGAATGTCCACATAAAAGGCACGCGACTTCGCAAGATCGGTGACGGCCAACTCAACATGCGATAGTCGCAGAATATTGAAAGGCGGATAGAGATTTGGTTTCGGCAGAGCCATTATTTCCTCCTCGGAACGGCAGTTATCGTAAAGCGGAACGTACGTGCGCCTTATTCAACCGCCAAGTTTCTGAATTGCATGAGCTTTATTGGCAAACGCAATATTTTTGGTTTCCATGTAAAAATCGAATGACCAGTCACCGCCATCACGACCGATGCCGGAGCTTTTAACTCCGCCGAACGGGGTCGGCAGATGGCGAACATTCTCGGAATTGACCCAGATCATGCCCGCTTCCAGACTATCAGTAAAACGGAATGCGCGCGTAACATCGTTGGTCCACAAATAGCCGGTAAGGCCATATTGAACGTCATTGGCAAGGGCGAGCGCTTCAGCCTCGTCCTTGAATGGAATAGCCGTCAGAACCGGACCGAAAATTTCTTCCTGAGCGATACGCATCCGGTTGTTTGCACCCGTGAACAATGTCGGGGAAACATAGCAACCGCCACCCGGGCCGTCGAATTTTGTGCCACCGGCGGCAACAGTTGCCCCTTCGTTGCGACCGATCTCGATATATTCCAGCACCTTCTTTTCATGAACGGGATGGATCAACGGCCCCACGACCGTTTCAGGGTCCAGCGGATGCCCGACCTTTATCCGCTTGGCTTTTTCTGCAACCAGAGCCGTGAAACGGTCATAGATCGTATCTTCGACCAGCAAGCGCGAAGATGAAGTGCAACGCTCGCCATTGAGCGAATAGATCATGAAGACCGCCGCATCGGCAGCGCGCTCCAGATCCGCATCCGCAAAAACGACAACCGGATTCTTGCCGCCCAGTTCAAAATGAACGCGCTTCAGCGTATCCGCACCCTGTTTCATGATCATCGATCCGGTGCGGCTTTCACCAACAAAACCAATAGCCTTGATATCGGGATGTTCCGTCAGTGCCTTGCCCGCATCTTCACCAAAGCCGTTGACGAGGTTCCAAACACCTTTGGGCAGGCCGGCTTCTTCGGCAATCTCAATCAGCAGGCGGGCCGTGAGCGGTGAGAACTCGGCTGGCTTATGAACAATCGTGCAACCGGCGGCCAAAGCTGGTGCAATCTTCCAGGTCGACAGCATGAACGGCGTATTCCACGGCGTGATGACACCGACTGGGCCGACAGGCACACGTGTCGTCAAATTGACCTGACCAGGAGCGCGCAGCGCCTTGCCATCCCGCGCTTCGGGTGCGCGATCAGCGAAGAACCGGAAATTCTCCGCGCCACGCAAAGCGGCCTTGGCCATGAATTTCAGAGACTGCCCCGTATCCATGCATTCCACGAAGGCAATTTCTTCTGAACGGGCAACAATGGCATCGGCGATTTTGTGAAGCAGCTTCTTTCGCTCCATGCCCGGCATGGCTGCCCATTCTGGAAAGGCCTGTTTGGCTGCTTTGGCCGCTCGATCAATATCTGCAGCCTTACCGTGCGCAACCTTAGCCAGAGGCTTCAAATCCACCGGCGAAAGCGTTTCGAATGTTGCTCCGTCGGAGGCGGCCACATCCTCTCCGCCAATGCGGTTCAGAACTCCATTTTCAAAATGGGCCAGATAGGCTTTCGCCTTGGCGACATTATCGTCGAGCTTTGACATGCTTTACTCCGTCATAAGGAAATAGCCGACCGCGACAGCGGCGGTGTGCGCTTTTGGATCAGGCCTGTTTCTGGCGCAGGCGCGGATGAATGGCGTTTTTCTTCCAGCTCAAATTTGGGTCGATCTCGCGGACCTCAAGGGTCAACGCGAAATGCGGCGTCTGGAACAATGGGTTGAGGAACACACTGACCGTAGCGAAGATCGCCTCTCCAGCTCTCCGCTTCTCATCCTCGCTGCGACCATGGCCAATGCGAAGGGACATGTCGATGAAACCATTTTCGGCTAGCAGATCTGCTACAGCGTAGGCTTCAGCTCTGAATGCACGCACACGAACCGCACCAAGCTCGAAAAGCCCTGTCTCCATCATGGTCGCATGCACAGCTTCGCACAGACCGTCGAAATCGACCGCCATATCGAGATTGGCGGAATACTCCATGGTGAAATGCGGCATCGTTCCTCCCACGAACTGAACCAAATTTGGTGGCCATCAATATCTGGCGACCATGTATAGCAGGGTTTATTTAACATGTTAATGATAATGTCAAGCCCGCTAAACGACACGACAGGGGATGCAGCGTACACATGATTGAAAAGCGTTGGAAAATGCAGGATAAAGCTTGCATGCAAAATCATTCCGCTCCGAAATCGAAATCATCGCAAGAAGACCTGCTACCTCGCGACACGCGGCGTTCGGTGCCGATTGCATTGCTGCGTGCCCGCGAGGCCGTTATGAGCCACTTTCGGCCAATGCTTGCACAGCATGATATTACTGAGCAGCAATGGCGCGTTCTGCGTATTTTGGCAGAAATGGGCGTGGTCGATGCGTCGGAGATGGCTGACAAGGCCTTCATCCTGGCTCCGAGCCTGACTCGCATTATACGGTCTCTGGAAGAGCGTGGAATTATCACCAAAGCCAAGGATCATAATGACGGTCGCCGGGTGCTGCTGGAAATAACCCCCATCGGCCTGGCTATCATCAAGGACGTCGCGCCGGAAAGCCGGTTGATCTACGCAAGACTGGAAGAACGCTTTGGACGCGAGCGCATCGAGCAACTTCTCGACACACTGGAAGATTTGGCAGCAATCAACGACTAGTTCCAGCCTTTTCCAACCGTTTCCCTATTGCGGCTTGAGCAGGCGGGGTCCTCCTTGATAGTGCCCGCCACAATGATCGCACCGCGCCTATAACGCGTCGGCCCGGCTTGCTTGTCGGAAGCACCTACTTTTAATTAACATGTTCACTTTATCGAAAATTAGATGTAACGAATAGATACGATGCCTCGCAACAAATGCGACCAGAAATAAATTTCATACGGTTTTTGGGAGATAACCCACGATGAATTCATTGATTTACATTATTATACTTGTAAGAATTATATAATACACCGATTGGAATTTTCTAAGAGAACATATACCTGCAAATCAATTAAGAATATTCTATCTATCGATGATATTTCACCGCATGATTCAATCGGTTTCAACACTATTCCGCCGTTTCTCGTATATCTATTTACTTAACATGTTTAATAAATTGAAGAGTTGATACCGCATACCAGCTGAAAAGCTGATCGAGGAAATGGACCACGGAAGAGGACCGTGATTGCTGGGAGGCAATATGAGAATTCAGGGATTAACATCACAAGCACCTGCGGAAGCAGTACTGAATAGCCGTCATGCTGACGAAGACAAACTTGGCGACACGATCCACCGCATCGTGACATGGCGTATCATGCCGCTCCTGATCGTGAGCTATATATTCGCGCATCTGGACCGCATCAATATCGGCTTTGCCAAGCTGCAAATGACGTCGGATCTTGGCTTCAGCGACACGGCTTATGGGCTTGGAGCCGGCCTTTTCTTCATCGCCTATGCTATTTTCGGCGTCCCCTGCAATATAATGCTCGACAAGGTCGGTCCACGACGCTGGATCGCCTTCATCATGATAGTATGGGGCATTCTCTCCGCATCAACCTTGTTGGTCACATCTGCCCAACAATTCTACGTCGTGCGCTTTCTGCTTGGTATTGCCGAATGCAGTTTCTATCCCGGCATGCTGGTTTACATCAACCGATGGTTTCCCGGACGTCGCCGTGGTCAGATCATCGCAATATTCAGCCTGTCTGTACCGGCGGCTGGGCTGATCGGCGGTCCCGTTTCAGGCTGGATTCTGGAAAGCTTCAACCAGTTCGCCGGATTGCGTGGCTGGCAATGGATGTTCTTGCTGGAAGGTCTGCCCGTTTTGCTATTGGGCGTTATCGTTTATTGCGTCATCCCAGATCGCATCAAGGATGCGCCTTGGCTGGACAAGACCCAGAAAGACTACCTCACCAATCAACTGGCGCGCGAAGCCAGTCCCGTCGCCAATACGTCTTTGTGGGCATGCATCAGCGATGCAAAGATCTGGCAACTTGTCGGCATTTATTTCTCGGTCATGCTGGCGGTCAACACCATCGCCTTCTGGATGCCTGCACTCATTCACGAAACCGGCATAGCAAGTGACGCAACCATCGGTCTTCTGAGTGCTCTTCCGTATCTTGCGGGTTGTATAGCCATGGTTGCTTTTGGCTATTCCTCCGACCGACGCGCCGAGCGCCGCTGGCACCTTGTCATTCCGTCTCTGATGGCCGCTGGCGGCCTCTTTCTGGTCGGCTTTGCTGCGCCAAACCCGATGCTTGTTATGCTGGGTCTTATCATTGCCGGCATGGGTGCGAGCGCTTCGCTGCCACAGTTCTGGCAGTTGCCCCCCTCCTTCATTGCACCGGGCACGCAGGCAGCCGGCTTTGCTTTCATTAGCTGCCTTGGAAATCTGGCTGCATTTGTCGCTCCATATTTTATTGGCTGGATGCGCGACCAAACGCAAAGCTCATCGATAGCTTTGTATGTGCTGGCCGCACTGATCGCTCTTGGCGGGCTAATGGCGCTGCGGTTTTCCGCTGCAATCGTCAACCAGCGTTAAAAACGTTGCGAATGGAACGAAGACGAAAGAAAGTAACAGACCATGAATGAGCATGAAACGACAGGTCAGAAGATCGCACGGTCCCTGATTGCGAACGGCGTCGATACGGTCTTTGGTATTCCCGGCGCACATATGTATGACTTCAATGACGCGCTCTATGAATACCGGGACAAGCTTCGTTTTATCCATACGCGCCACGAACAAGGCGCTGGTTACATGGCCTATGGTTATGCCAAGTCCTCTGGGCGAACCGGCGTCTATACCGTTGTCCCTGGCCCCGGCGTTCTCAATTCGGGCGCAGCGCTTTGCACAGCCTATGGCGCCAATGCTCCCGTCTTTTGTATCACCGGCAACATCATGGCAGACCTGATCGGTCGTGGCCGTGGACAATTGCATGAGTTACCGGATCAATTAGGTACGCTTCGTGGCCTGACAAAAGTGGCGGAACGCATCGAACACCCGTCCTCAACCTATAACGTGATGGCAGGCCTGTTCACACAGATGTCGTCCGGACGGCAGCGACCTGTTGCGGTTGAAGCCCCGTGGGACGTCTTTGGCCAGAAGGGACTGATTGCTTCTCCCCTGGTTGGCGAGCCGCTGGCGCCACCGCCGGTCGATCCCGACAGCATCGAAGCCGCCGTCAAACTGATTGCTGCGGCGAAGAACCCTCTCATCATGGTTGGCGGTGGTGCTGTCGACGCAGCTGCCGAAATCAAGGCACTGTCGGAGGCGATACAAGCGCCCGTCACCGCGCACCGTTCAGGCAAGGGTATCGTACCGGACGATGATCCTTACGCTTTCAACTCGGTTGCTGGTTTCGACTATTGGAAAGATTGCGATCTTCTCATCGGTATTGGCAGCCGTCTCGAACTGCAATTCATGCGCTGGCGCTGGATGCCCAAAGGCATCAAAGTCATTCGTATTGATATCGATGCGACAGAAATGGTTCGCCTCAAGCCTGATGTTGCAATTGTGGCCGATGCCGCAGAAGCAACGCTTGCGCTTACGAATGCTGTCAACCCGACCAGTCAGGATCGTACGGCAGAGTTCAGCGAGAGAAAACTACAAGCGCGTGAGGCATTCTCCAGCGTTCAACCGCAAATGGCCTATCTCGACGCCATACGTGAAGTTCTGCCCCGTGATGGCTTTCTGGTGGAAGAAATCAGCCAGGTTGGTTTCACCGCGCGATTTGGCTTCCCTGTTTATGCTCCACGTCAGTATGTGACGTGTGGCTATCAGGACAATCTGGGTTTTGGATATAATACGGCGCTTGGCGTCAAAGTTGCCAACCCCGATAAGGCAGTTGTGTCGATATCCGGCGATGGTGGATTTCTGTTCGGCGTACAAGAACTCGCCACCGCCGCGCAACACGCGATCAATGTTGTCGCTGTTGTCTTCAACAACCAGTCTTATGGAAACGTGCTCCGTGACCAGCGTCAGGCCTATCAGGGACGCTACATCGGATCTAACCTTGATAACCCGGACTTCGTCAAACTTGCCGAGAGTTTTGGTGTGGCAGCATGGCGCGCTGAAAACCCCGCCGACCTGAAGAAGGCTCTGGAACAAGCGCTTCTTCTTGATGCTCCCGCACTTATCGAGGTCACCGTGGAACGCGCCTCTGAGACAAGTCCGTGGCCCTTTATTCATCCAGCCGCCCCTGCCTGATCGACGATCAGTGCGAGGGAATCGCCGCGCGATAGTGCGAGTGTTGAGACTATAGCAATAACAAGCAAAAGGCCCCCACGTCAGATGAGACGTTGGGGCCTTTCAATTCAATAGCGGATCATGACCGACTTGAGTTCCGTATAGTCATTGATGAATGCACTCCCAAACTCGCGCCCAATGCCCGATGATTTAATCCCGCCAAATGGGACTGCCGGATCAAGTATGGTGTGCATGTTGACCCAGACAGTACCTGCTTCAATGCGTGGGATCATGCGCAGCGCTTTGGAAAGATCCTCCGTCCACAGACTGGCAGAAAGCCCAAATGGCGTATCATTCATCAGTTCCAGCAACTCTTCTTCATCGTCATAGGCAAAGAACGTGCCGATTGGACCAAAGGTCTCTTCTCGGATCAGCGCTGCGTCAGGCTTATCAACGCGAATGACCGTCGGCTCTACATAGAAACCGGGGCGATCAAGAACCTTGCCACCACAGATTATCTGCGCGTCTTGAGAACGGGCTTGCTCGAAGAAACCGGCGATTTTCTCAAGGTGAGGCTTATTGGACAGTGGGCCGAACTGGGCATCTTCATCCATTGGATTGCCGACATTCAGACTGGAAATCCGGACCGAGAGCTTTTCCAGAATTTCATCCATGCGCGAGCGATGCACATAAAAGCGTTCACCAGCCGCGCAGATCTGCCCCTGATGGATGAAGCCCGCCTCGAAAATGCCATTCACCGCCTTGTCGGCATCGACATCACGCAAGAAGCCAACAGCGTTCTTGCCACCTAGCTCCAGCGTCGCGCGGGTGAGTTTCGCATCGAATGCACTCTTGCCAACGGCAATACCCGTCGGCACCGACCCGGTGAAGCTGACCTTGTTGGTTCCCCGATGAGCAATCAAAGCGGCTCCAACCTTGCCGGTACCCGTAACAACATTCAGAACCCCGTCAGGCACACCGGCTTCCTTCGCGATCTCCGCAATACGAAGCATAGTCAGCGGCGTAAACTCCGACGGCTTGATAATCGATGTGCAACCAGTCGCCAGTGCGGATGCAAATTTCCAGACTGCAATCAGGATCGAGAAATTCCACGGTACAATACCAACGACCACACCAACAGGCTGACGAAGGGTATAAGCCGTGTACTGCTCACCATTGAACGAAGGCAGCGATGGTTGAATGGTCTCACCGGTAATCTTGGTAGCCCATCCTGCATAATAGCGCAGGAATGCCGCCGCCGCATCAACTTCAAACCCGCGCGATATCTGGATGAGTTTGCCCGACTGAAGGGTCTCAATCTGTGCAAGTTCCTCGCGGTACTTGCCAAAAAGATCGGCAAGCCGCAGCAAAATATTCGCGCGTTCCGCAGGGCTTGTCCTGGCCCACACGCCCTTGAAAGCGCTGCGCGACGACTGAACGGCCTTGTCCACGTCCTCATCAGAGGCATCCGCGATCGATGCGAAAATCCGACCATTCGCCGGGTTGGTGATGCTGATCCGTCCTGTGGTCGTTGCAGGCGTCGCGACGCCATCAATAAACAAACCATGCTCGCGGCCGATAAACGCTTCCACCTCGGGCAGAAGAGAAACAATGCTCATTGCAAACCTCAAATGTGAAGGGATAAAATTGACTTCGGGTTTTCCTGTGTTGGAAACGCTTAACGCAGCCACAATCAGAGAATGATGCTGTAGATATTTAAACCTATTGCGCTGACTAAGACGCCAGCACGGCATGCTCTCGCTATCGCGCCTCTGTGAGTTTCCCCGCTTCCGATTGAAGCTTGGTCATCAAGCGATCCAACTGAAACGCTATCCAGTCATGAACATTCTGGTTCCTCCACCCATTTATTTAACATGTTTATTATTTTGGCATTTGGCTTCTGAGTCAACCGATAGCGCAGCATTTCGGCAAGTCAGGGATACTTTTATGCGGGCGATGGCAACTGGCCTATAATCCGAGCTTGCGTAATCAGAAGGAAATGGTGGCAATGCTGTTGAATTCTGGTTCAGATACGTGGGGATGCTCCACCAGTTCTTACTGGCATCTATTTGCCTGATATTATTAAATAAATATCCAAAATGCATGGCCTTTGGCATCTATTATGTCTCTCGGAAAAATTCGCGCATTCAAGGTGACGTTACCGCTTGAAATCATGACAATTTTGATGCGTATAAGAATTGAGCCCAGCTATCGTATCTCGTTGAAAAGAGCCGGATAATGAAAATGAAAACCAGTGAATGGCAACCGGTATATCTGTCCGGATCGCAAAGCTTTGAGCTCTACTCAAAGCACACTGGTGAGTCATACAGAGTTCTGGTGCGTGTTCCAAACTATCCTGCTCCGGAAAGTGGATATCCGGTTTTGTGGATGCTGGATGCCGAAAGAAGTTTTCCGCTGACCTACAGTCGGCCCACACGCAACTTTATAGCAGGCTCGCCGGTCGATGGTGCGGAAACAGCCGATGGCCTGATCATCGCAATAGGTTTTCCGGGCGGCCCGCTCCGCAACCCCGCAGCGCGCGCGCGCAACTACACCCCCATACCGGACGGTGAGACAGACGATCGTGTTTCCGATGAGTTCGGTAATGCTTCTGACTTCCTGTCTTTCATTGTCGAAGAATTGCGTCCCCTTCTGGCTGCAAAATTCCCATTCGATCTCACACGACAAACACTCTTCGGGCATTCCTATGGCGGGCTTTTTGCCATCCATGTTTTGTTGAACCATCCCGGTCATTTCCAGCGTTATTGGGCCGCAAGTCCTTCGCTATGGTTCAGTGAGACGATGATGCTCCGCCGTCTCCGCGCACTCCCAGCAATCACTGCGTGTGAAAAGCTGGTCATTACGGTCGGCCAGGACGAGCAATATGCCTCGCAACCCCTGAACGACCAGCGGCAGGCGCATCTGGACAGACGCGCAATGGTAGACAACATCACCGAGGCGGCACAGAGGATTGCGGAAGCAAACCCGTATCTTGAGATGCAATTGATCATTGCCAAGGATCACGATCATTTCGATATGTTGATGCACGGCGTACGACGCGTGCAACTGCTTGCCTTCAGCTAAGAAGGCGCCTTCACGTAAAAGAAGAAAAGCCCGGAACCAACGTTTCGGGCTTTTTATATTGGTATTTGTATCCGTTGCTTAGAACGTCGTTCCCAACTTGAACGAAACACTGCGCGGCTCGCCATAGAAGTTGAAGACAGATGTTCCACCAACGCGTTCGTAATATTTCTTGTCGAACACATTGTTGACGGCAAGGGTGGCGGTCACATGTTCATTGAACTTGTAACCCGCTTGTAAGTCGACCACACCATAGCCCGGCGCCTCAATTGTCGTCGCACCACCAGCGGCAGTTCTTGAAATATTCTTGAATGACGAGAATACCTTAACGCCACCGCCAACGAAAATGCCATCTGTCCAGTCACCACGACCGTTAAATGTATACTTGGTGAACAGCTGTAGCATATGTTCCGGCGTATAGAATTCCGAACCGGCAGCGCGCTGCGTATCCTCATACACGGTGTCGGTTTAGGTATAGCCGGCAGTTACCTCCCAATAAGGCAGGACTTCGCCGTTGACTTCGAATTCGACGCCCTTCAGATGCGCCTTGCCCAGCGCGAGATAGTCGCTGGTATTGCTTGGATCAGCGACAGCGCGGTTCTTGTCGCTCAGATCGAACCAGGCGAGCGAAGCGTTGATATTATCGGTCAGATCAGCCTTCAAGCCTATTTCAAACTGACGCCCGGTGCGCGGATCGATGATCGAGCCGTTTGCGTCCGTAACCGATTGCGGCTGGAATATTTCCGTGTAACTGCCATAGGCCGAAAGCCAATCCGTCAGGTCGTAAACCACACCGCCATAAGGTGTGAACTCACCATCGATCTTGACTTCATCGCCGCTTGACTGACCATCATACCAGCTGAAACGACCACCACCGATCAAGGTCAGTTTATCAACAGGCTTGATGCGCCACTGACCATAAACGCCATATTGATCGGTTTCGGTCTTGGTCGGGCTACCATATTTTACCGTTGGCTCGGCAAGATGGGTGTTCCAGTTATACAAGCTCTGAGCGCCAGAGATCACACCTGTGGCCGAATAAAGCGTGTCTTTGCTACCGCGATAATCGACACCACCAATGATGTTGTTTTCCAGACCGAACATTTCGAACGGGCGGCTGATATGCGCGTCGAGCGAAACCGAATCTTGCTGATAGTCACGTGCCAACCAGCGCGTGCCACTGCTGACGATGCCCGACGTATTAGCCGCACCTGCGGCATAGGCATAGAGGAAATTCGTGTCGACGCGCGAATAGAGTGCCGACACTTTGACATGCCCGCCATCGTCGAAACGGTGTTCGATTTCACCAATATACTGAGTGACATTGCTTTCGAAATTGTTCCAATCCGCACCGGTAAATGTGGATCGGTCGAGATCGAGCAATGTTCCATCCGAGAGCGTCGGAAGACCATTAAACGGTGTGATGTTACGTTCGGTATGGTTGATGCTGAAGGTTGCGGTCGTATTTTCATTCAGGTCGGCCTGAATGGTGCCGTACAGCACGCCAACCTTGTTGTCATTGTCATCCACCCAGCTATCCTTGGCCGACAGCACGCCGACGAGACGGCCACGGACATTGCCAGATGGAGTGAGTGGCCCAGTGACGTCCCCTTCAATGCGCTTGCCGCTCCATGAATCGAAGATGGTATTGGCGCTTGCCTTGAATTCATCGGAAGCCTGCTTGAGACGCATGTTGATTGCGCCTGCAGGCTCGCCGGTTCCGCCGAAGAGACCCGATGGGCCACGCAGAATTTCAATATGGTCAACCACCGCCATATCGGGCTGTGTGCCATAGATCGACTGGATCGGCGTCGAAAGACCGTTCATATAGATCGTGTCGAATTCGAAACCACGCGAATAAATACTTGAACGACCATCATCATTCGTCAGAACGACGACTCCCGGCGTTTTGCGCATTGCCGTATCGAGCGATGTGAAACTACCGTCGTCAAGACGCTCGCGAGTCAGAACAGTCGTGGATTGGGGGACTTCGCGCAGCGGGCGCGTATCCTTGTCGCCAACGCTGATCATCTTGGTCGCGTAACTGCCTGTCCCTTCGGTCTCGTAACTGGCGCCTTCGATCACAACCGGCGCAAGAACCGTCGTACCGGCTGCCTGTTCGGTCTTGACTGCGTTCTGCGCTGCTTCCTGAACAGTGTCCTGAGCATGCGCGCCAAACGCCAACCCAGCCAACATGGTCGTTCCCAGCAATACACACGTCAGTTGGGCGACACGGTACTTATTTGCGATTGTTTTCGTCTTCATTTCAACACCCCCAAGCGCCGCAGAGACTGCCTTCCCCAAAACGGGTCGGACTGAAAATCGCTCTCGCATCCGCTAATCTTGACTGTAACTTTCATATATTCCTATAAGAGGTCAAGCGGGGCTCCGCTTACGTTTGCCACGCATAAACTTATGCAGGAGACCGGTGTGAACAGCACAATCGGCGTTTTTCCGTCAGCGGAAGCACATAAGACACCTACTCTGACGCGACACGCCTTGCGCAAGCGCGGTGTCCGCTTTCTCGATACGGGTGACCAGACGGAAGCGGTTGTCGGCTGCGGCGTTGTGGGCAAAGTGCGGATGGATTGCGGCGTCTATGCCAATTTCGGTCGTCGCATGCAGCTCGAAGACCTCGAAATGGAGCTTGAGCTCGACGCGCGTGTTTGCATCAATATTTTTCTTGAAGGCTATGTCGAAGCCTCGTTGAACGGCACACCATTGCCCATGCCCAAACGCACTGCAAAAGGGCGGTGGCAGTCTTCCGCAGTTATCGTCTCCAACGAAAAAGGTGCGCGTTTACGCCGACGCGCCCGAAAGGGACAGTATCTGGACAAGATGGTCATCGGCATGTCGCGCGAATGGCTGCAGCGTTGGAATGATAATAAGGAAGTATCGGCGGGGTTCAGAGCACTGCTCAGTGGAGAAACTGGCTTCTGGCAATGGAACCCGGGGCCGAAAGTCGAATTTTTGGCCCGTCAGATGTTCGATGTCGCCGTGCGTAAACCGCCTTTTGCCGGGCTTCTCCTGGAAAGCAACACGCTTGCCATCATTGCGGAAGCATTGACCACGACATTCAGCAATCGCAGTGAAGCGGTTGCCCAATCCAGCGATCTTACTGTGCTTGAACAGCAGCGCCTTTATGCTTTGATACAGTATATCGACAGGCATTCCGCCCATGATCATCTGTCTGCGGCAGACATGTCAGGAGCGCTGGGAATGAGCCAGGCGACACTTCAGCGGCTGGTGCGCAAGGGTCATCATTGTTCGCTGAACGAGTTTATCCGCTACCGATGGCTGGACGAGGCGCATGAAGCATTGCTATTCAGCAACCATACCATTTCTGACATCGCTTTCGATGCCGGATATATCCATCTGCCAAACTTCACCAATGCCTTTAAAAAGCGTTTTGGTTATCCACCATCCGCATTGCGCAAACAGGCAACTGCTCCCGCTCCATGAAACGCAGCCTAATCCCGACAATCGAGATTTTGTGATAGCCAAACAAAGAAAATCGGGATTTTGGACTTCCCCCGAGACATGCCGCCAATTTAATAGGGATCGAACAGTTCGATCTTTTCCGGAGATTTTCAAAATGAAAATTGCTGATATCCGCCAGTTACTCGCGCTGTTGATCGCGCTGTGCTTCATGGTGCTTGCACCGATCAGCATTGCCCGGGCAGATGAAGGCTGGCCGCGAAACTTCATCAACGCGGACGGTAGCACGACCATCATACCGAAAAAACCGGAGCGCATTCTCTCCACATCTGTATCAACCACCGGCACACTTCTTGCCATTGACGCGCCCGTTGTTGCCAGCGCTTCTGCTGCAAACGGCAAGTTTTTCGCACAATGGGATGCTGTCGCCAAGGAACGCGGCGTGGAAAACGCCTGGCCTGCAGGCGCGGTAGATCTAGAAACCGTCTATGCTACACAGCCTGACTTGATCGTCGTAGCAGTCAGCGGCGCCGGATCGGCGAAGGATCAACTTGCAGCATTCCGTGAGATCGCGCCAACCATTCTTGTCGATGACGGCAGCGAAACATGGCAGGCACTCGCCGAAACACTCGGCAAGGCCGCAGGGTTGGAAAAGGACGCCGCTGCAACCATTGCCGATTTCGACGCCTATGTCGCCGCAGCCAAGGCAAAGATCAAACTGCCGGATGGCATGGCCAATATCATCAGCTTCAACGGGGCCGGACAGGCCAATCCCATTGCACGCGTTGGCGGACCTCATGCCTCTTTGCTGGCCTCACTCGGATTTACAATCGAAGACCCCAACCCGGCCTGGCATACGCAAGCCGAAAGTCGAGGAGACTTCGTTTGGGCTCCTTATGAAAACCTCATCGACTTGAAGTCGAACGTCACATTTCTCCTGCGCGTGAATGATACAGGTGCCGCCACTTTCCTGAATGACCCCTTTCTTGCCAATGTGCCATCAGTTAAAAACCGTCAGGTTTACGGTCTTGGCGTCAATTCATTTCGCATCGATAATTACAGCGCACGACAGATCGTCGACGACATCGTGAAGAAGTTCGGAGCCTGATTTTTGAAAGCAGACTGCGCCAGAAGTGGAGCCGGGTCCACGATGGAACGACGCCATTCGGAGGCGGGCCGTCGTCTGGCTGTTCTTCTGGGGTTGTTCGTACTTCTGGTGGCCTGCGCCTTGTTCGGCTTCACAATAGGTACGCGTCCGGTGACGCTTACAACAACATGGGACTCTATGTTCCATTTCGACCCGCAGTCGAGTGACCATCTGCTTGTGCGCAATCTGCGAATACCGCGCACTTTGCTGGCGATTATCGTCGGTGCCGCGCTCGGCGGGGCGGGAACAGTCATGCAGGCGCTGACACGCAATCCGCTGTCTGACCCCGGAATATTGGGCATCAATGCCGGCGCATCAGTAGCAATCGTCATTGCGATCACGCTTCTCGGCTTCAGCGATGTAACTTTCTATATGGCATTCGGTGTCATCGGCGCTGGTCTCGCCGGAACTGCGGTTTATCTGCTCGGCAATGTTGGCGCAAAAGACAGTCAGTTGCGCGTTGTTCTCGCGGGGGCCGCGGTCTCCGTTGTCCTGATGTCAATTGCCCAGATCGTGCTCATCAACAGCGCGGATCAAGTCTTCGATCAATACCGCAACTGGTCGGTCGGCTCACTGCAAGGGCGCGGCTATTCCGTATTTCTTCCGGTCGGCGGTCTCACGCTCATTGGCCTGGCTCTGGCATTTTCACTCGCAAGCGCCCTGGACACGGCGGCACTCGGCAGCGACCTGAGCAAGGCCTTGGGCGCCAATCCAGTCAGGGTCTGGAGCCTTGCTGCAATCTCCATCATATTTCTATCAGGGGCAGCAACCGCCGCCGCCGGTCCTATCGCCTTTGTCGGTCTGACGGCTCCGCATATCGCCCGGCTTCTCGCCGGTCCGGGCCATCGCTGGCTCCTGCCCTATTCGATGGTTGTCGCCGCCATTCTGGTTACGATTGCCGATACACTCGGCCGCACTATAGCACCTCCCGGCGAGATCAGCGTCGGCATCATGATCGGTCTTTTCGGCGGACCATTTTTCATCCTGCTCGTCAGGCGAAATCGCATGTCCCAACTATGAAACAGTCACGTTTCACACGCTCGAACGAATGGATCTGGCGCAGCCGCAGCCTGTCTTTTAGCCTAAAGCCGCGCTTCGTTGTCTGTATGCTGTTGTTGACAGTTCTGATCACTGCTGCTGGCCTCTTCACAATGACGATCGGCAAGGTCCATATTCCCGTCGAAACCGCGGTTTCAATCCTGTTCAGTCACAGCGATGCAAGCGCCATGCAGCAGCAGATTCTGCTCAATTTGCGCCTCCCACGCACATTGACGGCCATCTTTACCGGCGCAGCTCTCGGCGTTTCAGGCGCCATATTCCAATCGGTATCGCGCAACCCGCTGGGATCGCCGGATATCATCGGCTTCACCATGGGCGCAGCCACGGGAGCCTTGCTGCAAATCGTTTTCATGGGTGGCGGCCCGCTCGCAGTCGCTGTCTCGGCAGTCGCTGGCGGTATAATAACTGCAGGGATCGTCTATCTTCTATCGTTCAAAAACGGCACGACAAGCGGCTACCGGCTGGTTCTGATTGGTATCGGCGCTGGCGCTACTCTGAGCGCCCTCAACGGGCTCATGCTTGTTAAAGGCGATCTGGACAACGCAATCACCGCAAATCTCTGGTTGGCTGGCTCTTTGAACGGTCGCACATGGCAGCATGTCTTACCCCTCATGGCTGGCTGCCTTCTTATTATCCCGCTCATCAGCCTTTTCGCCACGCGACTAACCATGATGGAAATGGGCGACGACCAGGCACGGCAATTGGGGATAGGGGTCGAACGAACCCGTCTCGCGATGATCTTATGTGCAGTTTTGCTGGCGGGACTCGCAACAGCCGCAGCGGGACCAATTGCATTCATAGCCCTTGCCGCGCCACAACTGGTCAGCCGACTGACGAGGATAAATGGGATTCCAATCGTCAGCGCCGCGTTGATGGGGGCTTGTCTACTCATTGCTGCAGATCTTTTGATCCAGCTTGCAGCTTTCCGCCTCGTCCTTCCAGTGGGCCGTGTGACCGGCCTTGTGGGCGGGCTCTATCTCATCTGGTACCTGACACGATCCCGACGGATTTAATCATCTCTCGCATCGTCCAACGGAACCACCATGGGATCACCGGTTATCGGATCGTCAATAACCACACAAGGCAGGCCAAAAACCGTTTCCACCAGTTCCGCAGTCATGATGTCGCGCGGATTGCCCTCGGCAACAATATGTCCTTGCCGCATGGCGACGATGTGGTCAGCATAACGGCACGCCTGATTGAGATCATGCAGGACAGCCACAATCGTATTACCCTGTCTGCGATTAAGATTACGCAGCAGGTTCAGAAGTTCGATCTGATGCGAGATGTCGAGAAACGTCGTTGGTTCATCAAGCAGAAGCAACGGCGTTTCCTGCGCCAGAACCATCGCTATCCAGACGCGCTGGCGCTGTCCGCCGGACAATTCATCTACGGCACGCGCAGCGAGATCGTCGACCCGAGCTGTTTGCATCGCCCAATTGACCGCTTTTTCGTCCGCCACGGTCCAACGTTGCAAGAAAGTCTGATGCGGATAACGTCCGCGGGCAACGAGGTCGGCAACCGCAATTCCATTCGGAGCAATGGAACTCTGCGGCAGAAGCCCCAAAATACGCGCAACTTCACGGGCGGGGACGCGCTCTATCTGCTTGCCATCCAGTATCACCGAACCCTTGTCCGGCCTGATAATTCGGGCGAGCGTACGCAACAGCGTTGACTTGCCACAGGCATTGGGTCCGACGATGACTGTGAACTTTCCATCAGGAACGCGCAACGACAAATCCTCGATGATCTGCCTGTCGCCATAGGAAACATTGATATTCAGTGCTTCAAGTCGATCAGATGAGGACTGTGTTGTGGGAGCTTCAGACATTGATGCGACGGTTTCCGGATTATCTCGCCAGTTGACAGGATGCATTTAAAATTAGGTAGTGAGTTGATCGCTACAGCACTATGATGCCGATTGAAATACCATCGCTCTTCGTATTGCCCGAACAAAATATTGATTAAATGGCTATCTGAGATTGACCTTTGGCAATTCTGAGCGACCACAATGAGGCCTAATCTGGAATGTCCGGTATGGGTCGCTTGCCGACGACAGCCAGCTTCGCAGTGCTAGATCGGCAAAATCGGACATTCAGATCAAAGGCATAACAACAACCCGCTCCGAAGGAGACCCACTTCGATCAGGGCTGTATCTTTAACAATCGGGACACCTGCAGCCCACACATCTGCGACGTGCTGTCGCTAAAAGTGATGGCTGACAAGCGCTGCACCCAATCCCATCAGAATGGTGCCGCAAGTCTTTGGCACGAGCCAACCCGATCTATCGCTGTTGAACCGACCAAAAGCGAATGAGGCGACAGCCACCGCCGCAACATCGGCTATTGAGAAAATCAGGTTCACCACAACGCCCAGAACGAGGAACTGGAGCCAGAGTGGGATTTCGGCTGTCGGTTGTACAAATTGCGGGAGAAAGGTCACAAAAAATAGCGCCGTCTTGGGATTGAGAACCTCGACAACGATGCTATCCCGAAACGTCTTTGATACCGGGCTGCTGATATGATCGCTCGCCTTGTTCCAATCAAAGAATATGACGAGCCCCAGCCAGACAAGATAAGCGGCACCGGCAAATCTTATGATCACATAAACGGTCGGAGCATGCTCTATCAACGAGGCAAGACCGATCGTAGCCGCCGCAATATGGACATAGCAGCCAAGATGAACGCCGAGAGCAGCCATCAGACCAGCATTGCGACCGTGTGCAAGGGTTTGCGCAGTCATGTAGAGTATTGCAGGCCCAGGTATACATGCAAATGTCAGCGTTGCGACGGCAAACGGTATCAATAACTCCAGCGACATCATGATGGTTCCTCCCCCATCGACAAAACGCTGAGAGATTTAGGCTTCGCTGAAGTAGAATGATATACGGCAGGTGCCGTATTTAAGCGGTGGTGATACTTGGATAGCGTGCTGTTGGTTAACGTTTTTCAATGCTCGAAGCGGTCTTCTGCCGCGACGCAAGAACTTACTGTCCAGTTCAAAATACTATCAATTTCGGACGCAGGTTAAAGCGCTAGTGGTCTCTATGTTTCCAGCATTTGCTCAGCGCTTGAACCGAGGGATGCAAATGTTGGAAACAGACCATTAATTGGCCTTAGGTGCGGTGAATGCGGGAAGTGGGTAAGTTTTTCCCAAAACAATCCCGGCTTCTCGCAAAACAGCCTCGGGCGCTGCAAATGGCTTGTGAATCCAGCGGTCCGGTAGTGCGGCGATCTCGGGCACCCATTTGCGTACATAGACGCCATGGGTATCGAACTTGTCGCCCTGCAAGACCGGATTAAACACACGAAAGTAAGGCGCAGCATCCATGCCACAACCAGCTACCCACTGCCAGCTCCCCGGATTGCTGGCAATATCCGCGTCCACCAACGTATCCCAGAACCATTTCTCGCCCTCACGCCAGTCGATCTGCATGTTCTTGCTTAAAACCGAAGCCACCAGCATTCTCACACGGTTGTGCATCCAGCCTGTCGCCCAAAGCTGACGCATGCCGGCATCAATCAATGGGATGCCGGTTTTGCCCGTTTTCCAGACATCAAACATCTCTGAATCGTTGTGCCAACGGATATCAGCCAATGTGTCGCGCATGTCGTTTTCAGCAATATCAGGACGATAATAGAGCTGATGATAATGGAAATCGCGCCAGATCAGCTCAGAAAGAAATTTTTCACCGCCAGCTTGGGTGCTTTGATCCTGATCCATGAGCGAAAGCGTAGCATGCCATGCTTGTCTTGGACTCATTTCGCCAAAGCGAAGATGGGGCGACAGTTTTGATGTGCCTTCAAGGTCGGGACGATCGCGATCCCCGGCATAGTTGCGGATAGTTGCATCAAAGAAATGATATAGCTGGTCAATGGCAGCCGCTTCACCTATCTGCCAAAGACCGCTCATCTTTCTTGACCAGATTGCCTCTTTGTAGATTTGTCGCTTGGGCTTGTGTTTGACGGTCGATAGCTCGACCAACCGGTCTTGTGAGGGTAGTGGTTTGCTCACGCCGTGCCTGCGCAGCGATTTGGCATATGGTGTAAAAACTTGATAAGAACTGCCGTTGCCGGTTTTAATCTCCCAGGGTTCCACCAGCAGATTGCCCGCGAAGGACATCACGTGCAATCCTTTGTCCTTTAAAATGGATTTGATGAGCGCATCGACTTCACGCTCCTGGGGAGCATAACGGCGGTTCCAGAAAATCGTATCAAAACCGTTTTCCTCGATTAACTGTTCAATGATATTGAGCGCTTCGCCATCAGCAACAATCAATTCGACATTTCGTTCGTTGAGGCTTTTCTCGAGCAAGTTCAAGCTCTGCTCCAGCCACCAACGGACGGCACCGCCGGGTGCACGCAATTGTGGATTGGTTTCATGTACGAAAAGTGCCGTGACCGCGCCCCCCAGCTTAGACGCGGCATGAAGGGCAGGATTGTCAGCAAGGCGCAGATCGTTGCGCAACCAGACAAGCGCTTTCGCGGTCATTCAATAATCCTTGGTTTATGTGTTGCAAAACGTATTTTCGGACACGCAGAGGCCACCATATTCATATCGATCCCCTTGATCTTCCATTGCCTTTCCGCGGCCCGAGAAAGAATGCATTGACGCGATGTTGCAGGGCGCGGAATTTTTCACCGCGCGATTTCAGCATGTGCTCTTCAAGCGGGGGAATGCCGGAGACATGCACCAGCAGCCAATACATCTGGATCGGAGCAAGCAGCGACAACCAGCTCCATGACGATGCGGTGATTGCCATCAGCGGCCACGCACACCAGAACAGCCATTCAAAGAAGTAGTTTGGATGTCTGGAATAGGCCCAAAAACCGGTTTCACAAATTTCAGTTTTGGCTTCTAAGGTTTTGCGAAACTTAGCAAGCTGCGCGTCAGATAGCGCTTCCCCCGTCAGTGCTATGGCGACGATTGCGATCCCGACCATATCCCAGAAATATGGAAAGCCGGGGCGACTTACAGCTGCGATATAGACTACCAGAACCAGAATGAAGGCTGCGAGAGCCTGTATCTGCAAAAACCAGAAGAGGCGAACGGAAGCGTTTTCGCCCCATTCTTTTATCAGCCTTGCATAACGAGGGTCTTCACCATGGCCCATGCTGCGCTTGGCGATGTGAATGCCAAGGCGAAGCGACCATGCCAGAATGAGGATCAGTATCGCTGAACGTCGTTGCCAGGTCGCATCTGCAAGCATGACGGCTATGACTGAGCCCGTCCCCACCGAAAACGACCAGATGGCATCGATCCAGCCGCTTTTGTCGGTCTTTCGTTCAAGCGCCCAGGCAAATGCCATGATGGCAGACAGACTAATGGCAACAATTAAAAGCAGACCGGGTTGCATGGCGGACCTTTAGTGGAGAGCTCGCTTTTCCTTATGCAATACGTTCCGTTTGACCGGTTGGTTTCTTAAGCGACGCAAAAAAATTAAAAAAATAAGTCGCCGATTGAACCAAACTTCTTCTCAAAACGTAAAACGATGAAAATGCAGCACACACGCAGCTCAACGTGCGGTGAAGAGAGGGACTATGGATATCACGAACAGTCCGGGCAGCCCTAAACGTCTCAACGTCGCGATTATCGGGAGCGGGATTTCCGGATTGTCTGCTGCATGGCTGCTTTCGCAAAGCCACGATGTGACTTTATTTGAAGCATCGGACCGCATCGGCGGCCATAGCAACACTGTCGAATTTGAGAGCGGTCACGGTCCTGTGGCCGTCGATACCGGGTTCATTGTCTATAATGAAGTGACCTATCCCAATCTGACTGCCCTGTTTCGCGCGCTTGACGTTCCAACCGCCGCGTCGAACATGTCGTTTGCCGTTTCAGTCGGAAATGGCGCTTACGAATATTCCGGCGGTACCGGCCTCGGCCTCTTTGCCCAGCGCTCCAATCTGGTCAGCCCGCGCTTCTGGTCGATGATCCGCGATCTGTTGCGATTTTATCGCAATGCACCCAAAGACCTGAGTATCATGGGCGGTATTTCGCTTGATGATTATCTTGCACGCAATGGTTATGGCCGGGCTTTTCGTGAAGATCATCTTTATCCGATGGCGGCAGCGATCTGGTCCACCCCCGCCATGGAAGTGGGGCGATATCCGGCTGCAAGCTTCGTCCGCTTCTGCTGCAATCACGGTCTTCTTGCTCTTCGTGACAGGCCAATCTGGCGCACGGTAACCGGCGGCAGCCGAGAATATCTAAGGCGGATCACCAAGCCCTATGCAGACCGGATCAGGCTCTCAACACCGATCAAATCCGTGCGACGTTCCGAGCATTCTGTCGAGTTGATCGACGAAAACGGTATTACTCATATGTTCGACGATGTTGTGATTGCCACGCATGCGGATCAGGCTTTGCGAATGTTGGCCGATCCGAGCGCAGATGAAAGCCGCATTCTCGGCGCGTTTCAATATTTACGTAATGAAGCGGTGTTGCACAGCGATGCGTCGCTGATGCCCAAACGCCGCGCGGCGTGGTCGAGCTGGAATTACCTTACCAATGCAGCCACTGGCCCGGCGCAGCCATCCATCACTTACTGGATGAACCGCCTGCAACCGCTGGGCAACGCGCCTGAGACTTTTGTTACGCTCAATCCTTGTCGCGCACCGCGCGAGGAACTGGCGATCCGTCGCGAGATTTATGAACATCCGATTTTCGACATGGCGACAGATCGTGCGCAGAAGGAAATCTGGTCATTGCAGGGGCGCCGCCGAACATGGTTTTGCGGCGCGCATTTCGGCTCTGGCTTTCATGAGGACGGGCTTCAGGCCGGTCTTGCCGTGGCAGAAGATCTGGGCGGTCTACGCCGCCCATGGCAGGTCGAGCAGGAAAGTGGGCGCATCGTTCGCCAGACTTTGCATATCCGGGAAAGAGCGCTGGCATGAGCAAAGGCTTCCACTCGGCACTGTTTCCCGGTCATGTGACCCATGCGCGTTTGCGACCGAAGGTTCACAAACTGGCCTATAAAATCTACTCGCTCCTGCTCGATCTGGACGAGCTGGAAGCCCTTGATCGCAAGTTGAAACTGTTTTCTCTCGACCGTTTCAACCTGTTTTCTTTCTACAGGAAAGACAGAGGCGATGGATCGGCTCTGCCGCTGCGCGAGCAGGTGGAACGCGCCATGGAGGCAGCCGGAATAGTACCTGATGGCGGTGCAATCCGCCTGCTCACAATGCCGCGTATTGCGGGCTGGGCTTTCAACCCGCTCAGTGTTTTCTTCTGCTATAATTGTGGTGGCGAACTCGTGGCGATCCTCTGGGAAGTTGACAACACTTTTCGCCAGCGCCACGGCTATATGATCCCGGTCCAGAACTGCGATAACGGACGCATCGTACAAAGCTGCGACAAGGCTTTTTACGTATCGCCCTTCATGGATATGAAGCTGCGATACGAGTTTGAAGTCACGCCACCCACAGACAGGCTTTCCATCCGCATCAACAGTTTTGATGATGAAGGCCTGCTTTTGACGGCCCGCCATCTGGCGCGGCGGGTTGAGCTGAGCGACGCCGCCTTGCTACGCGCCTTTTTTTCGATTCCGTTTCTCACCTTGAAAGTGATTGGCGGCATTCACTGGGAAGCGCTGAAAATATGGTTGAAGGGTATCAGTTTACGCAAACGACCTGCAGCGCCCAAGATTTCCATCACATCTGTTCGTAACGAGACCGCCCAGCAGAGGAACAAGGCCGCATGAGCCAGCTCGACGAATATCATCAACTATCGGCGTCAAGCCGGACTGAACGACCAGCTTTCAGCCCTTCGGCTATCGTGTTGAAACGGCTGCTGAAGCAGGTCCAGCATGGGCGATTGGTACTTTCGCTGCCCGGCGGTGAGGTCATTGCCGTTAATGGTCGATTGCCCGGACCGGAAGCCAAAATTGCAATCGTCAAATGGAACAGCCTGCGTCGCCTGCTGACGGGCGGGGATATTGGCTTTGCGCAGGCCTATATCGAAGGCGAATGGACATCGCCCCATCTCACATCGGTCATCCGCTTTGCGGCGCGCAATAGCGATACGCTGACATCCACATTACGCGGATCTGGCTGGATGCGGGCGCTGAACCGTATCAGCCACCTGCTCAATGCAAACACGCGCCGCGGCAGCCGGCGCAACATCGAAGCCCACTACGATCTCGGCAATGATTTCTATGCCCGATGGCTCGACCCTTCGATGCTTTATTCATCTGCGATCTGGAACGAAACGACGCATAGCCTTGAAAGTGCGCAGGAGCAGAAGTTGCAGTATATCGCTGAAAAACTGGCGCTTGAGGGCGGCGAGAAAATTCTTGAAATCGGTTGCGGTTGGGGTGCCCTGGCGGGCTATCTCGCAAACTATCGCAATGCCCATGTGAAAGGAATAACCCTGTCGCCATCGCAGCTCACCTGGGCAAAAGCCGTCGTTGAAAACGTGGGACTGAGCGATGCCGTTGACCTTCGCTTGCAGGATTACCGCGATGTTCAGGGCCAGTTCGACCGCATTGTATCAATTGAAATGTTTGAGGCTGTCGGCGAAGCCTATTGGCCGGATTATTTCGCAACCCTGAAGCGCTGTCTCAAGCCCGGCGGCAGAGCAGTCCTGCAGGTCATTTCAATAGAAGAAACGCGCTACGAAAATTATCGCCGCAAGGCCGATTTCATCCAGAAATTCATCTTTCCGGGCGGCTTTCTGCCGTCAGATAAAGTGCTTGAGCGCGACCTTGCGAAGGCCGGTCTGGTTCTAAAGGAGACCGAGCATTTCGGCCATTCCTATGCTCTTACGCTTGCCGAATGGCGTCAGCGCTTTATCGCCAACTGGCCCGAAATCGAGAAGCTTGGCTTTGACGATAAATTCCGGCGGCTTTGGGAATACTACCTTTGCTATTGCGAAGGTGGGTTCGAGGAAGGTGCAATCAATGTTGGGCTCTACACGATTGAACATGCTTAGGCTCCACACCGACTGACGGAGGAAGCGTCGATGAAATGGATACTGACGGTCGGCATGATGACGGTGTTGTTTCCCTTCTCGGCGCAGGCGGCTGAGATCAACGGTAACTGGGCGCGCGGAGATGGCAATGCGCGGGTGAGAGTTGCCGGATGCGGCAAGGATATCTGCGCGACCAACACCTGGATCAAGCCCGGAACACCAAAAGAGAAAACCGGCGACCGCTTGGTGATGAGCATCAACGAAACTGCGGACGGGCGATATTCAGGTACGGCTTTCGATCCGCAACGCAACCTGACCTACAAGATCAGCGTGAAAGTCGACGGCGACACTATGACGACCAATGGCTGCGTTCTGGCGGGCCTCCTGTGTCGCAATGTGGGCTGGACCCGCATCAAGTAAGAGAGCGAGTTATCGATGAAAGATTATCTCATAGCCTATGTGGTGACAGCGGTTGCATTTTTGGCAATCGACTCCGTGTGGCTATCCAACATGGCGAACGTGTTTTACCGCCCTGTCATGGGCGACATGCTTGCACCGAGTTTTCGTCTCGCGCCAGCTGTCGTTTTCTATGTGATTTTCGTGTTTGGACTGGTTTTCTTTGCGGTCAAGCCCGGACTTCTGGCCGGTAGTGGTACAGTCACGCTCGTTCACGGGGCGCTTCTCGGATTCGTCGCTTATGCGACTTATGATCTGACCAATCAGGCCACTTTGAAAAACTGGTCATGGACCCTGACAATCGCAGACGTGGTCTGGGGCACTGTCCTGTCTGCCGCGTCAGCCTATATTGGCTATTGGGTTACGTCGCGGATCAGCGGCTAGGTTGGAGTAAGCATATGCAAAAATGGGGTCTTCTGGCCGTCTTCGTCTTTGTCATCATTGTTGTAGGAATGGCAATCGGCATCGGTTTCCCGCCGGGCGAATGGTATGCAGCGCTTCAAAAGCCTTGGTTTACCCCGCCTAAGGCAGCCTTTGGCCCCATCTGGACGATACTTTATATCTTCATTGCCATTACGGGCTGGCGCACATGGATAAGTGATAGCGGGTGGAAGCGGCGCGGACCGTGGTTTGGCCAGATGGTATTGAACTTCATCTGGACGCCGATTTTCTTCGGCGCTCATATGACCGTGCTGGGGCTTGTCGTAATCATCGGCGTCTGGCTTTGCGTACTTTTGTTTATCATGCGCGCATGGCAACCAGATCGCATCTCGGCGCTGCTATTCGTGCCTTATCTCATATGGCTATCGCTGGCGACAGCGTTGAATGCGGCAATTGTCGTGTTGAACTCATGAAACAGGCGGCAAATATGCCGCCTTTTTCATTAGATGCCGATCAATGGCTGCACGAGCCGCATAAGCCAGCTCTGGAATTTGAGCGGTGCGTCAGTCACCGCAAGACAAATGCAATCGCCTTCCGGTGAGGCAATCGGCTGATGCACGAGATCAGCATCCGCTTCCTCAATATCACCGCGTGCAAAAAGCCCGGTTCCATCATGGAAACTGCCGCTCAACACCAATGTCAGCTCGCGGCCGCCATGCCCATGTTCTGGCACTGGCTTCCCCGCGGGAATTTGCAAAAGGCGAACCTGCGTTTCGCTGTCGCCGGTCTCGATTGGCACCTGATAGGCGCCCCGGCCAAGCGATTTCCATTTCAGGTCCGGCAAATCGCCACCGACATAGGATCGCAGCGGTTCCGGTATCACGGCAGGCTGCTTTATCTCGAAGCGCGGTGCCGAATGTTCTGTTGATTGCAGTGTCTTCTGCAACCTGTCTTTGAAACTATCCCATGTGGATGCTTCGAGTTTCTGCGGCTCAACCGCGTCAAGAAGCTGCCCGCCAATCTGTTCAAACTGCTTGAGCCTTGAACGGCAGGCCGGGCAGAGCGCAAGATGAGTGGCGACTGCGATGCTCCAACCCTCGGCCAACGTGCCTGCAGCATAGCTTGAAAGGAGTTCGTCGCTCAGATGATGCTTGATATCCATCAGTGCGCTCCCGAATTATCGAGCGCTGCGCGCAATTTGTTGAATGCCAGCCGCAGGCGGGATTTAACCGTGCCGAGCGGGAGGTTCAGCTTCTTTGCGATGGCGCTATGCGTGCTTTCCTCGAAATAAGCGAGTTCAAGCAAGGTGGATTGCTCCTTCGGCAAGTCAGCCATTGCCGCGCGCAACTGGCTGGCGGATTGCCGCTCGGCAATCCTCATGTCAGCGGGCTGTTCCTCATCCGGCACAAAGGCCGGATCGGTTGGGTCGAACTCCGGGCGCCGGGCGCGTCGCACCGCATCGATGCGCTGGTTTCGTGCGATGGTGAAAATCCAGGTGGACAAGGCTCCTTTGGCAACATCGAACTGATCTGCCTTGTTCCAGACTGCAATCATGGTCTCTTGCATTAATTCTTCCGCTGTTTGCGTATCAGCAGACAGTTTGGCCATATAAGCCTTCACCCGGGGTGCGAAATGCTTGAAAATCACCTCGAAAGCGTCCACGTCGCGTCGGGAACGGACCGCCAGCATCAATTCCTCCATTGAGGGCTGATCTTCAGGTGCGGTCTGTCCATTCATCCGTATTAAACCCCATCCGCTCAGATGTAGCGAAGCCAGAACCTGTAAATTACGCTGAGCTTCCATGTGCCACTGTTGCGAGAGGAACGAAACTTTTGTGTTCATCAGCATTATACGCAAACAGATTTAATCTGGATCACACCAGATTTCAAATGTAGGGCGTCATCACAAGCAGCACTCTGGAACTCTGCCTTTTCAGCAATAAATCATGCATCAGCTGAGTGAATTCATAACAGCCCAGCAAGCTCTTATTTTGCTCGCGATCTTATGGCTCACCAAACGCTTTCTCGTAATTGATCTCAAACGTGCGAAAGCTGTCAATCGCGGCTTCGATGCACCGTTCTTCATCTTTTTTGTCGAGCGACATGGTTTCAAGCAAAGAAACAGTCTTCTTCCAACCGGCCAGATTTCCGACCTGCTTTGCCAGGTGTCGCGCACCGTACCCGGCGTCGAGACCAAGCAATCGCGCCTTCTGGATGAGCACTGTTGCCCCCAAAGCGGAACCTTCAAGCACGTATAGCGTACCAATCGCTGAAGGCAGATCGACAGGCGCCCCTGCGTCGAACTGCAATTCCGGCTTCTTCAGTTCTTCCCCGTCCGACAGGTCCGCATAATCCATTTGAAGTTCAGATTGAATTTTATGATTGTCCCAATCTGAGAATACCCGTCTCAGGTCACTGACATCCAGCAATGTTTCCAGTGTCAATCTGCTGCGCCAGGTGGCTTTCAGATATTTCCGGTAGGCGTCCAACGAATTGAACATGCCATATAACAAACCAAGCCTGTCAATCCGTTCGTGGTAGGGTGCGGTAGCCGCCTTCAAATCCCAACGACGTTGCAGGACGGTGCGTTGATTCATTAGCAAACTTTCCATAGTTCGTTACACGGGCCAAGACCACATAATATCGTTATGAATAGATTCCGTGCATTACGGCATCGTAATGCTCTTCTATTTCCTGTGTGCACTTGCACGACTTGCGCTTCAAAGCGCTCTTGTCTTTTATGATAAATAACCCGCGCCTGGTGACAATGATGCCCTCATTGCGCAATTGACCGATAATGCGCGTTACAAATGTCCTGCCGACTCCAAGCATTTCCGACAACTGATCATGCGTCATCTCAAACTGATCTGTGCCGGTTCGTTCTGCCGCTGATAGCAGCCATTTGGCCGTTCGCTGTGTTATCGTATGGGTCGCGTTACACGCGGCCGTTTGAAATACCTGAGCCATCAGGCAATCAGAATAGCGCGCAAACCAGTGCCGAAGCGAAATGGAATCCAGCTTCAACTGTTCGAGCGCAGCCGTTTTTATCCTGACAAAACTTCCCGAGTTGCGAACGATGGCGGTGGCATAGGCGGGTAAACTCCCGTTCGACACAATACCTCCTACAGCCCCTTCCCTTCCGATCAACGCAATCTCGACAGCGCTGTTGTCTTCATCGACCCAGCGCTGAAAACTCGCCAACGCGGATCCGCACGGAAACCAGGTGTGAACAACATCGTCTCCGGCCTTCTGCAAAACAGCCTCCGCCTCAAGTTCGTAGAAGACCGTATGGGGCAGCAGCTTTTGTCGGTCTTCCTCATTGAGCATCATCAGAAGCAAATTGCCCGACATCTCGTGGGTCGATGTTAAATTCATACAGTCGAGTTCCTCTTTTCGCGGCCGTTGTGTCCAATAGTGGACGGACGATCCTTTCGGTCTATGTTACTTTTAGACGTAATTAACGTAACCCATTGAAAAGACGGGTTTGTTTGTGTGCTCCATCGTTGATAATACAATCTCAACGGATATTTTCGTTTGTCAGCGGTCTCAACGTCTTGCCGTTTTCAGCTCTCAGATAGTTTAGCAATCCTGCAAAAGGTGCGCTCACGAACGGTTAAGTCCGGGAAAGTTCTGCCGCAATGGATGTGTCCGAACCTGTCAATCTCACCAATTGTGATCGCGAACCAATCCACATCCCAGGTTCGATCCAACCGCACGGCGCAATGCTCGTTATGGATCAGTCTGGCCAAAATCTCCTTTTTGCTTCTGCTAATATTCCATGCATAACGGGCTATAGAGGGGATTTGATCCCTGGCACCGCCATTTCTTTGATTGTTGGCGAGAAAAATGCGCATGATTTCCGTAACGCCGCCGCCAAAGCGAGAGAGCCGGGCTTATCGTCTGTGGTACTTGGGCTTCGCTTTCCAGGCAAATCCACGCTTTTTGACGCTGTAATCCACACGCATCTGGGAAAGACTTTCGTCGAAATAGAGCCTTGCGCGGATCGAGGGCAAAGTGCTCGTCAGGCACTTGATCTCACGCGTAGCGTCATCCATCGCATTGGTCGCGAGGAAACAGTAGAGAGGGTCGCTGCAACGGGCGCGCGCCTCGTCAGGGCCATGCTGGGTTACGACCGCGTGATGATTTATCAATTTCTCCATAACGGAGCAGGTCGCGTCATCGCGGAGGCAAAATCACCCACGCTTGGCAGCTTCATGGGACAACATTTTCCTGCATCGGATATACCCCTCCAGGCTCGACGTCTCTATCTTGTCAATACAATCAGGATGATTTCCGACACATCCTATCAGCCCGTTGCACTTTGTCCCTCACTTGCAGCAGATGAACCTGCTGTCGACATGTCCTTTGCACAGTTGCGCAGTGTTTCCCCGATCCATTGCCAATACCTGCAGAATATGGGTGTCTCCGCTTCTTTGTCGATTTCGATTGTTGTTGATGGTGAACTATGGGGCCTGATTTCCTGTCATCACGGCAGCCCGAAAGTGACCCCTCTTCCCCTGCGTATAGGAGCTGAACTGTTCGGGCAGTATTTTTCGCTACATATCGCCGATTGTGACAGACGAAAAACACTGCAGATCACAGCCGACGCAAGAACCAAGCTCGACACTATTGTATCGCAGCTGAGTATCAGTGATGAAATTCGCGACAGTCTGGGAGAACAACTCAGCCGGTTTTCCGAACTGGTTGCAGGCAACGGAGCTGCATTGTGGATGAATGGGCAGTGGCTTCAAAGTGGCGATACACTCAACGAACATCAAACGCGCCAACTGCTCAAAGTCGCAGGCGATGACTCTCCGCGCGAGCTTTGGGCAAGCCAGGAAATCAGAACCCACTTGGCCGACTATGCCGGAAGCGTTGCAGGCATACTCGCAATTCCACTTTCCATGGCGTTCAATGATTATCTTGTTCTGTTCCGCAATGAAGAAGCCCACGCTATCGAATGGGCGGGCGAACCGGTGAAAGCCACCGTCGAAACACCTTTCGGTTCCAGATTAACGCCCAGAGGCAGCTTTGACACCTGGCGGGAAGAAGTTCGCGGGCGTTCAACGCCCTGGACCACTACAGATCTCTCAGTAGCGCAGTCGATTGGCACTTACTTACGCGACGTCATCCTTCGGCAAAATGAGCTGTCTGAACAGGAAAGAGCGAAAACCGAACAGCGACGTCGAGTGTTGAACGCCGAACTCAATCATCGCGTTAAGAACATTCTTTCTCTGGTCAAGTCGATTGCGCTTCAGACAGGAGTCAACGCTGCAAATGTTGCTGACTACGCTCAAACGCTTGAAGGGCGATTACGCGCGCTCGCATCAGCACACGACCAGTCTTTGGACGGCGAAAACGGCGGTTCGCTAGCAGATTTGCTCAAAACCGAAGTCAATCTTTATAGTGACACACCCGGTCGCATAACTCTGGAGGGTCCACCGGTCCATCTCGATCAAAGAGCATTTGGCGTTATCGCCATGGTCTTTCACGAGATGATGACCAATGCTGCGAAATATGGCGCGCTTTCGGTTCCGAAAGGACGCCTGGAAATCAGTTGGAAACTGGCAGCATCCGGTGATTGCGAAATATTCTGGAACGAAGCCAATGGGCCATCCGTTACGTGGCCGTCACGAACGGGGTTCGGTAGCAAGCTGATAAGAAATTCTTTCGAATACGACCTCCGGGGTAAAGCCAGGATCGAATACCATCGCGATGGGCTTCAAGCGCAGTTTTCTGTTCCATCTCTATATGTGTCGCAATTCAGCGATGAAGCAATAACGGCAGATATTCCAAAAGACGTTGTCGAGAAAACCCACATGAATGGAATGAAGATTCTGGTTGTCGAAGATCAGAGCCTGATCGCCCTTGATATGGAAAACACCTTACGAAAATTGGGCGCCGAACATATTCATCTTGCCTCCAGTGCGCCAGAGGCATTTGAGATGATTGAACGATCCAAACCCAACCTTGCAATCCTCGATTTTAATCTGGGAGACCGTACTTCGGAGAATATCGCCGAATTGCTTCTAAAGCTGAAAATCCCTTTTCTTTTTACGACGGGCTATAGCGACAGGGTGCTCATCCCCGAAAAGCTTCGCGACATAACCATCGTGCGCAAGCCCATAAGCGATTCTGCAATCGCAGCGGCCATCAACTCCGCTATCGGATAGAGTATTCTAACGGTTTGACGAGATAGAGAGAATTGGAAGGCGATCATCGCCGACGACCAATCCTACCAATAGATTGCCGGTCAAGACTGACAGGGTGGCCGCGAAAATACGCGCCACCCTATTTTTTCCGATAGTCATTGAGCCATCTGTATCCTCGCGGTGGCACTTGTGGCTATCAGAGTTGCTCCAGCGATCGCTGCCACAGCAGAGAACAGCAGACTTCCTGCAGCTCCTTGCAAATCGACGAGCACCCCACCGAGCACCGCACCGCTCGATATCGCTATTTGAAATGTCGTCAGCATCAATGCACCCGCGCTTTCCGCTTCGTCTCCCGCAGCGCGTGTCGTGAAACTTTGTGCGCTTACCGGCACCGCTCCAAACGCTACCCCCCAGATCACTGTTGCCACGATGGCCACAACGGGCACAGAGCCGAAAACGAAAAGCACAATCGTTGCCAATGACAAGCCAGCCGCCGCGATCGCCAAAGACATTCGGGTGCTTCGTTCAGACATAAATCCGCCCAGCAAGTTTCCAAAGAAACCACCGATGCCAAATGCAAGCAATATTCCCGAAATCGAGTCGATACCGAACTGCGGGACATTCTCCAGAAATGGCCGGATATATGTAAAGCTGGCAAAATGAGCGGCAACGACAAAAAGAAGAGTGGTCAGGCCGACCCGAATAACAGGACGGCGTAACACCGCCACGAGCGTACGAATGCTGGCATCGCCAGAAGAAGGCAGCGACGGCACTGTCAAAAGCTGTACGATGAAGGTTACCGCTCCAATAGCCGCTGCAACAAAAAAGGCATAGCGCCACCCGAACGTCGCCCCGATCCAAGCCCCCAAAGGCGCTGCGCACACCGTGGCCACCGACACTCCTGTCATGATCACAGCCATGGCTCTCGGTAGAATCTTACTGGGCGCAAGCCTCATCGCCAATGCAACGGACATTGCCCAGAAGCCGCCCAACCCTACGCCCAGAAGAATTCTGGCCGCGTAAAGGGCTGTCAAACTGTTCGCGAAAGCCGACAAGAGACTGGACAGGATGAGTGCGAAAGTGAGACTCAAAAGAACGTAGCGGCGGTCGAAGCGCCTCGTTCCAATAACGATGCCCGGTCCGGCGAATGCGGCGACGATCGCGGTCATTGTCATTGATTGCCCGGCGGCGCCCACACTCACACCAAGGTCGGCTGAAATCGGCGTGAGCAGACTGACCGGCAAAAACTCAGCGGTTACGAGCCCGAAAACGCCAAGAGAGAGCGAAATTATAGCAGGCCACACCGCCTCCTCAATCCCATCCCGGGATTCATTTCGCGTGTTTATCTTCATGTCCATGGCGAACTCCATTTCCTAAGTTAGGCAGAAAATAGGAGTGACGCCTCGTTGTTTCTATGATAGTAAATCCGAATAACATGACAATTCGTCCAAATATGCCGAGACCACGATGATCGATCCACTTACGGAGATTCTGCGCGGCATAAGACTTGACGGCGTTGAATATGGCCGCTGCCAGCCATGTGCTCCATGGGCAACCCTGTTCCCATCCGGTGAGCCGGCGCGGTTCCACTTTCTTGTCTCGGGTTCAGCCTGGATTCAATCGCCGGACGGCGATTGGCATGAGTTGAGGCCCGGCGATGCCGTCCTCCTCCCGCGTGGAGATGAACATGTGATTGCCAGCAGTCCCGGCATCACACCCGTACCGATCAGCGATTTTCCAAGTAAAAGCGTAGACGGCATCGTCAATGTCGAATGCCCCAACGCCGACGCTCGAAATCTGCTTTTCTTTGCCGTTATGAAATTCAATTTGGACAGATTCCATCCCCTTCTTCAACTGATGCCGGGCTTTATCCGAGCAAACGACTTTGCAATCAAGGAACCTTCCATTCCGTCTCTGCTTGAAAGCATGTCGCGGGAAGCCGAAATGAACCGTGTTGGAGCGTGTGGGATCATGGCACGGCTGGCCGATGTCCTGACCGCAACGATGATACGCAGTTGGGTCGAGCATGGATGCGGTGAGGCAACAGGCTGGCTTGCTGCGCTGCGCAATCATGAAGTGGGTCGGGTACTTGCGGCAGTTCATCTTGACCCCGCGCGCCATTGGTCGGTCGAAGAACTGGCAAGCATTATGGGCGCGTCACGGTCGAGTTTTGCCCAGCGATTTCTTGATATCGTAGGGGAAACCCCTGCCCGTTATGTGGCACGCACGCGTATGCAGCAGGCCCATCAGTGGTTACGTGAAGGCCAGCGCGTCGCCTCCATTGCCAACAAACTTGGTTATGATTCCGAAGCGTCGTTCAGCCGTGCTTATAAGAGAATAATTGGCACGCCTCCTAGTTTTCACCGCCTCGCTTCAAGAGCGTGATGAAGTCATCAAACGGGTTCGAGCTATTCTTAGATAAAAACCCAGAAATTCGGACAAAACCTATGTGAAAATTAAAGCCCAGGAGAGTTGTAGTCAGCTCTCCTGGGCCAGCATTGCCTTCAATATTGTTACATCAGATCAACCGGTTGGCGCGTCGGCCGAAATCACGCCCTTATCCTTCAGGCGTACCCAGAAGGAAGCTGGAATTTCCTGCTCGAACCAATCGACATTTGCCTTCATCTGCTCGCCATTGCGAGCACCCGAAACGACCGTGACCACAGCCGGATGCAGCGTAGGAAAGGCCAGCGCAGCCGCTTGCATGGTAATCCCTTCGGATTCGCATGCCGCTTGGATCTCATCGACACGGCCAAGGAGATCACCCGGCGCTTCAGCGTAGTTGAACTTTCGATTGCCTGCCAGAAGACCGGAGTTGAATGCGCCCGCCACGACGATACCAACGCCTGCGCGGTGGCAACGGTCGAGAAGATCAAGGCTTTCCTGCTCAAGCAAGGTATAGCGGCCAGCGAGCATGGAGACGTCGATGTCAAATTCCTGCATCGCGTCGGATACGACCTGCCATTCGTTGACCCCTAAACCGACGGCCTTTACCAAACCTGCAGAACGCAGTTCTCCAAGCGCCTTGAACCCGCCACCCTTGGTCAGCTGGTCCCAATAGTGTTGATGACGATCGCCGTGGGTGGCGCGACCAATGTCATGAATATACAGAACGTCAGGAGCAAACACTCCAATGCGCTGGCGGCTTGCTTCCAAGGAACGCATGATCGCGTCGTAACTGTAATCATAAGTCGGTCGGAATGGCAGCGGCTCCACATAAGCGTCTTCTTCTGGCCCGACCGTTTCGTCCGGCACCATGATACGCCCAACTTTCGTGCTGATCACATACTCGTCGCGCTTGTACTCCGTGACCATGGTGCCGAGGCGACGCTCTGAACGCGTATAGCCATAAAATGGCGCTGTATCGAAATAACGGATACCAGCATCCCAAGCCGCATCGAAAGCACTCAGAGATTCCTGATAACTCGTCACTCGATAGAGATTACCCATCTGGGCACAGCCGAGACCCATTAGCGTGAACGAGACGTCACGATTGCGCAACTTGCGTTTGTCTGAAACCTTCATGATGAGCCGATTCCCAATCCAACAGAAAAGAGCGCGCGGATATGTTCCGCGCGCCAGCCTTAACTTAGTAAAGAACGTTCTTCGCTTCCGGCTTGTCGACATTGTCCTTTGTGACAACAACGACACCAGTATCGATTGTCTTTTCGACCTTTTCCTTCTTGAGCAGCTTCAGCAGCGTCGCAACGCCTATATCGCCCATCTGGTATGAGCCCTGAACAACAGTTGCAGAGAGTGTGCCGTCCTTGACGAATTCCTGCAGATCCTGGTTCCCGTCGAAACCGATTGCAGTAACCTTGCCCGCCTTGCCTGCCTGCTTGATCGCCCGGCCCATGCCGATTGCGGTCGGCTCATTCGCTCCAAAAATACCCTTCAAGTCACTGTTGGCAGCAAGAACATCGGTCGTCTGGTTAAGCGCAGTGGCCATCTGCGACTGTGAATAATACGGACCGACGATTTCCAGTTTCGAATTGGCCTTAATGTAGTCGGTAAAGCCGCCCACGCGACCGATTTCTGACCCAGCTCCAGCAACATAAGACATAACCGCAATTTTGCCGGTGGTTCCGACCTTGTCGATCAGAGCTTTAGCAGCGAGCTCGCCAGCCTTTTTATTGTCCGTTGACAGGAAGGACTGATAATATTTCTCGGCACCGTCGGCGAGTTGGCTGTCGATGATGACAACCGGGATGCGCGCTTCCCAAGCCTTTTTCACAGCTGGCACGAGCGCATCAGGATCGGAAGGTGCAAGGAGTATGGCGTCGACTTTACGGTTGACTGCATTTTCGACCATATTGACCTGATCGGCGATAGCCGACTCCGATGCAGGTCCCTGGAAAGTCATCGTGTGCTCACCCTTTGCGTTGGCAATGGCAGCATCAGCACCCTTCTGAACGTTCTGCCAGAAGGTCGAATTGACCGTCTTGACGATAACAGCAATTTCACCAGCCGAAGCAGTGGACAATCCGCCAAAGACCATAACCGAAGCGAGAAGCGCAGTTTTGAATTTACCCATTTTTTCCTCCAACTAACCGAACCCGACCGGAGCTCGAAACGGGGGAAGGCCCTACCCTTCCCGTCCTCCTCTTCAGCGGCGATTGCGCAATTGGTCGATCCAAACGGTGACCAGAATGACAAGGCCGATGATGATTTGCTGAGTGAAGGCGGAAACGCCATTCATGTTCAAACCGTTGCGCAAAATGCCGATGACGAACGCACCAATGAAGGTTCCGGAGATCGTACCTACCCCGCCGATTAATGATGTCCCGCCGATAACCGCACTGGCGATGGCATCAAGTTCATACATGACGCCCTCATTCGGCTGTGCCGTAACCAATCGCGACATCAACACACAGCCGGTCAATCCTGCGAGCGTGCCTGAAATCAGATAGGTATAGACGGTTATCCGCGAGACGTTGACGCCCGACAGACGCGCGGCAACAGCGTTGGAGCCAATGGCATAGATATGTCGACCGAACACAGTCCGATTGAGAACGTATGCAGCAATAACCGCAATTAATATCATCAGGACAACGGGATAGGGGATGCCCGGAAAGGTAACGACCGGAAATCCCTGTTCATCGATAGATTCGAACCGGAAGAGCGAACCATTACCCAAAACACCGAAGCTTTCTCCCAATCCCGACACTGCGCGGGCGCCGGTTATCTGCAACGCAACACCACGGGCAATCAGCATCATGCCGAGCGTGGCGATAAAGGGAGGTAACTTCAACTTTATGACAACGAGCCCGTTGATAAGTCCACAAAGCGATCCTGTCAGAATGCCGAGCAGCATTGATATCCAAATGGGCAGCTGTAATTCCTTGACAGCCAGCGCGGCGACAACGCCGGCAAGCGCAAGTACCGAACCAACAGACAGATCAATACCACCGGTGATGATCACATAGGTCGCACCGATGCCAAGCAATGCAATCGAAGTAACCTGAAGCGCAATTGTCATCCCATTGCCGACAGTAAAGAAAGCGCTGCTCGTTGCGGAAAAGATCGCAGCCAGCACGACAAGACTGCCGAGTGCAGCAAACTTCTGAATAATATCCTTTTGCCGTTCACTGAGACGCCGTCCTTTCCCTGCCGGGACTTGTGGCTGCTCTTCCGGTTTGTCGCTGATTACGCCCACCATGCTGATTATCCTTATTCGCCGCGCCGACCACTGCCGGACGCGTAATGCATGATCTCTTCTTGATTGGTTTCTCGCGTCGTGAGCGTCGCAGCGATGCGCCCGCCATGAAAGACCGCGATGCGATCAGACATCCCAAGTACTTCCGGCAATTCAGAACTGATCAAAACGACCGCGATACCACGCGCCGCAAGCTCGTCCATGATCTGATAGATTGCGAATTTCGCTCCAACGTCGATGCCACGAGTCGGCTCGTCGAAAAACATGACCCGCGGCTCACGAAACAGCCATTTGCCAATGATAATCTTCTGCTGATTGCCACCAGACAGAAGGCGAACCGGCTGATCGAGACTCGGCGTCTTGATGTTCAGGAGATCAACATAATGCTGGCTCGCGTCCCGTTGCTGCTTTCGGTCGATGACGCCGAGACTGTTACTGACCGCCTGCATGCGCGCCATTACCAGATTGGCATCGACGGGCATCGCGATGGCCAGACCTTGAGCCTTGCGATCTTCAGACAGGTAAGCGATGCCTGCATCGATCCCGCTACGTGGATCTGATACCTTCAGTTCTCTGCCGTCGAGCATAATCGTGCCCGCATCAAGCGGATCAGCACCGAAAATTGCCCGCGCTACTTCCGTTCGTCCCGCGCCCATCAGGCCGGCAAAGCCGAGAATTTCACCACGACGAATATCAAAGCTTATGTTTTCGAAGACATCGCGTCTTGTCAGGCCTCTCACCGAAAAAATGACATCGTCAGCAGGCTGACGGGTCGGCTCGGGAAACTTGTCTTCCAATGAGCGCCCAACCATTCGCGCAACGATCTCATCGACAGTGAGGTCAGCAAAATCATCGGTCGAGACATATCGTCCATCGCGCAAAACCGTAACACGATCAACAATTTCCTGCATCTCATCCAGCCGGTGCGAGATATAAATAATGCCGGTGCCCTGGCTTTTCAGGTCACGGATCACCTTGAAGAGAAGCTGCGCCTCCTGTTCTGTCAGAGACGAGGTCGGCTCGTCCATAATCAGCACATTTGCGTTCAGGGAAAGTGCCTTCGCGATTTCCACCATCTGACATTGGGCGACCGAAAGCGTTCGCACCTGCACATTTGGATTGATACGAACTCCGAGCCGATCCAAGCAACGCTTGGCATCTGCGATCAACTTCTTTCGATCGACCAGAAAGCCCCGCCGAGGTTCCCGCGCGAGATAGATGTTCTCTGCAACGCTCAGATGTGGCACAAGGTTAAGTTCCTGGTGGATGATGGCGATGCCAGCCGCTTCCGACTCCAGCGTCGAAGCGAACCGAACGGGCGCACCCTTATAGGTGATCGAACCTGAATTTGGCTGGTATACACCGCTGATGATTTTCATCAGCGTCGATTTGCCGGCGCCATTTTCTCCGCAGACAGCATGAACCTCACCGGCGCGCAGATCGAAACTAACGCCCGAAAGAGCTTTCACTCCTGGAAATTCTTTCGATACGTTGTCGAGCTTCAACAGCGCAGGAGCTGTTTCAGATGACTTCTTTGCAGAAAGACCTCTCATCGCGCTCCTCCTCCTAAAGCTCTGACAAAAGTTGCCACTTGATGGGGTAAAATAGAAATTTGGTCAAGCCGCTTTCTCGAAATTTATTAAGAACTGTGTTAGAATGGAAGAAAAGACATCGAAAATGATCACTCTCAGCAATTTTGGTCTTACCAAATGATTGAAACCAGACGTGTCTACCAGCAGATAGCGGATCAAATCCGCGAATTCATCGATGCAAGTTCAGTGGTAGCCGGATCGAGGCTGCCGGCTGAGCGTGATCTTGCGCAGCAACTGGGTATTTCCCGTCCATCGCTTCGCGAGGCGCTAATCGCGCTCGAAATTGAAGGCGTCATTGAAATTCGATCTGGATCCGGCATCTATGTGCGGACTCCCGCCGAAACAGATGTGAACGATCAGTCATTGGGAGAAAGCCCTGTTGAATTAATGCAGGCCCGAGTTTTGATCGAATGTGGTTTGATCGCGCAATGCGCGGCACAAATCAGCGAGCAAGCCTTAACAGAATTGGAAAGCGTTCTTGAAGCAATGACGCGAGAAATCGAAGCCAATCGAAAGCCTGTCGAACACGATAGACAATTTCATATTGGCCTCGCATCAGTGGTGGGAAACAGCGTTCTGACCAATATGGTGATCACGCTTTTCGATGAAAGACACAGCCCGATCTCCGAACGGATGCAACGGCGTACGGAGAGTCCGAATACGTGGCGATCAGCGGTTGAAGAACATCACGCCATCTTAATTGCGTTACGGGCGAAAGACCCTTTTGCGGCGCAAGTCGCTATGCATGCACACCTCACTGCATCCGAGCGCCGATGGGTTGAAGAGTAGCATTGAACTACTGTTGGGAGGTCGAGCCATATAGACTTCAAGGCATCAAATAGGCCAGAGCTTCTTCATAAGAAGCGGCCCTAGATCGAAGAACGGAGCAAAACATCGTCAAACCGCGCCGCCATAGCAGTCTAACCGTGGTGCACAAACGGAATGTGATTGCCAGTCTGAAAACCTGTCTATTTCCAAGAGTTTGACAGAATCAAATTTGCTGCGATCTGAAGCGCATTATTCTCTGGGTGCATTTGTGCTGAAAGTTGGGGAGAAATCCATAACGTTGTGAGTTTGCCATTGAGGAAGTCTCGCCAAGAATAAGCCTGTCCTGCGGTAAATCTTCCAGACTGATAAACGGCCTCGAAAATGCCATGGAGTTCAAGAGTTGACTGCCTCCAAAATAGACACGTAGTTGGCGACGCCACTCCCACCCATATTGAAAACGCCTGCAAGATCGACACGCGGCAACTGCAAAGCTCCTGCTTCACCCACAAGCTGCATGGCCGACATGACATGCATGGAAACGCCTGTTGCGCCCACGGGATGGCCCTTGGCCTTCAGGCCCCCCGAACGGTTGACCGGCAGACGCCCGTCCGCCGTTGTCCAGCCTTCTAGAGCGGCGCGTGCCCCCTCTCCCGGCGCGGCAAGTCCCATAGCCTCGTAGGCTAACAACTCGGCAATGGTGAAACAGTCATGCACTTCGACGAAGGAAAGATCATCAATGCTGACACCAGCATTTTCAAACGCGCCAGCCCAGGCTTGCTCCGCCCCTTCCAGACGGTGAATTTCTCGTTTGGAAAGCGGCATGAAATCACTGACATGCACCGCTGAGCGGAACCGCACAGCGCGTGCAAAACTGCCTGCATTATCATCGCTTGTCAGGACGAGCGCCGCTGCCCCATCAGAAATGGGCGAACAATCCGTTCGACGCAGCGGACCCACGACGAGCGGGTTCTTGTCGCTGACTGTTCGACAGAACTCATAGCCCAGATCCTTACGCATCTGCGCATAGACATTATCGACACCGTTGCGATGGTTCTTGGCCGCAATCTGCGCCAACGCATCGGACTGGTCACCGTAGCGCTGGAAATAAGCCTCGGCGATCCGAGCAAATACGCCTGCAAAGCCAGCCTTTATCTCGTTTTCTTCCCTGCGATAACTCGCGCCAAGCAAAGCGTCGCCAACACTCGCTGTGGTACCGCCAGTCATTTTCTCGGCACCAATAACCAGCACTGTTCGGCCATCGCCGCTGCGGATGAAATTGCGTCCGGCGTGAATTGCCGCACTCCCAGATGCGCAGGCATTTTCACACCGCGCCATCGGCTTGTAACGTAGCTCGGGAAGCGATTGCAGAACCAGACTGGCCGGAAAGTCCTGCTTTGCCATACCATTATTGAACATGCCAATGAAGACGGCATCAATGTCACCAGGCTCAAGACCCGCATCCGCAATGGCCGCACCTGCAACATCCGCGATCAACGCTTCCGCGTCCTTGCCCTCGTGCTTACCGAACGGCGTGTGAGACCAGCCTACAATGAGAGGATTGCTCATTCTCAACTCCTGATGGCGCACCTGTCACGAAGCGCGGCGTTGTACATCCATATCGCGCAGTATCGTCTTGACGATTTTGCCATAGTTGTTCTTGGGCAAAGCGTCGATGAAGATATAATCCTTCGGACGTTTGAACCTTGCGATCCGATCCAGACACAAATTGTCGAGTTCGACGGCCGCTGCTTTGCCGACCACATAAGCAACAACGACTTCGCCCCATTCGGGATCGGGTCGACCGATGACCGACACTTCAGTGACATCTGGATGCACCAGCAGCACTTCCTCAATCTCGCGCGGATAGATGTTGCTGCCGCCCGAAATGATGACGTCCTTCGAACGATCCTTCAGTGTCAGATACCCATCTTCACCAAAGGCACCGATATCACCGGTATGCAACCAGCCCTCTTTCAATGTTGCAGCGCTCGCAGTCTCATTTTGCCAGTATCCGCTCATGACTGTGGGACCGCGCACCAGAATTTCACCCGACATGCCCGCAGGCAGTGCCTTGCCTTCATCGTCGCAAACCATGACATCGACCATGCCAAACGGTGCGCCGACACTGCCCAGTACTGCCCGCCAGTTTGCGCGCGTGCGATCGGCTATCGTCTTGCGATCGAGCACGGTAATGGTCATCGGAGTTTCGCCCTGACCGTAAATCTGGGCAAGGCGCGGCCCAAACGCGTCCAGCGCAGCAATAGCGTCCTCGACATACATCGGCCCGCCGCCATAAATAATGGTGCGAAAAGCCGCCGGATCGGCCTTATCCGCTTCGGCAACCATGCGCTTGACCATTGTGGGGGCCGCGAAGAGCGACATCCGCTGCCAGTGTGCAGCCAATTCGAAAACTTCCTGCGCATCGAAGCCACCGGATTCCGGAACGACATTGACACCACCGCGCAATATATGCGCCATCATGTAGAGACCTGCTCCATGGCTCATAGGTGCAGCATGCAACGTTGTGTCCCCAACCACGGTCGGATCGACCTCCCCCAGATAGGCATAAGACATGGCAGCCAGATTGGCATGGGAAAGACAGGCTCCTTTGGGCTTGCCCGTCGTGCCACTGGTATAAAACAGCCAGGCCATATCGTCGTCGTTTTGTGACGCAAGCGCCAGCGGATCCGATTGCAGAAGATTGCGCCAGTCTTGCCCGCCAAGCGCAACCAGATAACGCATTCGCTGCGGTGCAACGACAGCTATTGCCTCAGCAATATCTCTCGATGCGAGCACGACGGTGGCACCGGAGTCATCAATCGCAAAAGCAATCTCCTGCGCGTGAAGTTTGGCATTGACGGGAACCGCGACAGCCCCCGCCCACCATGTCGCGTAAAGCGCGGTGACATAGTCGGCCTCGTTCTTGGCTGCGATTACAACGCGGTCTCCGGGTTGCAGACCAAAGCGCTGCGCCAATCCGCCTGCCAGACGGGCTGATCGTTCAGCCAGCTCACCATAGGTAGCCACCACGCGACGGCCGTAACCCACAGCTGGCAATGCCGGATTTGCCCGTCCATTTCGGGCAAGCCACGATGCCATGTTCATCGCTGCTTTCTCCCTTCCTTCTCTGGCCTTTGCATCTCAGGCATATTCAGGGCGACGCGGTGTGAACACATCGAGATTGAGCACATCTTCATCACCAATGACCTCCCCCCAGTGAACCACATTTGGTGGAATGACCAGCAGGCCGCCGGGACCGACGATATGTTCTTCCGAACCCACCGTGAAACGGATGGTTCCGGCGAGAATATAGGCGATCTGCTCATTCTCGTGCGAATGCGGCTTCGGCTCGTGGCCCGGTTTCAGCCGGTGGAGCGCGAGCGTGGCGCCCTCACCTGAGAAGGCCTTGCGCTCGACACCGTCGCGCACGAGCGTCCAGGGAATGCTGTTCCAGTCAACTTTATGAATGTTCATCGAAATGTCTCGCATATTTGAGTTCAGCGGGCGCTGCCCAAAAGGCCGGAAGGCCGAATGAACAGAAAGAGCAGCAGGATCGACAGTGCCGCAACATTCTTGAAACCAGCGCCCAGTGACAGGATGGCAAGAGCCTGAACGAGACCAAGCATGATACCGCCGAGGAACGCCCCAAACGGGCGGCCGAAACCGCCGATGATTGCAGCGATGAACCCGGATATCGCAAACGGCACGCCCATGTTGAACGCTGTATACTGCGTCGGAGTAACCAGAATTCCAGCCAGAGCACCCAGCACTGCGCTGAGCACGAAAGCGCCGGTCAGCATTGCCGATACGGGGATTCCTTGAAGCGCTGCTGCTTCGGCATTGATCGAGCAGGCGCGCATCGCTTTGCCAAACCGGGTGCGTTTGAAGAACAGGCCAAGAGCCGCAACGATGAGTAAAGAGCCAGCCATGATCCACAATGACTGATAATTAATCGCTACCCCGCCGATCATGATCGGGGGCAGATCAAGAAATACCGGCAAGGTCTTTGGCTGGTCGTCGACCACCAAAAAAGTCAGCCGCTCAATCACGATCTGTGCAGCAAGCGTCGCGAGGATCATCACGAACATGGCAGCGCTGCGCTTCCAGAGAGGGCGCACCACCAGTCGCTCCAGAAGTGCTCCAACGACGGCCACCACCGCTATCGCCAACACAGCTGCCAGAAAATACGGCAGATGATACTGTTCGAGGAAGATATAGGTGACCATGCCGCCCAGCATCACAAATGCGCCCTGCGCGAAATTGACAATGCCACTTGCATTATAGATGACACAGAAACCAATGCCGATCAGACCATAAACGCAGCCAATGCTGACGCCGCTGATCAGACTTTGAAAAAGCACATCCATCATAAGCTCCTAACCCAGATATGCCGCGATGACGGCCGGGTCTTGGCGCACCGATTCCGGCGTGCCTTGGGCGATCTTGCGGCCATAGTCGAGCACAACCACTTCGTCGGCTATATCCATGACCAGCTTCATGTCATGTTCGATGAGCAGCACCGCGATCCCGTCGGCGGCAATCATACGCACGGTTTCGGCCAGACGTTCGCTTTCTTCGGCGTTGAGACCAGCCGCCGGTTCATCCAGCAGCAGCACACGCGGACGAGCCGCCATGGCACGGGCAATTTCGAGAAGACGCTGCTGACCATAGGGCAAGGTTGCGGCGGGGCTGTCGGCGACAGACAACAGTCCCACAAGATCGAGAAGCGCCTTCGCCTTCTCCTCCACCTCGCGTTCGGATTGTCGTTGCCAGCCGGGGCGCAACAACGCGGCGAACAGGCCGCCTTTCGTCCGCAGGTGGAAACCGACCTTGACGTTTTCCAGCGCGGTCAGATCCTGGAACAGCTTGACGAGCTGGAACGTGCGTACCAACCCCAACCCTGCTCTCGTTTCCGTCCGCAAGTTGGTCACATTCGACCCCAACAAAATGATCTCGCCCTCACTTGGCGGCATGCTGCCAGCGATGAGATTGAAGAGCGTCGTCTTGCCGGCGCCATTGGGCCCAATGACAGCCGTGACACCCCGTTCCGGAACATCAAATGAAACATTATCGACAGCCGTCAGCCCACCGAACCGGCGCGTGGCGCCACGCACTTGCAGGATAGCGTTCATTGCGCCCTCCCCGAGGTTTTTGACGGCGCCTTGCGCGCATCAAGAGACTTAGCCAACCCGACCAGCCCCTTGGGCGCGTAGATGAGAATGATAATCAGCGTGACGCCGTAGGCCAGGTCCTGACTTTCACTCAAGCCGCGGAATATTTCCGGCAAAAGGCTGACGATAAGCGCTCCGATAATCGGCCCAGCAACAGTGCCCAACCCGCCGATATAGATCATCGTGAAAGCGAGCACGACCATATGGAGGCCGAACACCTCCGGGCTGACAAAGCCAACCACATGGACAAAAAGCGAACCCGCAATCGAAGCCAGAGCTGCAGATAGCAGAAAAGAAAGTAACTTGTACCGCGCCACATTAATACCAAGCGCGCTTGCAGCCTCTTCGCTGCCCGCGACAGCTGCAAATGCTCGCCCCACACGCGATTTGCGAATGCGCGACATGGCGAAAGCGACGAGAATTGTCAGCATTGAAAGGGTCAGCAGAATTTGTCTGTCGCTCGCAGCCTCAAACGATCCAATGCCAAGCGGTGGAATGCCCGAAATCCCGAGATAACCTTGCGTTACGGATTCCCATTCGACAGCGATTTCGTAGACGATCAAGCCGATCGCCAGCGTTGCCATCGCGAGATAATGGCCCTTGAGACGAAGTGTTGGAAGACCAATGATACAAGCCGCCACCATAGCAGCGACGAGCCCAAACATCATGGCTGGCAATGGCGCCCATTCATAGGTTGTGGTCAACACAGCCGAGCTGTAGCCGCCGATAGCTGCAAAAGCGCTTTGACCAAAGGAGACCTGAGCCGTCAGCCCCATAAAGACATTGAGACCGGATACAAAGATCGCATAGATCAGTCCGAAAGCGACGATAGTGGAAAGATAGCCGCCGAAAATCACAGCATAGCCGACAATCGCTGCCGACAGCACCCAGATACCGGCGGATGCTGTCAGCCAGTTTCCGAGAAGACCGCTACCGCTGCCCGTCATTGAAGGATCACGCGAAATAATATTGTGCGAGTTCGTCATGAGATTTTACCTCGCGAGGATCAAGTGTGGCGACGATGCGCCCAAGCGAAAGAAGATAAGCACGGCAGGCGAGTTTCAGCGCCAGCGGCGCTTTCTGCTCAACGAGGATGATTGGCAAGCCCTCCGCGGCCAATCGGCCGAGAGTTTCAAGAATCTCCCCGGTTACACGCGGTGCAAGCCCAAGCGACGGTTCATCGAGAAGCAGCACCTTGGGATCGGCCATCATGGCGCGACCGACAGCAACCATCTGTTGCTCGCCGCCGGACATGGAGCCAGCGACCTGCGAAAGCCGCTCCTTGATCCTTGGAAATAGATCGAAGACACGCGTATAGCGACGCTGCAACTCTGCTTTGTCGCGCACCCGATAGGCGCCAAGTTCAAGGTTTTCGAGTACCGTCATTGGACCGAAAATACCGCGCCCCTCCGGCACCAGGACAACGCCTTTAGCCGCCGCACCCACAGGGTCACGCCGCCCAAGCGGGGTACCCATGAACCGGACCTCCCCCTCATTGGGGGTGAGACCCATGATTGCCCGCAACAGTGTCGATTTACCCGCACCGTTCGGCCCGAGGACAGCGACCAGCTCGCCACTCCCAACGGAAAGATCGGCTGACTTGAGCGCCTGAACATGTCCATAATGCGCTTTCAGTCCGCGGGTTTCGAGCACCGGCGCTGCACGGTGCGGCAGCTCAGACGTCATTGCGCGATCCTCACCTTGCCATCGATGATCTGGGCAATCACAAAGGGATTGACGGCAATGCCCTGATGATTGTCGACCGCGAAATTATAGGTGCCTGTTGTGCCTTGAAAATTGGTGATCTGCTCCAGGTTCTGGCGTACCGATGGACCTTCGAAGGACTTACCCTTTTCGATTGCTGCCACCGTGAGCATCACACCGTCCCAGCCACGCGACGCCCAGTTCGGATCGCGATCAGCGAATTTCTTGCGCCACGGATCAAGGAAGGTGCCGATGGCCTGCTTGAGCGGACCGTCCGGGTAGGCTTCGAATACCTGAGACGGCGATGCAACGAAGAAGAACCTGTCACCGAGAACCTCCGCGACTGGCTTGAAGACGGCCAGATCTTCCAGACTGGTCAAAAGCAGCATGTTCGAACCAAGCTGTTTCAGGTTCTTGGCTGCTGTCAGTGTGGTACCGCCAAGGCCAATCTTGATGATTGCACCAGCACCTGCCGCCTGCATCTTGTTCAACTGTACACTGAGATCGGCGTCATCCTGCTTGTAGGCTTCGACACCCACAACTTCGATGCCGTATTTAGCAGCGGCCTTTTCAGCGACGGCCTTCTGCAGCAATGCATAGGGCGTCGGATCATGCAGAACTCCAATCTTGCGGATATCTGTCTTGTCACGCAGATATTCCAGACGTTTTTCGACTTCGAAACCGGCAGGCGGCAAGGTAGTGAATGCCCACTCAATCTCCTTCGGCTGCTTCGGCAAAATGGAGCACAGGATCATCGGTATTTCGCTACGCGCCGTCATGCTCGCAGCCGCAGCATTACCTGCTGAAACGCAACCGCTGATGAAGATGTTCGCCCCATCCGAACTCATCATCTTGCGGTAGACGGTAACGGCATCCTGTGGTTGCGAGCGGTTATCTTCAACAACGACTTCGAGCTTGCGCCCCAATACGCCGCCCTTAGCGTTGACCGTTTCAACCGCTGTTTCAACGCCGTCGCGCCAAGCACGGTCAACAGTTGCAGCATAACCCGTCAGACCCGCCGAAATGCCGATCTTGTATACCTCTTCCGATGCGGCAGGACCTGCAGCGAACGCGCTGAAGACAATCGCTGCGACGGCCATTTTCTTGGATATGTAAGACATGAACTCCTCCCATAAGTTCGTCTGTTATTTCACTCTCTTAACCGTCAGGCAGGCTTGCCGAACCCTCCGCCGCCTGGCGTTTCCAGTACCACCCTGTCATTAGGCTGCATGGTGAGTTTCTTTGCTTCGCTGACCGACTTGCCATTGACGAGGAACCGCCCCGCGGCGCCGTCGGACCCGCCACCAAGCCCTTCCGGTCCCTTGTCGAGCCGGCTCGGCACAGCATTCAGAAGCCATGGCACATCGGTGCGCATGTGGAACCCGATGGTCTGGCCATCGCCACCGCGCATACGTCCTGCTCCTCCCGAACCCCGGCGCAGTTCTTTGCGGTCGAAGACAATCGGCATTGCTGCTTCGAGAATTTCTATCGGAACGGCGGCGACGCCGGTCGGATAGCATGTGGCACTGGGTCCGTGCTTTTCGGCGCGCGCGCCCATCCCGCCGGAATAATTGAACATCGACGAGGTAAACGCCTGCCCTGCATCGTTGCGACCCTGGATCTGGATCGTCCAAACGGCGCCCGATCCTTCGGCGAGTACCTGGGTTGGAATGACCTGATAGAGCGCCTTCAAAATCGGCATCGGCACATACATACCAACAACGTGGCGCGCGTTGACGGGAGCCGGATAGCTGCAATTCACGATGGAACCTTCCGGGGCGCGGATTTCAATCGGCGCCAGTGAACCGGAATTATTCGGAAGTTCGGGATTGAGGCAGCTGCGGATGGCGAAAGTCGAGTAGGCGTGGGTATAGTTCAACACCACATTAATACCCGTCGCTGTCTGCATCGAACTACCGTCGAAATCGACAATGATGTTGCCTGCATCCGGATCAACGGTCACGGCAGTCTTTAGCGTGATAACCTCGCCACCGGGGACATCAAACTGAGATTCGCCGTGATAAGTGCCCCCCTTCAACTTGCGGATAGCCGCGCGGGTGGCTTCTTCGGAACGAGCGATGATTTCATCCGACAACATCTCGATATCATCAACGCCCTGACGCTCGCACAGTGCGATCAGATGCTCGGCGGCAGCCTGACCACTTGAAACCTGTGCGGCCAGATCGCCAAACACGGCATCAGGCGTGCGAACATTACGGCGGATCATAGCCTGCAAGACAGGATTCATCACGCCACGCTCATAGAACTTGAGCGGTGGAATCCACAGCCCTTCTTCATGCACGTCACGGGCGCCAGCGCCAATGCCATAGCCCCCGATATCGGTGTGATGGATGGTCGAGCCGATATAGGCAATAAGGCGCTCACCATTGAAGATCGGCGTCAGGATCGTGATATCGAAGAAATGCCCTGCTGAAAGCCACGGATCGTTCGTGATAAGCACATCGCCCGGTTCACACCGACCACTGAATTCACGTACAAGATGCTGTCCCGCAAAAGCGAGCGAATTGATATGGCCCGGTGTGCCGGTATTGGCTTGCGCCACCATGCGCCCGCGCTGATCGAACAGCGCGCAGGCTAGATCGCCAGCCTCACGGACGATAGGGCTGAATGCGATACGTTGCAGCGCCTTTGCGCGTTCGGTGACAATTCCGATCAGATTTGACCAGAGAATCTCAAGTTCGATGCCGTCCACGGTTCTTCCTCCCAACCGTTGCGCTGGCTCTGGCATTGCCCGTCAAGGCGCCAGAGACCAGAGCGTCAATTCCTCAAGCCTGTGCTGCTTTCCTGGTCGCAACGATGCATCCAAATGCATCAATTGTTGCGACCCAGTGCGGCGGAATGGCTGTCGTGGTTTCGCGTTCCTCGATGATCACCGGGCCATCAACAACCTGCCCAACGGCAAGATCGCTGCGCTCGTAAACCGCCACCATCTCACCGTCCTGCCAGGCATGGACCGGGCGGAAACCCTTCGGCTCGCCAGCTGCGCTGGCTGGTTGACCAGCGGGGTGAAAGTGGATCGCCGGACCGTTGACGGTAATGCGCCAGCTGACGACCTCTACAGGAACGTGCGATGGATTGACCCCATAGAGCGTGCGATAGGCTTCCGAGAACAGTGCCTCAATAGACTGTGTATCGTGTGTCTCGCGCGGATCCTGATCGAACGTGACGGTGACTTCGTGCTGTTGTCCGAAGTAACGCAGATCTGCACCGACGTGAATTTCAACATCAGCGGCCGCGCAACCGGCTTCCATGAGCGCCATGCGGCCCTCTTTTTCCAGTTCGCCCAGGAGCTTTTGCGTACGGTCCCAGTCGATTGCATCGAGCCGCACGAGATCACTGCGAACGAGATCAAGACGCAGCGGCGTCACCAGCGTTCCAAATGCGGAAAGTACACTGGAGCGCGGGGGCACAATCACTGACGCGCTTTGCAAAAGCTCAGCAACGCCGCAGGCGTGCAGCGGACCAGCGCCGCCAAAGGCAAATAACGGTAAACCGCGATAGTCGACGCCCCGATCAGTTGCGTGCGCTCTGGCGGCTGAAGCCATGGCTTCCGTAACCACGCGATAGATGCCGCGCGACGCCTGAACGGGGGTTGTTCCCAGACCGTCGGCAAGCTTTTGCATCGCCCGTTCGGTGGCTACGCGATCCAACTGCATTTCTCCACCGAGGAAATTCTCCGCATCGATGAGGCCGAGCATCAGATCGGCATCGGTTACGGTCGCATTCGCTCCACCCCGGCCGTAGCAGGCGGGGCCCGGATTGGACCCGGCACTCTCCGGACCGACCTTCAGCAGGCCCAGTTCATCGACATGCGCAATGCTGCCACCACCGGCACCGATTTCAATCAGGTCAATTGAAGGCACCGTGACCGGCAGACCGCTGCCTTCCTTGAAGCGATAGCGACGATCCACTTCAAACAGACCAGTCACCAGCGGCGTCCGGTTTTCAATCAGACACGCCTTGGCCGTCGTACCGCCCATGTCGAAGGACATAAGCCGGTCGATACCGAGTACCTCAGCGTAATGGCAGGCAGCGAGTGCGCCGGCGGCAGGTCCGCTCTCGATCATGCGCACTGGGTTGCGCCCCGCAGTCTCCGCGCCGACAACTCCGCCCGAGCTGAGCATGATCAGCGGTGTATTGCCAAATCCCTCATCCCGCAGCCGGTCGCTTAGCCGACGCAGATAGGGCTGCGAGATCGGCATGGTGTAAGCGTTGACGGCGGCCGTTGATGCACGGGGATATTCACGGATCTGCGGAGCGACATCGGACGAGGTGCAGATGAACACATCATTGAGCGACCGCGACAAACGTGCAGCCACATGCGCTTCATTGGCTGCATTGACGAAAGAGTTGAGGAAACAAATAGCAACCGATTGCGCACCGCTCTTGCGAATTTCGGAAGCAAGCGCCTCAATTTCTGCATCGGAGGGCATTTCGGCGATTGATCCATCGGCAAGCGTGCGCTCCTTGATGCCGAAGGTGAGTTCCGGTGCGACCAGCGGCTCAGGAAACTCAATCTGCGGATCATACATGTCGTAACGATGCTCGTTACGGATCGACAATACATCGCGGAACCCCTCAGTCACGACAAGCGCAGTTGGCGGGCCCTTCCGCTCGATCAGCGCATTGGTGACCACCGTTGTCGCATGCACGATGACACCATCAATCGCATCGGACGAAATGCCAGCTTTTTTCAATACAGCGTTGACGCCACCGAAGAACCCGCTAAGCAGATCTTCATGCGTAGTCAGGGTTTTGTCGACCGACAGACGACCGTCAGAGTTACGAAGCACGATATCGGTGAATGTTCCGCCGATATCCACTGCAAGCGAATAAGTCATTATTGTTCTCTCCATCCCAAACGTTCCGAGATCCGACGCGCCGTCGCTAGGACCTCACTGACCTGTGCATCTTCCGGTGGAGCACCGATGAATTGCGTCGAGCCAACAATGGCGACGGAGCCGGTGATTTCTCCACGGTGATTGAATACGGGCGCTGCCAACGCATTAACCGCAGTCAGAAGTTCATCGGCAGCGATAGCCCAGCCCTTGGCGTGAACTTCTGCGGCTTCTGCCCGCAACCGAGCCGGATCGGTGATCGTCTTCGGAGTCCACACATGCAAAGGCGCAGCCAGGATCTGGTCCATCAAGGAGGCTGCACCAAAAGCCAGCCAGACCTTGCCATGCGCCGTGGCATGGACGGACAATTCCGTGCCAGGCCGCGTGCCGAACTCAATCACGGTACGTCCGTGCAGCAGGTCCAGCACAACAAGCTTGTTGTCGACCAGACCGCAGATCGTCACCGCTTGGCCGGTGCGTTCGCGCAAAGCCGAAAGCTCGTCGCGCGCTGCTGTCGCCACCTGAAAACGGTTGCGCACCGCTTCGCCCAGCATCAGCAGCTTAATACCCGCTTCATAACGGCTGGTTTCCGGGTCCTGACGCACGAAATCATGGCGCTGCAGGGTAACGAGATGCCGATAAACCGTAGCCTTGTTTGCAGAAAAAGCCTTCGCGATCTGCGCCAGCGTCATCGGCTGATCTTGCCCCGAAAGGAACTCCAATACGCGCAAGGCCATATCGAGCGTGCTGGTGCCAGCACCAGCCTTCCCGGTTTTGCCGGAAGCCTCATCCATTTTTTCATCCCCAGTCGTTTCAAATAATGAAACATTGTTTTATTTATTTAAATGATTGATTGAAACCGTCAAACTGTCAAGAGGCTTTAGAAATACTTTGTTGTTAGACGCAGATATGCCCAGCCGCCCCATTTTATATGGGCACAGCAGGGCCTGATGTTGACGAGTTAGATGTCAGAGAGCCCTATCTTCACGACCAACTATGCGTCGAACCAGTCCGTCCGGTTTCGAAGGTCGCAGAAAAAATAACCGTTATGGTGCTAGAAAAATCTCTATGACAGTTTCTGACCTTCGCCTCAGTTGTTCCCAGCCATCCCTAAAAGCGACAAAGCGGACCTTTGCAAAGTCAGAAGGAGCCAGCTTTAATCGGCAATGCCACGTGCGGAGCACAGCCTGACAACATTGGGATGCATTGGTTGGTATATGAGGGAATAGGCTTGATACTCTCGGAAAACATAGAACATCGCTCTTGAGTAGTGCTTCAAGCCAATCGGCGAAGACCTGCAATCGCCGCGAGAGATGCTGACGATGCGGGTAAAGCAGCGTTATGGGCATTGGCTCCGTACGATGGTTTAACATCACCTCAACCAGTTTCTCCGCTTCCAGGTGCCGTCTGACATCGTAGGCAGGAATCTGGATCAAGCCGAGTCCTGACAGGCAACAGGCGATATATGCTTCAGCGCTATTGACGGTGACGCGGCCTCGCACCGGCAGAGTGCGTTGCTTGCCATCCTCGATCCATTCCCAGTCGTCGACCCGGCCACTGGAGGGGAAAGCGTAGTTGACGGCCCAGGGGGATCCGAGATCACTGGGACTTTGAGGAGCACCATAGCGTTTCAGATGGGCGTGGCTTGCGACATTGATCGGCGCCAGCTTGCCGATAGGTCGCGCTATCGGTCCCAAGTCATTTAAAGGCCCAACACACAGCACACAATCTACACCGTCTTCTAAGAGATTCACCGCGCGGTCAGTGACGCCGAGATCGATATCCATTTGAGGGTAACGGTCGAGGAATTGAGGACGTGCCGGCGCAATGATGAGCCGCCCAATACGACCGGGAACGTCGATCTTCAGTCTGCTGGAACAGGTTTTCCGCGCCCTCGATCTCGGCGATAGCACGCAGGCAACGCTCGTAAAAAGCTGCGCCGTCCTAGATCGGTGAGACGTGACGTGTGGTGCGATGGAGCAACTGCGCGCCGACGTGGTCGCCATATTGGTAGAGGTTGTGCCGGTACTGTACCCTTAACCTGTGCAGATGCGTGTTGATCTATGATCTAATGATTGCGCGGATTACAGGCCAGCGATATCGCGCCAGATAGTATTGGCGACTTTGCGCAGTTCGCGATGAATCGTAGAGGTGAAGCGGTCGCGGGGGAAATGATGAATGTTGTTGATCGCGTCGTGAATGGACGCGAAACGCTGTAAGCGTCGCGTTGACTTGAAGCGTTTCATGCCCTGTTCTCGCCCTCTTATCGGTTGATGAGAATTCTCGGCCCGATTGTTCAAACTTTTGTGCTGGCGAGGGTCACAGATCGTGAGACCGATCTCCCGATTGACCGAAGCATAGAGCCGAGCTTATCAGTGACCATGACACGGGGAACTGCGCCCTGACATGACAGCAACTTCCGAATGAAGCGCCTCGCGCGCCTTGGTATCGCGGCGTTTCTGGGCCAGAACTTCAAGCACAAAGACATCCTGATCAACGGCGCGCTACAGAAGACGTCGTTTGCCGTTGATTGTCACGACAGCCTCATCAAGGTGCCATTTGCCTCCAAGGCGCGGTGTGCGGCGACGAATTGTATGGCATAGTCTCATCCGAACTTCTCAGCCCATTGGCGCACTGTCTAGTGGGTGACGATAATCCCTCAGTATGCCAGCATGCCTTCGGCCATGCGAAAGCTCAGCGGAAAGCGATGGCGGTAACAAAGCGAGGAGTAATTGTCGTGCATACCCTCTTATCCACCGTTGAGACTTACATCAAAGTTAAGGTTATGGTGCCGGTTACGAACCAACGAGCTATAGAGCTGGAGAAAAAATATCGGACGAGGAGGCAGCGCAACGTCTTCCGTGAGGAAACGACACTCTTCAGGTCTGGCTCAAGAGTGCAAGCACCGGAGAGTTGATACAAAATAATAATAATATCAATGTAATATTGGGAACGAATGATTGCGTCTTCCGCTCTATACTCATTGAGTATCAGTAGCGAAAACCTCCGGTGATCAACGGCATAATGCGTCCCTACAAGGCTCTAAACAGCGGTCGATGTTGATACTACTCAAACACAAATAGGAGGACGCCATGCTATTTACCTCAGCAAGCCACGAGGCCGCACCCATTACTCTGCCCTTCATCGACATCAATAAGCATCTTGTATTCTTTGGGGTCGTCTCGATCATCATCAGAGCAGGCGTTTGGGTGATGAACTTTTCCCATCTCGTCTATGCATGCCCTTATTGCCGAATTGAGCGTACAGCGATCAGGCTTCTCAGCATAATGATACTTCTCCGGCCTCATATCAACGTTTTCATCGCTTGACATCTGTCGTTAGCAAGTGGTGGCTTCGGTTGCGGTGTTGCACTCATGCAGAACTTTACCTTCGGCTGACTGATGATGTTACAGGGTACGTTTGAGCTCCATAAGCCATGGATCGAGGACAGTTGGATTCTGTCTGCATGTGCCATGTTGATCTTGTCAGGCCAGATCGGGATCATTTTTGAATCCCGCCTTAACTTGCGGCGGGCTTGAGACGGAGAGGTGACCATGTCGGATAATAAGCCATTAGCTGTTGTCATTGGAGCAGGCGACTGCGCTCACGCGTCGTTTCTCTGATAACGGATACCGCGCAATCGCGATTGCATGGCATAACAATACGCTTCAGGCCGTCGTGAGAGACGTGCCTGAAGCGGTCGGAATAGCCCGCGATGTGACCGACCTCAAATCCGTTTCTGGTGCCTTTGCGGAGATCGAAGGCCGCTTTGGATCAGTCGACACAATACTTTTCAATGCAGTGACGGGGGTTTTCAGAGAACTGTTGGACACGAGCACAATGGATTTCGAACAAGCGTGGCGGGTGAATGCGATGGGTGCCTTTCTCTGCAAGGAATGGTTTCGCATCAACATGGAAGTAACTGGCCGGGATAATTTCATCATCGTCTGCGTGACGGCTTCGCATCGAGGCGGCAAGATGACCACTGCGTTTGCTGCTGCTAAAGCTACCCAACGCAGTTTAGCCGAGTCCCTCGCACGAAGCCTCTAGCCCATGGGGACCCATGTCGCGCTGATCATCATGGATGGCGTGATAGAGCCTTCACGGGCAACATCGCGCGCGCAGCAAGGCTCTGCGTTTCTGAGAAACACGACTTTTAACTTCAATGCGTTTGTAGAACCCGGTACGAGCAAGCTCTGCCAGCATCATTCTTATCGGCTTTATTGTGCATCTGGCTTAGTACGGCGTGTGCCTGACGGGCATCAATACAGACAATCGGCAAGCCACGCAGGCTGAGTTTGCCATCCGGCCCGTTTCCAGGACGACGCATCGGATATGCTCCAGTTCACTCATCAAGGCACGGTATATGTGGTGTCGGGATCGGTCGGCTTCTTATACGCAGAGTTGACCGTTCCGCTCAAAGTCGCATGGTCGACTGTTATGCCTCGCTCAGCCGCAACCTCCTGAAGCTCGCAATAGGAGACGGGGTAGCGCACGTAAAGGAAGACGGCATGCAAGATGATGCTTTTGGGAAAATGAGCCCCTTTGAAATCGACCGCCATCCGCTTCCGCCTCAATCAATTACAGACACTGACTGGGACACAACCTGACAGGCATAATATGTTTGCGACAGAACCGAAAGAACCCTTCAAGCAGGTATGCGTGGAGAACCATAAGAGGCTCTCCACCTTGCATCTAGCATCTAGCCTTTAGCTCCAGGCGTGAAGGGGCGGCTTCTCGTCGTTCAGGAAATACTTGCCGAGTATTGCATATTTCCAGCGCACCGGATCGTGCAGCGTATGGGTGCGGGCATTGCGCCAATGTCGGTCGAGCTGGTGCTCGGCTAGTGTTGACCGGGTACCGGCAAGCTCGAACAGCTTGTTCGTGGCAGCTATCGCAATTTCCGTCGATAATATCTTGGCTTCAGCCGTCACGATTTGTGCCTCTGCGACCGTCTCGGCATTAGGGTTGTCAATAGCGCGATCAATGGCATAACCCGCCTTTTCAAGCAGCGCCTGCGCGGCATGTAGACGTAGTGTAAGATCGCCAACTGCCTGAATCGTATAAGGATCATCCCATGCTTGATCGACACCACTATCTACCCAAGCGCGGCTCTTGGTCCGCACGAAAGAGACAGTTTCATCGATAGCTGCCCTGGCAATGCCCGTATCAACAGCAACCTGGATAATCTGGAAAATCGCTCCGTCGGCTGTCGGCACCTCATACCCCTTATAGCCCGGCACCAGATGGGTTTTGGGAACCTTCACATTATTGAGGATAACCGTTCCAGACAGCGTCGTGCGTTGACCGAAGGAAGACCAGTCATCAATGACGGTCAGACCCGGAGCATCCCGTTCAGCAATTGCATACCAGGCTCGACCTTGTTCATCGAGAGCCACGATCGGCACCAGATGGGCCAGCAAGGCACCTGATGAATAGAACTTCTGGCCGTTGACGATCACATGGTCACCGGCATCGACGAATTTGGTCTCAAAATCCGCCGCACGTTTGGACCCGAATTCAGAGAAAGCATTTCCGAAACGCGTGCCCCGCAGCGCTTCCCCGAACAGCAGTTTCTGCTGTGCTTCGTCGGAGACGGTGCGCACAGCGGCGATAACACCGAGGTGGTTCTGCGCGATCTGTCCGATCGAGGAATCGGCCGCTGAAACGATCTCAATCACTTTGGCGAGCGTTGCGTAGGAAACTTCCGGTCCTCCGAACTTTTTTGGTACGTTGATCGACCACAGGCCACTTTGGGAAAAGGCGTCCAGCTCCTTGACCGGCCAGATACGTTCCCGGTCACGGATTGCGGCACCCGGCGCTATTTCCGCTGCGAGCTTATGCGCAATCTCAATGGCTTCTGCATCACTGTGAATAATGTGAGCCGGTTCGCTCGGACGCGGAACCGCTGGGACACCACGGCTCACATCTTTGGTGTTTAGATTTGCAACAGTCATTTCATGTCTCCTCTTGTGCTTTTCGGTTTCAATGGGCCAGATGGGCAAGAGTTGCGGAACCTTCGACTGGCTTTTGTCCAAGGTAGAACGCCTTCACATCGTCGCGCGTCTTGAGATCGGCTGCCGTGCCGGAAAGCACGCTAACCCCATTTTCAAGAATGACAGCTCGATCGGCATAAGTGAGCGCCACCGCCGAATTCTGTTCGGCGACAAGAATGGAAAGTCCTTCCTCACGATTGAGCCGACGCAGGGTGCGGAAAATATCCTGAACGACAAGCGGAGCCAGTCCCATTGAGGGTTCATCAAGCACCAGAAGCCGGGGACGGGACATCAAGGCGCGACCGATGGCCGTCATCTGCTGTTCTCCGCCAGACGTGAGGCCCGAAAGCGCACGGCGCTTATCACGCAGTCGCGGAAAATACTCATAGACCTTTTCCAGATCAGCGGCGATTTCCAAGCGTGATCCGCCTCGACCCAACCCGCCTGAAATAAGGTTTTCCTCGACATTGAGGCTCTTGAAGCAATGCCTACCCTCCAGCACCTGAACAAGACCGAGACGCACCAGTCTCGCTGGCGGTTCCCGGGTCACATCCCGACCGTCGAAGACAATGCGCCCGGCATTGACCTGCCCGCGCTCTGCCGGAAGCAGGTTCGAGACAGCCTTCAACGTTGTGGATTTTCCCGCACCATTGGCACCCAGAATAGCGAGGACTTCGCCGCGCTTGATCGACAAATCCACACCATGGAGAGCCGCGATCGAGTGATTATAGGTCGCGTAGAGCCCTTCGACAGTCAAAAGCTTGCTTCCGAGCGTCATGATAAACCCCCTAAACGAGTAATCCAGGGCGGCATTATCGCCGCCCGCATTATGTGCTTGCAGACGTCAGTTTGTCGCCACGTCCGCATCGGCGGCAGTGCGAAGCTTGATGCCCTTTTCCGCCGCATAGGCTTCCGAGGACTTTTCAATGATCGGACGCAACAAAGCCCAGTCCGGTGCAATCCAGTCGGAAACGACATTCCACTTTTTGCCGTCCCACTGCTGGAATGTCACGTAGCCGTTACCCTCGTGGTTGTCCCAGGTAACATTGATGGAGTGAAACAAGCCTTTTGCACCCAAAGCTTCGACGCGAGCTGGATCGAGTTGCAGATGTTCAAAGCCCCATCGCACCTCATCACCGGTCAGCGTCCGCTTGCCAAATTTCTCTTGCGCAATGCGTATAGCTTCGACGTTCAAGATACCGTTGACGATACCCAGATTGTGGTAGACAGAACCTATGCGCTTTTTGTCCTCAAGATTGCCCTTGCCTGCATCATAGACAGTCTTCACAATCTCTTGCACGACAGGATATTCTGCACCGGAAGCCTGTGTTGTGATTGCCGTATAGCCCTTGGCGGCGTCACCTGCCGGGATGGCATCCTCTTCGGAATTCGACCAGACATTACCGATGATATGATCGACCGGAAAGCCGGTTTTTGCCGCTGTCTTGAGGGCGACCGGGTTCATGACGCCCCAGCCACGCAACACGACATAATCGGGCTTGGTTCGGCGGATCGTCAGCCATTGCGACTGCTGTTCGTTGCCCGGATGCGGAACCTCAATCTGCTGCAATTCGAAGCCATATTTTTCTGCCAGCAGTTCATAGATCGGAATGGTCTCTTTGCCATAAGGCGAGCCATGATAGAGCACCACGATCTTCTTGCCTTTGAGACTATCAAGACCGCCCTCCTTGGAGGCGATGTAGTTCACGATGCCCGAGGTTTCGGAGTAAGGATTGAGCAGCAGCGGGAAAACATAGGGGAACACCCGACCATCCGTGGAATCCGTACGGCCATGATTGATGGTAATCAATGGCACCTTGTCCTGCGTGATACGGTCGATCATCGCATAGGCGATGCCTACCGAAAGCGGATTCCAGGCAGCAATGCCCGGATTGCTTTTCAGACGCTCATAGGCTTCTACGCCACGCTCGACCTCATATTGCGTTTCGGCTTCCGACCATGTCAGCTTGACCCCATTAACACCCCCATCACGGATATTGATCAGGTTGAGGTAATCGATAAAGCCGCCAAAGAAACCCGTACCACCAGCGGCGTAAGGGCCGACCCGATAGCTCTGGAGCGGAAAATACTGCTCGTCGGCCTGGGCCGGGAGCGCGAAGGCGGTAAGGCCGATACCGGTAGCAACCGCCAAAGCCTTGATCTTTGTATATAAGGTCATTTCTGGACGCACTCCGTCTGTCGGATGCAATGATTGTCATCCGGGTTCGTTTCAGGATTCAGTTCTGGTTTGGTGGATAGCGGGAAGCCTTTACGGGCTTCCCGGATTGAGTGGCCGCCAGACGGCTGCCGTAAAGCTTGTTTTCAACCGGTCCCAGAGCGATACGAGCCCGTCAGGCTCAAGGACCAGAAACAGGATGATAAAGATGCCGACCACAATGCGCTGCGTCATATCCAGGACGCCGGAGTCAAATACATCACCGAGGATGAACGCTCCTGCCCGCGACAAGACCAGCGGGAAAACGACAATCAGCGCCGCCCCGAAAAACGCTCCGCGGATCGATGCGAGACCACCGATGATGATGATGAACAATATCTGGAACGACCGGTCGAGATTGAAGCCCGCCGGTTCCACCGTGCGCAGATAGGCAAAGGCCCAGAGCACACCGGCAACGCCGATGATGAAGGACGAAACGGCAAACGCCAGCAGCTTTGTCCGCAAAACAGGCACACCGATGATACGCGCCGCCGTCTCATTATCTCTTACAGCGATGAAATTACGCCCGGTCTGCGACGACACCAGACGATGGGCAAGAAAAGTGACGACGACCACAATTGTCAACGCGAAGAGATAGCGTCCAACTGGTCCCTCGAACGGGATGCCCCCAATGGACAGCGCCGGAGCATCGATAACACCGGAGGCCGAATTATTTGAGAACCATCCGAACTTTGTCAGCGCCCATTGCACGAAGAACTGCGCCGCAAGCGTGGAAACGGCGAGATAGAAGCCGCGCAAGCGCAGGCTTGGCAGACCGAAAACAACGCCAAACGCCGCTGCAGCCAGTCCTGCAAAAACGATGGAGACAAGTAAAGGCAATCCGTCAATTCGCAGATTGAAATTATAAGCCGCGAAAGCGCCCACCGCCATGAATGCGGCCGAGCCAAGTGAAACCTGACCTGCATAACCAGTCAGAAGATTGAGACCAACACCGGCGAGACTCAAGGCCAGAAACGGCAGAAGAATAGCCTCAAAGAGATAGCTCGTGCCGATAAAGGGAATGATGAGATAGGCCACCACCAGCACCGCAAGTGGAGCAGCATAACGCGGCAGTGTATTGTGACCGGAAGGACTGACGGCTATAGCGGACATGGTCATACCCTTTCCACAAGCTTCTGACCGAACAGGCCAGACGGGCGGATGAGGAGAAAAGTGAGCGCCACCACATAGGCAAACCAGCTCTCAATGCCGCCGCCGAAATACTCGCCGATATAAACCTCGGCGAGCTTCTCCGACGCACCGACCAACAATCCACCGACAATCGCGCCAAGTATGGAATCGAAGCCCCCGAGCACCAGAACCGGCAAGGCTTTCAACACGACCAGCGACAGCGAGAATTGCACGCCGAGGCGCGCACCCCATAAGAGGCCAGCAACCAGTGCGACCAGACCTGCAGCGGCCCAGACACTGGCCCATATCCACGGCAGCCTCAGTCCAACGGCAAGGGCGGCAAACTGATCATCAGCGACCGCACGAAAGCCGAGACCGATCCGCGTATAGCGGAAGAATACAGACAGCAGCGCCACCATGCCCGCCGCAACAACAGCGGCAAAAATATCGAACTGGCTGATGAAGATGCCACCGACATCGAAGGGCACATCTTCGATCCCGAGATCAAGAGCATGAACCTGCGTGCCCCATAGAAGCTGGGCTGCGCCCTCAATGATATAGGATAGGCCGAGCGTCGCCATGAAGAGGGTGATCGGCGGCTTGTTGGTCAGTGGCCGCAATACACTACGTTCAATGGCGATCCCGATGATCACCATGGCTGCAAATGTAATGGCGAAGGCAGCCCAGAACGGCACGCCCCGCTCCGTGAGGCTTACAAAAGTCAGGGCAGCAAAAAGCAATAACGCCCCTTGCGAGAAGTTCAGCACGCCTGATGTTTTGTAGATAAGCACAAAGCCGATTGCGACGAGGGAATACATCACGCCCGACAAGAGTCCGCCGATCAGCACTTCCGTGAAGAACATCCAATCAAAATCACCCATCAGATGCCCTCCCCATCTTCATTTTCCGGCGCCACACCGAGATAGGCATCAATGACACGCTGATCAGACAAAATGTCCTGTGGCGTGCCATCGGCAATCTTGCGCCCGTAATCCAACACCGCGATGCGGTCAGAAAGGCCCATCACCACGCCGATATCGTGCTCAATCAGAACAACCGTGATGTCGTATTCGTCCCGTGCCAGCCGAACATAATCGGCAAGCTCGTTCTTCTCGGTGGCAGTCATGCCCGCCATCGGTTCATCAAGGAGGAGAATGCGCGGTGCAGCCGCCAAAGCACGGGCAAGTTCTACCCGCTTTTGCAGACCATAGGGCAGAGTGCCCGCCAACCGGTCAGCATAGTGCGACAGATGCAGAAAATCGATGACGCGGCTTGCGCGATCGCGGGCATCCGCCTGTGCACGACGAGCCTGCGGCAACCCGACAATCTGGCTCAGAAAATTCGAGCGGTTTGCAAAAGCCCGCCCCGCCGCGACATTGTCGAGAACGCTCAGGCCCTTGAAAAGGGCAAGGTTTTGAAAGGTCCGCGCAACACCGAGATGCGCCAACTTCTGCGTCGGCACCGGATCGTAGCTCTTGCCGCCAATAGCGACCTGACCATGACTTGGCCGATAAACCCCGGAAATCACATTGATGAGCGAACTTTTACCGGCACCATTCGGTCCGATAATCGCACGAATTTCTCCATGCTGGACACCGAGATCCACATCCTGCAAGGCAACGACGCCACCGAACGACAGACCAATGCCGCGCAAGTCAAGCGCCAGATCAGACTGCGGGCGCGTAGCAGGGATCTCGGTTGCCGCCTGTTGGTGCGCAGCCGTTTCCGCATCAAAATCTGCGATCAGGAAATGCAATGCCGACATTGTTCGTTCCGTGTTTACTCGAATTCAATAGGGGCATTCCGGTAGTCGAATGGACACAACAATCCTTTCGCAAACACGATTGTGTCCGCGTTGGGCTGGAGCGGCGATCAACGCCGCTCCCTAAATCTGCTGCTTTATTCGGCGGCTAGCGCCGCATTGTCTTCCGCTTCTTCCAGCTCGCGCACCAGCGGGATGACATGCTTGCCGAAATATTCGACCTCTTCCTGGAAATGCAGGAAGCCAAGCAGAATAAGATCAGCGCCAGCCCGCTTCAGCTTGACGACACGTTCTGCCACCTGCTGCGGCGTACCGATGAGGTTGGAACGGAAGCCATCATTGTACTGTACAAGATCGTCGAAGCTGGACTTCGCCCAGTTGCCTTCGCCTTCCGGTGAGGATTTGCCTGCATTCTTCACTTCGTGACCAAAGGCATTGACCGCTTCGGGATTGGCCTTCTCAATGATCTCGGCCAAAACAGCCTTGGCCTCTTCTTCCGTGTCGCGCACAATGGCAAAGGCGTTCACGCCAACGCGAACCGAATGATTATTTTCTCTTGCCTTGGTCTGGATATCGTCAACCTGCTTGGCAATTTCCTCCGGGGTATTGCCATTGGTGAAATACCAGTCGGACACGCGCGATGCCATGTCGCGCGCCGCGCGCGACGAACCGCCCTGAAAGATTTCCGGCTGCGGATCGAGTGGCTTGGGCTTCAGGGAATAGTTGTTGAAGCGATAAAAATCACCATGGAACGTGTAGCTTTCCTCAGTCCAGATACCCCGCAGCGCGCGGATGAATTCTTCCGAACGGCGATAGCGCTCGTCATGGTCGTACCACGGCTCGCCAATGGCATGGAATTCGCCACGGAACCAGCCGCTGACAATATTGACCGCCACACGGCCATTGGTGAGATGATTAATCGTGGCAATCTGCTTTGCGGCAAGCGCCGGGTTCCAAGGTCCAGGCAGAATGGCGGCGATCACCTTCAGCGTTTTGGTGGATTCGAGAAGGGCATGGCTGAATGACACCGATTCATGCTGGAACTCTGCACCGTAACCCGCCGTGAAACGAATCTGGCTCAGCGCATATTCGAAGCCGTTCGCCTCAGCGATCTGCGCGAGCTTGCGGTTATAGTCAATCGTCCAGCTGGTGCGCTGTTCAATATTCGAGATAACGAGGCCGCCAGAAACATTCGGGACCCAATAGGCGAATTTCACGGGATTTTTGCTGTGTTCTGTCATGGCTCAACTCCTTAGGTAATCATCAATTGGTCGTGGCTTCGTCGGATATGATGCGAAAAGCCCGCTCGCCGACACCAGCGGTCGCATCGATACGGGAAATGGCGGGCAAAAGATCGAACAGCTCCAAAACGGCGCGCTCGATACGCGCCTCAACGGCTGGATTGGACAAGGTATATTCCGTGAAGTCCGCTTCCACTGCGTAGACCGTCGTTGGAATGGTAACCGCACCAAAAAAACCGAATAATGGGCGAAACTGGTGTTCGAGCATGAGGCCATGCAAGGCCGAGCCGCCCGTCGCGGCAAGAACAACGCTCCTTCCTTGCAAGGCGCGGAAATCAACAAGATCGAAGAGATGTTTCAGCGCGCCGGTATAGGACGCACGATAGACGGGCGAACCAACCACGAGGACATCCGCCGCTTCTACGGCATCGACAATGGCTCGACCGGCCGCATCCAGTTGATCTGCGCGCAGCGCCCGGAACAGAACCGGTGCGGCATCGACCAGATCGATCCTGTCAATCTCAACATCAGCGCCGCGCACGATGCCTGCGAGAATTGAATCGACTAGCCGCGCCGTGCGTGACGGTCGCTTGACGCTGCCATAGATGCCTAAAACCTTCATAGAACCACTCCTTGTAGAGCATATTGTCTATGGTTTTAGTAAAGTATCAAAGGCAGCCATTCCAAAGTCTGGTGCTTCAGTGGAAAGGAATCCCTGTGTGAGGGAGGATGAATAACGACGGAATTATATCCAAAGCTTTAGCTGGTCAAAAAGCAGCCTTATCTCTGAACGCAACTATGCTGCGATTTCGGTTCTGTCGCAGACATTTTACTCCTGTCAGGTTATGTCCCAGTCTGTGTCTGTCATTGATTGAGGCGAAAGCGGACGACGGTCGATTTCAAAGTGGCTTATTTTCCCAAAAGCGCCATCCTGCATGCCGTCTTCCTTTACGTGCACTACCCCGTCTCCTATCGCGAGCTTCAGGAAATTGTGGCTGAGCGGGACACAACAGTCGATCATGCGACTTTGAACCGATGGGTTGTTCGCTACTATCCTCAGATCGCCGCACAAGCCCAGATACACAAACGACCCACGCCCAGGTCCTGGCGCGTTGACGAGACTCGGAGTAATTGATCGTCAGCGCTCTCCCGCCGCTACTATGGCCACGTTAAACACAGGAGAGCAAAATAGAACCGCTTTTTGTTGGTCTGGACGTATCAAAGGAAGAGACAGCGATCTGTGTTCGAACGCAAAGCGGAACGGTCAAGTCTGCGTATAAGAAGCCGACAGACCCCGACACCGCATATACACTGTCTTGAGGAGCGGGACAAACAGATTGCGAACAGCCGAGAAGATCGAAATAAAGTGTTGGAGGCTTCTTGGTGATCGGAAACCTTGCATCGTCCTTTCCCGCTTTCGCAGCTCGATTGTTGAGCCCTTGTGCGACCGGCGCTCGATTGCCGGCATCACTTTCCGCCGGGCTGCTCCATAGGATCGCAGCTTGTCTGTAATCATGCGCTTTGGCGCGACGTACTGTTTCTTCAATAGGCGTATCAGCAATCGCTTGACGGCCTTGGTGCTGCGGCGGTTCTGGACTATCTCATGAAGGACGTATCCGTCCTGATCGACGGCTTGCCAAAGCCAATATTTCTTACCAGCGATGCTGACGACGACTTCATCCAGATGCCAGATATGGTTTGGGCCGGGACGCTTCCTTTGGAGCCGACGGGCATAGTCCGGGCCGAATTTCAGTCCTCATCGACGGATGGTCTCATACGAAACGACAATACCACGCTTCAGCAGCATTTCCTCGACCACGCGCAGGCTCAGCGGACAGCGAAAGTAGAGCCACACCGCCTCGGTGATGATCTTGGCGGAAAACGGTAGCGTTTGTAGCAGATGGGCAAGCTCTTCATACGCCTGCGTCTATCCCAGCGGGTCCCAACAAGCTGTTACCGTGACAACACTGACCCAGCATCCTAGCATAGGAGCAGCTCTCATATGGAAATGACGGGTTACCTACGCTTGCAAATGGCCACAGTCGTACCTGCGTTTTCGAACAGAACGCCGAGGTTTTCCGGAACCGATCAGAGACCAACCAACGTCATATAGGCTTACACCGAAGTGTTGCTTTGCAGTCAGATCTTTGCCTTCCGCTGCCGCCAAGCGTGGAGCTTCTCGGGGTAGTCCGTTTGTATCAATGAGACCCCGCCTTCTACAAGAACTCCCCAGATTTCGTCAGGATATTCAACGGCTATACTATCTTTAAAGCCGCAGCATTCCACGATATCGAGCGTATTGACCCACACCGCAATACCCAGGCGTTCAAATTGCTCACGACGACTTGTTATGGTCTCCAGCTGGTCAAACTTGGTTTCGCAAACAGGCACCTGAAGTCCCGCCAATATACCAAGAAGATCGTCGGTATTGTGTTCTTCAAAATAGATCTTTGGCATGACCAAAAGGCAATGTTCATCGCGCAGCATTTGGAGATGAATCGCATCTTGTTCATTCGTGACATCAGTTTTTATCGCTGCCTGGCTGCTCATTCCGGCCTCGGAAATCGCTTCTGCCACCGCCGCGAGATTGCGACCATGCTTGACATCCACATCTAGATAGATCCGCCCACGAACAGCCTCCAGAAGCTCTTCGAAACGCGGCAGAACAGCATCGCTGAAGCCGATGCTGTCCTTTCCCTCTCCCATGCCATGGCGCAAACGCCGCCCGACAATCTCGGAAATTGGTAGTTCCTGGGCTGTGGCCGAGTGTCCCGTCATGCGCGCAAGATCGTCGTCATGCAAAAGAAAAAGATGCCCATCAGCGGAAAGCTGGACATCGATCTCGCCGATTTCGCACCCCATATCAGCAGCTGCGAGAAGCCCGGGAACGGAGTTTTCCGCCTGCTGTCGCCAAGCACCACGATGCGCAACGATTGCGGGAGGCTGCTTCAAATCTCTTAGAAATTCAATATAGGGTTTCATGCTTTGCCTTCGCAAGAGAACAGATTTCACAGTCGATCCGCTTGCCAGAAATTGCATCGAAGAGATGAAGGGCGTCGGCTGGAAGCTCGACAGACAATGTTTCGCCACTTACAGGGCGCTGATTGAGCACAGCTGAAATTTGTAGCCGCTGCCCGTCAGAAAGGCTGGTGACGAGGACATAATGGCCACCAAGATCCTCCACATAATCTACCCTAACAGGGATACCGTTGGCTTTTATCCGGATTGCTTCCGGGCGAATGCCAAGTGCCGTCGCGCCCGGTTCTCTTGTGGTTTCGGCCAAACCGAACCCATCTAAGATGATCCGTCCCTCGGTGATATTCGCATTAAGAAGGTTCATCGGCGGCATTCCAATGAATTCGGCAACAAAGCGTGTAGCGGGGCGGCGATAGATTACATCGGGCGTATCGTATTGTTCGATTTTACCTTTGTTGAGGATCATGATCCGATCCGCGAGTGTCATAGCCTCAACCTGATCATGGGTCACGAATATGCTGGTCGCTCCGATACGGCGGTGCAACTGGGCAAGTTCCATGCGTGTGCCATGGCGCAATTGCGCATCAAGGTTGGAGAGCGGTTCATCAAATAACAGCACTGACGGCTCGCGAACGATTGCACGAGCGATCGCGACGCGCTGGCGCTGACCACCGGAAAGCTCTCCCGGCCGCCGGTGGAGATAATCATCCAGCGCCACCGCACGGGCAGCATCGGTGATCCGTGCTACACGTTCTTTTTTACCAACACCGGCGATCTTGAGCGCATAACCTATATTCTCAGCCACCGTCATATGCGGATAGAGCGCATAGTTCTGAAACACCATTGCAAGATTTCGTTCTTTAGGTGGCAAGTCTTGAACTGCACGAGCATCCATCAGAATGCGGCCGCTGCTGACATGCTCCAACCCGGCAATCATGTTGAGAAGTGTCGACTTTCCACAACCTGAGGGGCCGAGAATAACCGTAAATGCGCCAGCCTCGAAACGAGCATTCATTTCCTGGATGACATGGGTATCGCCATAGAATTTGTTTACTGCATCCAAACGGATTTCTGCGCTCATTTTACTTCTCCGTCAGAGTCAGCCCGCGAACGATAAAGCGTTGCAAGAAGGCAATCATGACTAAGGGCAAGATGGATACGGCCAGTGTGCCGGCCATGATCAATGGAAAATTAGGAACATCACCGCTTGAAGCGTTATTGAGTTTGGCCAGGCCAACGACAGCGGTCTGCATTTCGGATGTTGACGAGGCAAGAAGTGGCCATAGATACATGGTCCAGCCGCCGAGAAACATCAAAATGAAGAGCGCTATTAGGTTGGTGCGAGCTAGAGGTAGCGCAATATCTATCATGAAGCGGAACCAGTCCGCTCCATCCATCTGCGCTGCCTTAACGATATCAGATGGAATAGTGCGAAAGAACTGTCGCATAAGAAAAACACCGGTACCGGTGGCAAGCGCTGGCAGTATCAAACCCGCATAGGTATCGAGTAAGTTTATTTCCAGTGTCGCTGGAGCTCCAAACACTCGTTCGATCAGTTCATTCAGCCCCGACACATTCAAAAAAGTATTGAGTGGCAAGGCGATATTGGCAACAATCTGGTAGGTTGTGACAATTCGCAGATCCAGCGGCAGCATGATACTGGCCATGATTATGCCGAACAAAATCGGCGCGTACCGCACCCGGAAGAACACCAGCCCGAAAGCTGCCAGAAAAGCGAACAAACATTTCAGCCCAGCCACAGCCAGCGCAACGATGAAACTGTTGAACAACTGGCCAGGAAGTTTGGTGGTCGTAAAGACGCGACCAATATTGTCCAACAGAGCGCTACCAGGAACCAACGAAACACCGTTACGAACGAAATCTTCGTAGCTCACACTTGCCGTCAGTATCGGTAAGACTAACGGGCCCAGAATGAAGATCATTCCTACGGCAAGCACTGTGTTTGCAACATGATCGATGCCCTTCGTGTCTTCAACGATATCACCGTTCATAGCGCACTCTCTTTTCAAGAATGAAGAATTGGAATGCCGCAAGACAAACGACAAAAGCCATGAGGATAGTGGATTGCGTCGCAGCTCCCGACAGATCAAAGCCCAGAAATCCATCCTGGTAGATCTTGTAGACAAGCAGCCTTGTTGCTCCGCCTGGTCCGCCTTGGGTCATTGTATCAATAAGACTGAAAGCGGAAACGACAGATTCAGTGAATTCCAGCACGAATGTCAGAAACAGCTGTGGTGCCAGCATTGGCAATTGCACATCCCAAATGCGCCGCCAAGGCGAAGCACCATCAATGGCGGCAGCTTGCATCATGCTACGCGGTACGGCTTGAAGACCAGCCAGCAAGATAACAAAATTGAAAGGAATGCCATTCCACACATGCGCAACCAGAAGCATGATGAATGCATCCGTTCCGTTCACGCCAGGGTTCCATAGGCCAGGGAATACGGCATTGATCGGCGAGAAAACACCGACAAATGGATTGAAGATAAAGGCAAAGACGACGCCGATAGAAGCCCCAGCTATCCCCTTCGGCCAGATCAGGATATTTCGTGCGGATACCGAAAGCCTCACCTTGCGGTCCGCCGCAAGCGCAAGAATGAGAGGCACGATGATCGCCAGACTAGAGCCGAAGAGCATAAAGACCAGTGTCCTTACGGACGCATCCCAGAAGACCGGGTCAGAGAGTACCCGCGCGTAATTCTGCAAGCCGACAAATTCCGCATCGCCCCCGAAAGGTTGTTCCAACGTGAATGACCACCAGAAGGAGAGATAGACAGGAATGTAAAAAAAATCACGACGATGATAAGCATTGGCAAGGTAAGCCAGAAGGGCATCCATCGGCTTGAAAATGATGGAAACATGGGTTTTCTCTTAAAAGGAAATCGAACGAGCTATATGAGAGACCTGTTAGCCCCGATGACGGAATGAGAGAGATCATGGCAGCTTGGCATTTTTGTAGGTCTGCGCAAAGCGGCGTAACAACGCGTCACCCCGCAACTTAGCATTATCGAGCGTAGCCTGTGCCGTTTGCTGACCAGCAAAGGCCTTGTCCAATTCTTCTTTGAAAATGTCGCGAAACTGTAGGCTGAAACCGAGGCGCAGACCACGGCTGTTATCATTCTGCGGCATGCCGAGCGACTCGGTGCCGACCCGCGAAGACGCGAATGGCGCATCATTCAACATGCCCGCGTCCTGCATGATTTTCTGGACATCCTTGGTAACTGGCAGATAGCCGGTAGAACGCGTAAAGGCGATCTGCTGGCCAGGCTGACGCAGAAAATTCAGAAACTTCTTTGCCGCAGTAATCTCCGCTTCGTTATGACCCTTCATGATCCAGATAGAGGCACCACCAACCAGCGTGTTGTAACGCTTGTAACCATCATAGACAGGCACCATGCCAACTATGAGTTTGTCACCGAGTGCCGTGTAGGAGGCACCATAACCACCGGTAGAATTCTCCGTCATCGCGCATTCACCAGAATTCAAGGCATCCGGAAACTTGCCTGCTCTAGTATCACGCTCCAGCTTGAGGATGCCTTCCTTCTGCCATTCGACAATATTGGCAATGTGCTTCGCAATAACGCCCTTGTTGAAGACATATTCGGTATCGAGACCTTCATAGCCATTTGCGCGGCTGGCAATCGGTTCACCATGACGGGCCGCAACTTGTTCCAGCACGCGCCAGGGATGAGCATCAGTTACATAAGGGCATGCAATACCGACTGCCTTAAGCTTTCTTGCATCCTCGGCTAGTTCTTCATAGGTTTGCGGAAGTGTGTCGATGCCTGCTTTTGCGAGCATTTCTTTGTTGCCGAAGAGAATAAGCGTCGACGAATTATAGGGCTGTGAATAAAGCTCACCTTTGGAAGTTTCGTAGAAAGAGCGCGCGCCCTCGAGATAGTTACTCCAGTCCACATCAGGCATGGCTTCGACTACTGGCACAACGGCACCAGAGAGCATGAGGTCCAGCGTTCCCGCATCGGGAAAAGCCAGAAGAACCGGATGTTGTTTTGCGCGAACAGCAGCAATCATCTTTTGCGAGGCGACCGTATATTCACCCTGGCTTACACATTTAACGTGATGATTGGACTGGCTTTCATTAAACGCCTTGCAGGCAGACTCAATGGCCGTCTCCGCGACACCCGTCACCCCATGCCAGAACTCGATTTCTGCGGCATTCGCTTGCGGCGATATCAGCGCTGCCGAAATCATTGCAGATGCAAAAATGGCTTTCATCAGAATATCCTCTCTGGATACACGTGGCGGTAGGCCGTTTCCGCTTGCTGGCCACCGCGGCAATATGTACACTTTGTGCGTAATTCTGATGTACACTTTGTGTGTATATATTTTGTGACGGCGGAAAAGCGCGATGACATATGACCCCTTCGATCACATAGCTGACCGCTTCCTGCGTGAAGGCCGTAACCGCTGTGTTGCCTCACGCAACGAACGAGACTTGCTGCGTCTGATATGGGACAATCCAGGCATCACACGCTCCGCCCTGACCGAACCCTTTGGTCTCACTCAGCAATCGCTTCACCGCATTGTTGAGAAACTACATGACCGTGGCATGGTCGTCTTTACGGAGGGCGGTATTGGTCGCTCAGGCCCACGCAGCCCCGGCCTAGCTCCCAATCAAGATTGGTGTCTGACGGTCGGCATTTCGGTCAATGTCGGCTCGATCAGTGTCGCATTAATGGGTTTCAGTGGTTTGCTTGAAATATGTGAGCTTCCCGAACAAGACGTGGATCTCGACACGGATATCACGTTGATCGAGGCAACCGTGGACGAAATGCTGGCCAAACGGCGAGTCTCACGCCTTGATATACTCGGAATTGGCCTTGCCGTTGCTGGATATCGTATGTCGGGCTCTCAGTTCAATCCGCCTCAACCGCTTTACAGATGGGCTTTGACCGACCTTGCGCCTCTTATAAGCAAACGGCTTCGACACCCTGTCTGGGTGGATAACAGCGCCAATATGGCAGGTCTTGCAGAGGCGGTATTCGGCGTTGGGCGCAATATGAAGAACTTTGCCTATATTGCGCATAATTACGGTTACGGCGGTGCGTTGATAGTCGATGGCCGACCTTTTCGCGGCGGCTTTGGTAATGCTGGTGAACTATCGGCCATGTTCACACTTGAGGAAAGCAATAGCCGACCCGCTCTGCACCTCCTCCTACAAGCCATGCGCCTGCAAGGTCGGCCAGAGCTCACACTTGGCGAACTGGTACGGACCATCACCCCTGACTGGACAGGACTTAGTGAGTGGATCGAAAGAGTAACGCCTGCCCATAATCGAGCAATCAACGCGCTTTGTGCTGTTTTTGATCCGGAAATGATTGTTCTTGGAGGCGAACTGCCGCACACCCTCGCCCGCATGTTGATTGAGAGGACACTCTTCAACAATATGCCACGGCACGGCGTGCCGCGCTCCAATCCTCGTCTGGTCGTTGCCGAAGTAACGGAGGCTCCAAGCGCTCTCGGTGCGGCCCTTCTTCCACTTCTGGAAACAGTATTGTGAGAGAAAAGCGGCCATCAAAGATTCTGTTTGCCATTCGGGCCAGTTATTACGAAAGAATACGGATATCGCGTTTTCTATAGACCGTTGCCGAGCCGTGGCTCAAGTTCCCGCGAATGGAACATTCGAGCACGCGCTGTGTTCTGCTCCGTCTGAAGCCTAAATATCTCTAATACAGAAGAGTGACGATAGGGGTGAGCTATTATTCTGTATTGTGCCGACTAGCCTGCCTTTGCTTCTAATGCACAGCATTGTTTATGCGCACGGCCTCAAACGAACCGGTGACACGAATTCTGATGAAGATGCCAATCTATTCACTTCGTCACCTTTATCGGATACTTTTGATTGATGGAGTTGTTAGGAGATGCAGCTGCAATCAAGGCTTGAGAGCGTGGAACAGCTCCAGTAACCCAGCTTTCAATGCAGCGACATCATCGTCTTCCGCGCGCAATGCAATCTCGTTCATTGCCCCGTTGAGCAGCACAGCCAGTGCTGTGGGGCCAGACGAGAAGCGGATGGCACCTTCGCTGATGGCCTCCTCCACGCCGATCCTTAGAAGATCAAAAGAAAGCTCGCGATCAAGCGCTTCCCACTGCTCTCGCCCGAGTACACCTGGTGCATCGACAACGAGTATACGGCGGTTTTCCGGTTGAACCATAAAATCGATCCACGCCATCGAGCCCTTTTCCAACGCCTCAATAGAATTGACCACATCCTTCGTTGCGATTTGGATCGCCTCTGCCGCCCCGGCAGCAAGGTCGCGGCATACAGCTTCAAACAAGTCGGCCTTATCGCGATAATGATGATAGAGTGCGCCGCGTGTTACTCCCGCCTCCGCTATAATCGCATCCGTGCTGGTCATGGCATAGCCATTGCGGGCAAATAAGCTCCGCGCAGCTGCAACCAATCGCCCTTTTGTTTGGATGGTACGCAGTTCGTTTTTGCTCATAATCGCCCTTCTTTAGGAGATTGACAGACAGTCTGTATGTTTATAGGCTCAAATAACATACAGATAATCTGTTTGTTTAAATCTGGCAAGGAGTCCGATCATGCGATTTTCCGATCGCTACCCGATAATTGTTACCGCCAAAAAAGACGAAGCTCGCGACTTCTGGCTTAAGTATCTACAGTTTGACGTGACTTTTGATAGTCAATGGTTTTGCCTGCTTGTAGCAGAGAACGGCAGTGCTTCGATTGCCTTCATGACACCAGATCATCCTTCGTCACCACCTGGCCCCGAAAGCTTCACCGGAACTGGCCTGTGCTTCGAGATGGAGGTTGCCGACGCAACGGCCGCTCACGCTGAACTTATAGCCAGGGGACTACCCGTTACTTACCCGCTCACTAATGAGCCGTTCGGCCAACGCCGTTTTGGATTTGAAGACCCGTCGGGCCTATGGATCGATGTTGTCGAACAGACCGAACCGCAAGCCGGTTTCTGGGACAAATACATGATGTGACCGGCGGGGTGCCACAATACTAATATATAGCGCGGTCCGCTTTATACGATGACATCGCCCCACCCGGAGTGAGCCCTGGCCTCAGCGAAAGCTTCGCGGCAATTACGGCGCGATATGCGGCTAGCCAATGAACGATTGACGAAACCATTATCGTCAGCCCAGACACGCACGCGATCCAAGGGGTGAACACGAAAAGCCTTGGACAGTGCTCAATATACAGAAGGAGCCGAAACCGACCCCTCCTGTAATCCTGTATGGAGCAACTTTGCTTATTTCCCAGCCGCCTGTGCAGCATAGACATAACTGTCATAGGTATATTCGGCAACGCGGAACCACTCGAAGCCCTCGTCACGGAATTTCTTCCAGCTCGGATAGATCTTCGCCCAGGCCGGGTTTTTCTCATTATACTCGGCATAGAGATCGAAAGTGACCTTGTAAGCCGCATCCAGCACATCGCGCGGGAGAGGCTTCAACTGCACACCCTTCGAAACCAGCGAGCGAATTGCAGCAGTATTTTTGACGTCATAGAGCGAAATCATGTTCTGCGTCGCGGCCTGAGCGGCGGTGTTCAGCGCCACTTTGTAAGCTTCCGGCAGGCTTTCATATTGCTGCTTGTTAACGAAGAAATGCACCGAAGCGCCGCCCTCCCAGAAGGCCGGATAGTAGTAATAGGGTGCGATCTGGTAGAAGCCGAGCTTTTCATCATCATAGGGACCGACCCATTCGGCCGCATCAATGGTTCCGCGCTCCAGCGACGGATAGATGTCGCCGCCCGGAAGCTGCTGCGGCACGACGCCAAGGCGAGACATGACCTCGCCGGCAACGCCGGCAATGCGCATTTTCAGACCTTTCAGGTCTTCGAGGCTCTTGATTTCCTTGCGATACCAGCCGCCCATCTGCGCAGCAGTGTTGCCTCCGACGATGCCGACAACGCCGTAATCGGACAGGAATTCATTATAAAGTTCATTGCCGCCGCCATGATAGAGCCATGCATTTTGCAGGCGCGTATTCATGCCGAAGGGGATGGCCGTGCCGATCGCGAAAGCCGGGTTCTTGCCCGTGAAATAATAGCCGCATGTATGCGCAATTTCGACCGTATTGGCCTGCACCGCGTCGATTGCCTGCGGACCGGGCACCAGTTCGCCTGCCTGAAACACCTGAATCTGGAACTTGCCATCCGTCATCTTCGACAAGGCGTTGGCCATGTAGACAGCGCCGCCATAGATCGTGTCGAGATTGTTCGGAAAACCCGATGTCAGACGCCAGCGCAAGGTTGGCAGTTCATCCGCAATGGCTGGCGTAGCAAGTGCCGCGCCGCTTGTTGCGGCTGCGGCACCAATGGCGGCGCCCTTGGTCAGAAATGTACGGCGATTCAATTCCTGTTTCATGTCTTCCTCCTCTAAGACGATTGATCATAAATGACCCGCGCAGTGACTGGTCTCCCCTATCCTCACTGCGCAGGCTTTTCCGGTTGTCCGAAACTTGGCGGCGACGACCCGAACGATGGCGCGGGCAGCGGATCCGTGGACGGTGAAGGCGCACCGAAGGGGGCGGGCGCATTGCCGAACGGGTTGCCGCCGCCCGCATCTGGCATGGGAACATTAATCTGGATCGTAGACGGGTCAGCCACCGGGTGGCTCGACTTATAATGGGTAACGATCCCCGGAAAGGCGATAATGATGGCGACCATGACCAGCTGGATCAGCAGGAACGGGATCGACCCCATATAGATCTGGCCGGACGTGACTGGCTGTATCGTGGCGCCCGTCACCTTGTCCTTATAGGCGCGCGACGGCGCCACTGAGCGCAAATAGAACAGCGAAAACCCGAACGGCGGATGCATGAACGATGTCTGCATGTTCATGGCCAGCATGACACCGAACCAGACGAGATCGATGCCGAGAGCGTCGGCCACCGGCGCCAGAAGCGGGATGATGATGAAGGCCAGCTCGAAATAATCGAGAAAGAAGGCCAGCACGAAGACGAGAAGATTGGCGACGATCAGAAAGCCTACTTCACCACCCGGAATGGACGTCATCAGATGCTCGACCCAGACGTGGCCGTTAACGCCATAGAAGGTGAGCGAGAAGACGCGCGCGCCCAACAGAATGAAGATGACGAAGGACGAAAGCTTCGCCGTGGCGTAAAGCGCCGAGGTCAGCATCTTGATGTTCAGGCGGCCGTTGATGATGGCCAGCAACAAGGCGCCAACCGCGCCCATCGCGCCGCCTTCCGTAGGCGTGGCGACGCCAATGAAGATGGTGCCCAGCACGAGGAAGATCAGCACCAGCGGCGGAACAAGCGAAACCACCACGCGCTGCGCCAGCTTCCAACCCTTCAAGGTGCGGGCGTGTGGCGGCAGAGCCGGAACGGTTTCCGGCCGCAGGATCGACATACCGATGATGAAGGCGCAATAGACGCCAACCAGCATCAGACCCGGCACCAGCGCGCCCTTATACATGTCGCCGACAGACCGGCCGAGCTGGTCGGCCAGAACGATCAGAACCAGGCTTGGCGGAATGATCTGCGCCAATGTGCCGGATGCGGCAATCGTGCCGCTCGCCACCTTGCGATCATAGCCGTAGCGCAGCATGATCGGCAAAGAAATGAGCCCCATCGAAATCACCGAAGCGGCAACCACACCGGTGGTGGCGGCCAGAAGCGCGCCGACGATAATCACCGCGAAGGCCAGACCGCCGCGCACGGGGCCGAACAGCTGCCCGATCGTGTCGAGCAGATCTTCCGCCATGCCGCTTCGTTCCAATATCAACCCCATGAAGGTGAAGAAGGGGATCGCTAGCAGCGTTTCGTTCGACATCTGCCCGAATATGCGGTCGGGAATAGCGCCGAACAGGTTGACCGGGAGAAGCCCCATTTCGATGCCGACAAAGCCGAAGGCAAAGCCGACGAAAGCCAGTGCAAAAGCCACCGGATAGCCGAGCAACAGCACAACGACCAGCGACAGAAACATGAGTGGCGCAAGATTTTCTGCGAAGAAAGCAACCATATCCATCCCCCTCAGAGCGCTTGCGCTTCAGCATCTTCGGTGGCGACGGCATCGGGTATCCGCCCCTGAAGAATGGCAATGCGCTTGATCAGTTCGGACAGGCCCTGCAAGGCGAGCAATCCGAAGCCGATGGGGATGAGTAACCAGACCGGCCAGAGCACCAGCCCGCCAGTATTGTTCGAGGTTTCACCGCTCGCGATCTTCGCTTCCACGATAGGCCAGGAGAGATAGATCGTGATGAAGCAGAAGGGCAACAGGAAGAAGATCGTGCCGAAAATCTCCACCAGCAGCTGCGTGCGCCGCGAGTAGCGGCTGTAAAGCAGATCGACCTTCACATGCTCGCTGTGCAGCAGCGTATAGCCCGCGGCGATCAGGAAAACGGCCGAGAACAGATACCACTGCGCTTCCAGCCATGCGTTGGAACTGAGATTGAAAAGCTTGCGCGAAACCGCATTGATGGCGCTGATCAGCACCGCCACGAGTATCAACCAGGATACTGCTTTTCCGATGAAATCATTGGCCGCGTCGATAGCGCGCGACAACGCCAGCAAAACCGACATTGCTCCTCCCCTCCTTGTTCGGCCTCCTCAAGCCGTTTTCTTGAAGGATAGGTGCGGGGAAACTCACCCGCAAGCAGACGATAGTCGCAAGCGGCACACGCTACCCACTAGTGGGTAATCAAGGGGCGATTCACCGCCGAAATGTCCAGAACATGGTCTATTTTACTGTCCATCTATACTGAGTCTATTTTCGATGGCATAGCGCGTAAGGCCGGCGGTGCTGGCAATACCGAGTTTCTTTTTAATATTCTTGCGGTGAGTCTCGACCGTTGCTTCCGATATACCCAGTGTCGAAGCAATTTCACGATTGCTGCTGCCTTCGGCAACCAGAACCAGAACGTCGTTTTCCCGCGAAGACAGGCCTTCCGCCTTCTTCTCGGCATTATCGAGAAGTGCTTCCGAAACGCCGGACGAAAAATAAGTTCCACCTGACGCGACAGCATGGATGGCAGCGACGATTTCACTCGTCGAAACATCCTTCAGCACATAGCCCGAAGCGCCCCGCATGATTGATGTCGAAATATATTCGCGACTGTCATGCATGGAGAGCATCAAAATACGCGTAGCCGGCAATTGTCGCTTGAACAGCTCGATGGCGTCGATGCCATTGAGCAGCGGCATATTGATATCCATCAGCACGACATCTGGCTTGACCGTCTGGGCCGTTTCCAGTGCCAGACGTGCATTCGAAGCAGCGCCCGCGATTTCAATATCGTCATAGGTTTCAAGCACCGCGCGCAATCCGTCGAGTACCAGAGGATGGTTGTCGACCAGCAATACGCGTATCTTGCATTCTTTCGTCATGCGACTTCCGGGTTGAATAGTGGAGGCTTCAACATTGGCGGCTTCGTCATCGGTCTTTCGACTGCCGAAAGCGGCAGGCGCGCGGTCAACTGCGTACCATCACTGCCGGTTTCCACCAAGAGCACACCGCCGAAATGTGCCATGCGTTCCTGCATATTTCGCAGGCCAAGCCCCGATGTTGCACCTTTCAGATCGTGCCCGGCAAAACCATTTCCATTGTCGGTCACCGTCATCGTTACACGCGCGTTCGCATCCCAAAGACGTACCTTCACCACGCTGGCGCCCGAATGGCGCTCGATATTCGTGAGCGCTTCCTGCGCAACCCGGTAAAGCGCCGTGCTCGGCTCGGGTTTCAAATTAACCCGCAATGTGTCGGCTTCAAAACGGGTCTCGATGCCTGTCCGTTCCGCGAAATGCTCGAAAAGCGCTTTCAGCGCCACCGTCATGCCCAGATCGTCAAGAATGCGGGGTCGCAGATCATGCGATAGTCGCCGCACTTCCTTGATTGCGCCGTTCAGCACATCCGAGGCCTTCTCGATAGCTCTCGGCGCTCCGTCGCTGCCCGTATGCACCTGGCGGCTGGCCAGATCGATAGCATAACGCACGCCGACCAGATTCTGCGAAATGCCATCATGCAACTCCCGCGCCAGACGAGCCCGTTCCTCCTCCTGCGTATCGATGATGCGCTGAGCAAGTTCCTTGAGCTTGTTGTCAGCCATGCGCCGCTCGCGCAGGTTCAACAACATGCATGTCGCAAAAACCAGCATGACCGCAGGCACGGCGATGAGGCTAACCACCAGAAATGTGTTGCGGATATTGGCGCGAAAATCGGCGTTGGCTGCCGCTGTCTGGGCATAGACATCATCCAGATAGACGCCGGTTCCGAGCATCCATTTCCATTTGTCGAGCCCGACCGCGAAGGACAGCTTGTCGGCCGTCTCTCCACTCGACGGCTTTTCCCATTTATACTGGTGCAATCCCCCGCCCTGTTTCGCCTTGTCGATCAGATTGGCGATGACATGATCCCCGTCGGGATCGACCAGATTGAGCCAGTTCTGCCCGGGACGAAAGGTTTGGCGCGGATGGACGACATTATTGCCATCGTAATCATAAACGAAGAAATAGCCGTCACGCCCGTAATCGAGTGAGGTGAGAATGCTCGTCACCTTCTGCATGGCAACAGTGTCGTTCGGATCGGCTTCATCATAGATTTTCTGGATTGCAGACAGCGCCAGATTGGTGAGGTTCAGAAGTTCGGTCTCCTTCGCCTTCAGCATGTTTTTTTCAAAGGTCGCAATGCTGCTCTGCACGAGATTGGCCGACTGCCACGTGATAAAGGCCGTGACCGTCAGGATAGCAACAATCAAAGGCACAATCGCCAGTGCCAGAATCTGATATCGAAGCGTCACGCCTAGCTCCTCCCAACATCGCTGGACAGCCTTTTAACAGAGGACTTTAAAGCCCTGTCCCTGGTGACGGAAGAGGCGATCTGCAAAGCTGCTTGCGCTCAGCTCGGTATTGTCATCGGCAAGCTTGCAATCGCCAACGTTGAGCAGCACGATGTGAATGCCCTGTCTGCTTTCGGCTAGGAAAAAAGTTGGCCCATACGATCGAAAAGAAGACATAAAACCGACTTTAGTGACCATGATTGCCAGTCAAGGTGTCAGAGGCTACCCCTTATCAACAGCAATATGTTCCCTCGCCGTGAACCATTTGAAGCTCAGGCAACCTGCACGAAATGCCCGTCAGAAACCTCATGGTACTTTCTCACTGGCACGACATAATCGACCGGACGGATCGGGCTTTTGATCTCGTCGATGGAGATGTTGCGCCGGATCGACCGTCGTGCAGGATCGGGCACCGGAACAGCAGCTATCAACTTCTGTGTATAGGGATGCTGAGGGTGCTCGAACACCGACGCTCTTGGCCCGATTTCGACGATCTCGCCAAGATGCATTACTGCCACACGATGACTTACCCGTTCCACGACCGCCATATCATGTGAAATGAACAGAAACGCGAGCTTGAGGCTCTGTTGTAAATCCAGCAACAGATTACAGACTTGCGTTTTGATTGACACGTCCAGTGCCGACACCGCTTCGTCGGCCACAATGATTTTAGGATTCAGCATCAACGCACGGGCAATGGCGATCCGTTGGCGCTGACCACCCGAGAACTCGTGCGGGTATCGTTGCATCATATCAGGCGATAGCCCAACTTTGGTTAAAAGGTCCGCCGCTTTATCACGCGCCTGTGCTTTCGTTCCTAGTTTGTGCTCAAGAAATGGCTTGCTCACCGCTGAACCGATGCTCATACGAGGATTAAGCGAAGCAAAAGGGTCCTGAAAGATCATAGCGATGTCATTGCCGCGCACGCGTCGCATCTGTTCTTCCGGCAATGTCAAAAGTTCTTTATCCCCCAGCAATATCCTGCCTTCAATATTGCTCGTCGCCTTGGGCAGAAGCCTCATGATCGATAGTGAAGTGACTGATTTGCCAGACCCGGACTCCCCCACAATTGCCACAGTCTCGCACGGAGCCACTTCGAAACTAATGTTGCGTATGACCGGCTTCCACGCACCGTCTGCTCGGAAAGACGTTGTCAGATTCTCAACTGTAAGGACGGGTGAACTCAGCTCTTTCCCGCTTGAGCCCGGCATCAAAGGCTGCATCCCGATCTCCCTCAGTTCAATGCGGAAGCTTGTGGCTGATTGACCACCATGGGCAGTGCAGTTTCGGCCAGTGTCACCCAATAGCTGATGCCATACCCAAGCGCTTCGTCGTTAAAATCATAGGCCGCATTGTGCAGATTGGCCGTGTCACCATTTCCTATGAAGAGAAACGCGCCCGGTCGTTCTTCCAGCATATACGAAAAATCTTCCGCTCCCATATGGGGTGGCATGCTGGCATTGACTGCTTTATCCCCAGCCACTTTACGAGCAATGTCTTCGGCAAAGTCTGTTTCCAGATCGTGATTGAACGTCACAGGATAGCCACGCTGGTAAGTAACCTCCGCTGTTGCACTATGAGCAGTTGCGGTTGCCTGCGCGACTTCGTTCAACCGCTTCTCGGCAAAATCACGGATCTGCGGCAAAAGCGTCCGTACGGTGCCTGTCATCTTCACAAAATCAGGAATAACATTGTTCGCATCGCCACCATTTGTGGACGCCACCGTTATGACGAGTGAGTTTAGCGGATCAGTTTCGCGGGAGACGATGGACTGCAAGGCGATAACAATATGTGCTGCCGCCAGAACCGGGTCAACAGAACGGTGAGGCTGTGCAGCGTGACCGCCGCGGCCCCGCACCGTAATCTCAAAACTGTCTGCCGCTGCCATAACCGGACCTTTGCGAATTGCAAACTGGCCAATTGGCAATTTGGGCTCATTGTGCATGCCATAGACTTCTTTGATGCTGTATTTGTCCATGAAACCGTCATTGATCATGGCGAGGGCGCCGCCTCCACCTTCCTCGGCCGGTTGGAAGATCAAGGCTATAGACCCATTGAAATTGCGGGTTTCAGCCAGATATTGTGAGGCGCCAAGAAGCATAGCTGTGTGACCGTCATGCCCACAGGAGTGGGCTTTGCCGGGTACTTTGGATGCCCAGGGCTTGCCACTGGTTTCAAAGATCGGAAGCGCGTCCATATCTGCTCGCAAGCCGATCACCGGACCGTCAGTGAGCTTGCCTTTGATGATGCCCACTACGCCGGTTCTTCCAATTCCGGTTTCAACAACATCACAGCCAAAGGATTGCAGTTTTTGGGCAACAAAAGCAGCGGTCTGATGAACATCGTACAGTAGTTCTGGATATTCGTGAAGATAACGTCGCCATTCAGCAACAGCTTCCTGCATTTCAGCAACACGATTTATTACAGGCATTCCACACACCTCAGAATTTCGATGTTGTCTTTCGGATTCCGTCAATAATGTGATGCAACAGCTTTTCATTGCAAGCATCAAATTTGATTTTTGATCAAAAAATGAACTTGCGATTTTTATGATCAAATATTAATCAAGGTCATTAATGGCTTATATGGCCACGCATCACAAACAAAGTATATTTTTCTTGTTTAGTTAAAATTGGAATTCGATGCGTTAATATAAATATAGCCAAATTTTAATTTGAAGAATAAGGCATGAATATAAATCAAACAAAGTATAAAAGGGGAATGGCAGATGAGATTTTATAAAAAACTTCTACCTACAATGATTGTGGTACAAGCTCTGATGAGCGGTACAGCCCATGCAGAACGCGGCACCGATGGCGACCTGAAAATTCTGTTTTGGCAAGCCGTCTCGACGATGAACCCGTTTCTCTCGGCCGGCACCAAGGAGATATTCGCATCATCAATCGTCATTGAACCATTGGCTCGTTACAATGAAAAAGGCGAGTTGGTGCCTTGGTTGGCGAGTGAGATACCTACGATTGAAAACGGTGGCGTTTCCAAAGACCTGTTAACCATGACGTGGAAATTGAAAACGGACGTCAAATGGTCAGATGGTACTACCTTCACTGCGGATGACGTCGTCTTCACATGGAAGTATTGTACGGCACCGGACGGTGGTTGCGCTCAACGTGCCCAGTATGAGGGGGTCAAGAACGTGGAGGCCCTCGATCCATATACTGTAAAGATTACCTTTAGTGACATGAAGCCCTATCCCTACAGCGCCTTCGTGGGAGCGCAGTCTCCGATCATTCAGGCGGCGCAATTCAAGGATTGCATCGGTGCAAAAGCTCCCGGTTGCACCTCAGCGAATTTCTCACCGGTTGGAACCGGTGCCTTCTTCGTCAAAGATTTCAAACCGAATGACGTCGTTACGCTTGAAGCAAATCCATATTACCGAGATGCGACCAAGCCATCTTTCGCCTCAATCACGCTAAAGGGTGGCGGTGACGCTGCCTCTGCTGCACGTGCAGTGCTCGAAACCGGCGAATATGATTATGCCTGGAATGTGCAGGTTGAGCCCGAAGTGCTGGATGCCATGATGGCTGCCGGCAGAGGTCGGTTGGAAACGTCATTCGGAACTCAGGTCGAACGTATCAATCTTAATTGGACCAATCCTGATCCGTCGCTGGGCGACAAACGCTCCACAATGGAAGCTGGCCCGCATCCGGCATTGAAAGATCCCGCCGTCCGTCGCGCCCTGTCGTTGGCAATCGACCGCGACATCCTCGTTGAAGCAGGGTACGGCCAATCAGGAAAGCCAACCTGCAATATCGTTCCAGGTCCCGAAGCTTTTGCGTCCACCAAGAACGACAGTTGGTGCCTCAAACAGGATATTGAAGGAGCAAACAAATTGCTCGACGACGCCGGCTGGCAAAAGGGCAGTGATGGCATCCGTACCAAGGATGGCGTGAGGCTATCCTTCCTCTTCTCAACCTCAACTAACTCCGTACGGCAGGCCACGCAGGAACTGGTTAAGGCCATGTGGGCAGAAATAGGCGTCGATACAGAACTGAGAAATGCTTCCGCAGCAGTTTTTTTTGGTGGTGACCCAGCCAGCCCGGACACCTTTCAGAAATTCTATGCTGACGTGATAATGTATACGAACAACTTCGACGGCACAGATCCGGAAAAATATATCGCTGAATGGTTATGTGACATGATGCCTAACCCGGCAAATGGCTGGCAGGGCCAGAATATTCCACGCTATTGCAATCCAGAATTCGATGGGCTGGTCGGTACTTTGTCAAAAACTGCCGAACTCGAAAAACGCTCCGAAATTGCCAAACAATTGAATGACATGCTCACTGAAGAAGGCGCACATATACCGCTCGTATATCGCGGCGACCAATCCGCATTTTCTGCCACTCTCGATGGCATCAAGATGAATTCCTGGGATACACAGGTCTGGAACATTGCTGACTGGCATCGCAAGAAATGACCGTCTTTGGACGATTGGAGCACCCTCAACCCGGGTGTATTCGTTGAAGCTTTAGCGGCTACAAATGCCGCATCGCCGTAGATCCATACGGTGGATTTACGGCTGGAGTCTGTGGATGTTCATATATACTTTGCGACGACTATTGTTCGCGATTCCAACGCTGCTTATCATCAGTTTTGTGATTTTCGCGCTGCTTGACCTCGCGCCAAATGACCCAACTGGCGATCTGCCATTGACGATACCGCCGGAAGTGCGAGAACAGATCCGCGCATCGCTGGGTCTCGATCAACCCTTTATTGTTCGATACCTCAAATGGCTGCAGCAGTTCTTCGTCAACGAACCGCTCAATATTCTGGAAAGCCTGACAGGATGGCAGTTCGGCGATGGAGAACGTCTGCGTGTTCTTTCCTGGGCTACCCGCAGCCCGGTTGTTGATCTGATTGTCCAGCGTTTGCCACAGACACTTTGGGTCGTCGGACTTGCCTATCTCTTCGGTATTTTACTGGCGGTTCCAATTGGTGTCATATCTGCCTATCGTCAATATTCGATCTTCGACCAGATCGGCACTTTCATATCGATGGTCGGTTACTCTGTACCGACGTTTTTTACCGGCGTACTGCTCATCGTTATTTTCTCGTCCTATCTGCAATGGTTTCCGTCGATTTATGATACCAACCTCCGCGTGACGGATTTCTCAAGCTTTGTGGCGCAGATAAAGCAAATGGTTCTGCCGGTGGCAGTACTCTCCCTCTATAACGCATCGCAAATTACCCGTTTTGTGCGAGCTTCGATGCTCGATAATCTGCATCAGGATTATGTTCGAACAGCCCGCGCCAAAGGTGTGCGGGAGAAATCCGTTTTGTTGATCCACGTGTTGCGCAACAGCCTGATCCCCGTCGTAACCGTGATCGCACTCGGCGTGCCAACGGTATTCTCCGGTGCCATCATCACAGAACAGATTTTCCGTGTGAATGGATTGGGACAACTGCTGATCACCGCTGTGCAAGGCGCCGACATGCCCCTCGTACAAACCCTAACCTTCATTTTCGCCGTCCTGATCGTGCTCTTCAACCTGATTGCCGACGTTCTCTATGGTATTCTTGATCCGAGGATCCGCTATGACTGACACAACTCTTGTTGTCGCACCACCCAAGGCAACGCGATCCGCAATAGGAGAAATATGGCATCAATTTAGTGCCCATAAAGGCGGTGTCATTGGATTGGCTGTCTTCACCACCGTCGTGCTAGCTGTTTATGTTGGTCCGCTCATCCATTCCGTGGCACCAAACGCTATCAACGTACGTGCAAGGAACCAATGGCCATCTCTGGCACATCCATTTGGAACGGATAACCTCGGCAAGGACATGTTGGCGCAGGTGCTCGCCGGCGGGCGTATTTCGCTCGCAGTCGGCTTTACGGCTATGCTTCTAGCGTTGTTTGTCGGCACCTTAGTCGGCCTGCTATCCGGCTATTTCCGGCGCCTGGATGGGCCACTGATGCGCCTTGCCGATCTTTTTCTTGCCCTGCCATTGCTGCCGTTGCTGCTTGTCGTCATCATGCTTTTCCGTGACACGTTACGCTCGGCCTTCGGACCGGAAACCGGCATATTTCTTCTGGTTGTGTTCGTCATCGGCATCACCAGCTGGATGCACACCGCTCGCATTGTGCGCGGCGACGTGTTGGCTGTGAAAAGTCAGGAGTTTGTGCTCGCGGCAAAATCCGGCGGCACTCGCGAATATCGCATCATCATGCGTCACATTCTTCCGAACGTTCTGTCATCCATCATGGTGTCCGCAACATTGGGCATCGCCTCGGCAATCATCACCGAATCCGCGTTGAGCTTTCTTGGGCTTGGCTTCCCTTCCGATTTCCCCACCTGGGGGCGCCTTCTATTCGACGGCGCCAACTTCCTCCAGCTCACCCCGTCACGCGTCTTTTGGCCCGGACTGGCAATTTCTCTAACCGTTCTAAGTGTCGACTACATTGGAGACGCCATCCGTGATGCGCTCGATCCTCATTCTGTCAAACGTTAAGACCGTGAATGTGTTGATTTGTAGAACGTATCGACCACTGTTTTATTCGAAGACGAGACAACAAGCAGTATTCAACTTCTCGAAAATTCATCATTATTGGTGATTGAGTGAGGTTAAGACGAAATCAAGAACTGGTTCAAACTCTCTTGAAACCAACCGGAACCAATAGACCAGACACAGCATCTCGCCGTTGTACGCTATCATCCATTCTCAATTCTCAATTCTCAATGGTTCAAAGGTACGGAATGTCACATTTTGATTTTTTCTCCGGTCGCCGTCCCTCAACTTTTGCTACCGAAGCGATGATAGCGACCTCGCATCCACTTTCGACCGCAGCGGGATTGGAGATCCTTCAGGATGGTGGCAATGCTGTGGACGCAGCCATTGCCGCTGTAGCGGTCCAATGTGTCGTCGATCCGTTGATGACAGGTATTGGCGGTGATTGTTTTGCGCTTTATGCGCCAGCAGGTGGGAAGGTTAAGGCCCTTAACGGCTCCGGGCGAGCGCCGGAGGCTGCAAGTGTATCGGCGTTAGCGGAACGGGGCCTCTCTGGAGAAATACCACAGACGAGCCCTCATGCGATAACCGTCCCCGGGGCAATCGCCGCATGGTGCCGCCTTCTTGCGGACTTCGGTACGCTCCCGATGGAACGGCTTTTCATCAAGGCGATTGGTTATGCCCAAGACGGCTTTGCCGTAACCCCGCGCGTTGCCATGGATTGGGCGAATAACGCGAATATCGTCTCCGGAGATGAGCATGCAGCTAACATTTTCCTTCCCGGAGGCAAGGCACCAAAAGCCGGTCAGGTTATCAAACAGCCCCTTCTCGCTTGTCGGCTGGAGGAAATTGCCAGAATAGGTGCTGTGGGCTTTTATGAAGGTGAAACCGCTCGGAAAATGGTGGCACATCTTCGTTCGCTCGGAGGGTTGCACACGGAGGAAGACTTTTCTTCCGCCACGAATGGTGCGAACTGGGTTGAGCCAATTAGCGCCAGCTATCGTGGCTATGACGTCCACGAATGTCCACCCAATGGTCAGGGCCTGGCTGCGCTTCTGATTTTAAAGATTCTTGAAGGGTTTGACGTCGCTGCCCTTGGCGAAGCTGATCGTATCCACCTTCAGGCGGAGGCGACCAAGATCGCCTATCACCATCGTGACGAACTGATTGCCGATCCCCAACATTGCCCGCATGTCGCCCAACAACTCTTGTCGGACGAGGTCATCGCAATCTTGCGCGCACGTATCGACATGAAGAGGGCGCACCCACCTGTCTTGTGGAATGAGCCGGAACACAAGGATACCATCTATCTCTGTGTCGTGGATGCCCAGGGAAATGCACTATCGTTCATCAACTCGATCTTCCATGCGTTTGGATCGACCCACCTTGATCCCGCCACTGGGGTATTGTTTCACAGTCGAGGCGCATCATTCCGGCTCATCGAAGGGCATCCGAATGCGATTGGCCCTCGAAAGCGGCCCATGCACACGATAATTCCAGGTATGGTAACCAAAAATGGTAAGACGTTGATGCCCTTCGGCGTCATGGGAGGGCATTATCAGGCTGCCGGACATGCAGCTTTCTTGTCAGGGGTCATAGATCGCGGCCTCGGCTTACAAGCTTCGATGGACGAACCACGTTATTTTGGTTTTGGGGGAATACTGGAAGTTGAGCCAACAATGCCGCTTGAAGTCCGGGCGGACCTTGAAAGTCGTGGTCACATTCTCAAAGTTGCAACCAGACCGATCGGCGGTAGTCAGGCGATCAGAATCGAAAACGGTGTACTTGAGGGTGGTTCGGACAGCCGTAAGGATGGTATCGCCCTGGGCTTTTAGACGTTTCATTGCTGATTTGTGGCACCAATTGACTCCCTATTCCTTTGGGACGTGGTCCGGCAAGCTGAGTTTAAATTCCTGAAAATTCGTTCGCATCAGTGATGGATTGGGAATAAGACAAAATGAAAAACTGGTTCAAACTCTCATGAAACTCCACACTTCGGCCTTTTTGATGCAGGGTTTTCATACCGCTGGCCCTGATGTTATCCGTCTGATCAGGTCCCTATCAGCTTAGCGCGTTTTAAAGTGCAATACAGTGCCACGAGTTTTACCGTCAGGTACCGACTTGTCGCGCTTCATTCTCTCACCACGCCACGAGGCTCTCATCAAAAAGGCAGAGACTGAAACCCCTGCCTTTTTCGCATTCAAACTGTGTGGCGAACTTATTTCGCCGACCGCAAGGCTGCGCTCAACTCATTCGCACTGGTGGTGAGCGCATCGATGCCGGCTCCCACCTGATACCACAGCTTGGGATTGAGAAAGACGACATGCCCCTGCTGCCAGGCCCGGGTTTTCGTCACCTCCGGCATTGCACCCAAACGCGCAGCGAGAGTGCTCGGCTCGCTGCCAACCGCAGCACTGCGGTCGAGAATGAACAACCAGTCGGGACCGGCTGCGAGCGCATTCTGCAGCAGCTTTTCCTGCTCCACGCGGCGCGCCTCGGCTTCAGGAGAGCCGGGTTTCGGACGCGGGCCGCCTTCCGAAGCATCGGATTGCGGCAGGACGGATTTGATCCCGACAAAATCATAGACCACGCCGAAGCGCGAGCCGGGTGGTTGCGCCGAAACATTTCGGCCCGCCGAAAACAGCACAAGCCCGGTGCCAGCCGCTTTGCCCTGAGTCCTCAAATCCGTCAGGGCGGCTTTCAGCGTTTCAATGCGCTTGGCCGCTGCATCTTCCGCACCAAAGACCTTTGCCAGCTTCTCCGTATTGTCGATGGCGATTTGCGCGATATCATTTCCGCCCTCGGTGATATCGATCGATGGTGCGATTTTTGCTACTGCATCGAACTTGGTGCGAGAACGCCCCCCGACGATAATCAGGTCTGGCTTCAATGCTTGCAGCGCTGCCTCATCAGGTTCAAACAGGGTGCCAACCGCGGCGTAAGACGATCCCGCATAGTCAGCAAGGTAAGCGGGAAAATTCGCGGGCTTATCTTTGGTCTTCGGAACGCCTGCCACGGCCTTAACGCTCAGCGAATGCAGAATATCCAAAGCCGCCAGATCGAAGACGGCCACTTTCTGCGGCACGGTCGAAAGTTTGGTTTCGCCGTGCGCATGATGAATGACGGTCTCTTGTGCGGCAACATAGGTCGGCGCCATTGCAATGCTCAACAACGGCAGTACAAACAGATTTCTGATGAATTTCTTTTGATACATGAGGTTTCAATTCCTCCGGCACATTCCGAAACCTTTCACAGTTTGCGGAATGTGCATTGGTTCTGGTCAGAATTTCGAGGTCAGCGAAACGAAATAGCTTCTACCATTTTCAGAATATCTGGACTCGGCTTTAGGCTGCTCGTCAAAGATGTTGTTCACGCCAGCACGCAGCGTGAAATTCTCGCTCGGATCATATTTGAACGACGCATTGACCATATTGTAGGCTGATACGTTCTGAGCGGTTACTGTGGTTGCGTCCATGACGTAGTCCACCTGCTTGCCATAGAAATCCATCGAACCGATGACGCTGAAATTCTCGCGTACCCGCCAGGCAAGTTCCGTATGGATGGAATATTCCGGATCGGCGGCAAGCGGTTCGCCGGTCTCCAGATTGATGGATTCGATCAAGTAGGTGAAGGAGTTGCTCCAGGTCACATCCGGATGCAGCTGAACCTTGAGATTGCCTTCAAAACCTTGCGTGCGTGCGCGGTCGACATTGATCTGCTGAACATATTTCGTACCATCATCCAGAATCAGCGAGGCCTCACGCGCTGAGGTGATCTTGTCCTTGATGTCGTTATAGAAATAAGACAGTCCCGCTTCCCAGATATCCTGTGTATAGGCGGTACCGATTTCGAAGCTGTTGCTGGTTTCCGGCTGCAAATCCGGATTGCCGACCATTTCGCAGGGGCCGCCCACTGCGCCGCAGCCTTGACCGCGCGAGGTCTGGACCCAGTTCGGGTTGAGCTGGCGCAGATTTGGCGCCTTGAAGGCCTGCGCCCAGCCCGCCTTAAACGATAGATTGTCGTTCAAATCATAATTCAGGTAGAGGCGCGGGCTGGCATGGGTGCCGAATTCCTCATGCTGGTCGATACGCAGCCCGGCAGTCAGCTTCAAATCGTCCCGGAGCTTGATCTGGTCTTCCATGAAGACGGCGGCCGACCACATGCTCGTTTGGGTGGAGCCGGTCGTTCCGGTGACGGAATTGGCGATACCGAGATTTTCGGGATCGTTCATGTCCTCATAACGGAACTCGCTGCCCACCGTCAGGTTCTGCTCGAACCAGAAATCCAGCGGCATGGAAACTTTGCCGTCAAGCATATAGGTGTCGACAGTGATTGACGTACCGTCATCGGGCAAACCATTGGCGTCTGCGGATGTGTGAAAATTCTCCGCATGTTCGATCATGCCGGTGATCGTGGATGTGCCGAACTCCCATTCACCGACATGGCGCAGCGATCCGGTCGTTCTGGTAATCTCGGTGTTGCTGGTATCGATTTCGCCATCCGCCAGATAGGGGTGGTATTTTTCGCGTCCGGTGCCGCCTTCAAGCTCGAAAAGCTGACCCTTGACCGGCGTCCACGAGAGTTTTGCATTGATATCGTAATCATCGATGCCGGTCGGCGCGGTGATATCGCCGAGCTTTGCCGAATTGCCGGGGTCCTTGCTGCCTATGCTGCCATACATGGTCATTGTCAGTTCATCTGGCACAATCGGGCCGCTGACATAGGCGCTGACCTTCTTGGAAACGCCAGTCGCATCGCTTTCAGGCTGGATCCACTCGGTCGTCAGCGAGCCGGACCACTTATCACTCGACTTCTTGGTGATAATGTTGACCACACCGCCAAGCGCATCGGAACCATAAAGCGTGGACATCGGACCGCGCACCACTTCGATACGCTCGATGGCATCAACCGGAATCCAGCTGAGGTCGCCATTATAATCGCGCAGCGTGGTCAGGCCCGCATTGATCCGCTTTCCGTCTACCATAAGGAGTGTATAAGCACTGCCCATTCCGCGAATGCTGATACCGCGTGTGCCGCTGCTGTCAAATCCAACATTGACGCCCGGCACGGTGCGCAGAGCTTCAGTAATGTCCGGCGCACCGCGCTGCTGAAGCTGATCCTGATCGACGACAGAGATACTCGCCGGCGCCTCTTTCAAAGTCGTAGCAATCGACGACGCCGTCAGGACGATCTGGTCAAGAACGATCGTATCCGCTTCGGCCTGTTGTTCCTGTTCGGATATGGTTTGGGCCATCGAAGCTGCACCGCTCACAATAAGAGCCGTTGAAAAGCAAGTACTGGCTAGAAGAACTTTGGAAGCCGATATCCAGCGTTGCTCTTCGCGCTGCTTTCGCATAAGGCGCTGCGATGAATAGATGACCATCATCATTTCCACATAAAGTTGACATTAAGAGTCTTCTTTAAATGGCAATAACAAGACGTCAATAATGATATTTTACAATCATTCCAATTTGCGTTTTCTGAAATTATCGATGGATAATTACTATAGTATATCAAAATTTCAAATGAATTCTATTTCATTTATATTTCTTTATTATTTTCTCAAATCGATTCCAAATAAAGACTATCGAGAATATTTTTTATTTTATGAGTTCATGAACATTCATTATACTTGATTGCATAAATCATGTTTTTCCGTCGCGAGTGGGCAATTTTCCACGACCGCCAATCACAAAACAAGGCAGTCCATCTTGCTTGGTGGCAAAAAGTTATTCGTAACACGTGACCGGAAGGACTACCGCTTGGAATGAAAACGGGAGGCGTCGAAGGTTCGGATACCAGACGCCTCCCGTATGAACCATGCACAGATGAGGGAGTACATAGTTCAAGACCTGTTCTTTGATTAGATCAGTATTGCCTGATCTAATTTAGAAAAATATACATATTCTAAATCTATTCAATTGGATTATTGTAATGAATTATGTCTGAATGTGGCGTTATCTATATTCATATTTCAAATATTTTTGAGTCTTTTTCAACTTGCTGAGTTCATTGTATTTCGATCGTTCGTCTGTTCGAGCCACTTCTAGCGCGCATCTCCAAATCAAATTGAAACGCGCTCTAGAACTTGGTTGAAACGCCGAAATTGAAGTTCTGAACCTCATCGCTATCAGCTTTCGCGACCGGGAATGCATAGTCGAAACGTAGCGGGCCGAACGGCGAAGCCCACATCAGGCTGATGCCAACGGAGGCTCGAAGCGTTTTGTCGTCGCCCTGGGCGCCGGCCGTTTCGTTGCCATAAAGTGTTGCCGCATCGGCGAAGAAAGCCCCACGAATACCAAGGCTCTCCGGCACAGCCGGCATCGGAAACTGAACTTCGGCCGTGGCACTGAAATAGGTTGTACCGCCAAGCCAATACCGCTCGCCACTGGCTGAGTCCTGATAGGCGCCAATCCCATTATACTGGAACCCGCGAATGATATCGCTGCTGCCCTTGAAGAGATCGAAAATGCGAACGCCGTCGCCATCATAATCATAGATGTAGCCACCACCGACACCCAACATACCGACGATGTCGGCTTCCTGAGCAAGCGTCTTGTAGTAGTTGCCCTTGAAGGTTGTCTTTACATACTTGGCATCACCACCGAGACCTGCAAACTCCTGCATGAACTTGCTATAAAGGCCATCATGGGGGTTCTTCATATCATCAATGGAATTATAGGTCAGTGAATAGCTAACAGAAGAGCGAACCCAAGGGCTGTTCTCCACCGCGTCAATGATTGCTGGAGCATAATAGCTTGACGGATCAGCAACATCGTCGTCAAATTCATACTTGTCCTGGACAAGATTATACGCCAAGCCCAGAGAAAGATTGTCAGATATGGGCAAGCCAGCGCGGATGGTGCCACCTGTCTGTTCGACGTAATAATCATCGTTTACAGTGTAGGTTCGACGGAAGACATCGAAGCCTACCGACATACGCGACCCTAGAAAATAAGGCTCGGTAAAGGACAGGCCGTAATTTTGAACGTCGTCAGTACCAAGGCCGGCGCTCAATTTGACGTATTGGCCACGACCAAGGAAATTGCGCTCCGTAACGGCTGCCTCTACTGATGGCCCCGGCGTTTCACCGCCGGTGGTGTAGCCGCCGCCGATGGAGAATTCACCGGTAGACTTCTCCACAACATCAACAACCAGGATTACCTGATCCGGCTCGGAGCCTGGAGCCGTCGAGATATTGACCGTCTGGAAGAAATCCAGAGCCTCAAGACGACGCTTGGCGCGCTGCACCATGACCTGATTGAAGGCATCGCCTTCGTTCAT
>NZ_JACGXB010000014.1:0-133181 GCF_014138065.1 Ochrobactrum sp. P6BSIII | reverse complement strand
AATCACCCTGGCGCGGGGTGGAGCAGCCCGGTAGCTCGTCAGGCTCATAACCTGAAGGCCGCAGGTTCAAATCCTGCCCCCGCAACCAAATCTTCCCCATCTCTATCATATCTAACTGGCCGAAAAGCCTCGCTTATCCAAGCCAGACCGTCACTGCTCCCCACGGCTCATAACCTGAAGGGTGAGGAGGATTAGGAATTGATCCAGTGAATCAATGCCCCGACGAACGGGGCAAATCCTGACCCCGCAACCAAACAGTCTCACAGCCATTCCATTAAGCCCGCTAACATAGCGGGCTTTTGGCGTTTAAAGACTTAGCCCACGGGAAAGGGGACTGCGTTGAAGGAAGTATGTTCTCTGGAAATCCAAGGGCCTAACAAATCGCCGAAACCTCTGCGATGAGCCAGTCGCGAAAGAGCTGTAGTGCAATGTTAGAGGCAATGCTCTCGTGGCTGCAGATGAACTTGTAGGATTCCTTGGGCTGGAAGTATTTCTCTGACACGACCCCAAGGCTGCCACGCTGCACATCGCTCTCGAGAAGCGACCGATGAGAAAACCCGATACCCTGTCCGGAACGCGCAGCCGCCAAAAGTGTGTGCTGGTCGTCGAAGAAAAGATTTGAATTGGCGGCTATATCCCCAATGCCGTGATGCGCGATCCATCGCTTCCAATCGCTCATGTCGCGATAGTGCAGGCGAGGGATATCCGGGTTGCTGAGCAAGTCTTCGGTGTTTGCCAAGCCGTCGAGGAGCGAAGGACTGCAAACCGGTACAAGCTTTTCAGTCAGCAGATCGATGCTGTAGGAGCCGGCAGGGGCATGCAGACAATATTTGATCTGCGCATCTTCTCTGTCCTGCGCGATGGAATCGATATCGAGATTGTTAAGATGAAGCTGGATGCCGGGGTTCTGTTTCAGGAACCCGGCTATCCGGCTGGCGATCACTTCCATTGAGAAGAAGGGCCCAGCCCGCACGCGGAGAATTTGTGCTCGATTGTCCTGGCCAATCAGGGTGGTTACTGCGCCGATTTCATCGAAGGCGCGGCTGCAGACTTCGGTCAACAGAGCGCCCTCTGCGGTAACGGTCACACCGCGCGGCCCTCGAATAAGCAATTGACAGCCCAAAGCCTGTTCCAGAAGCTTGATCTGATGGCTGACAGCGCCCTGACTGACCGCAAGCTCTTCCGCTGCAGCGGTGAAGCTTTGGCAATGCGAAACAGCTTCGAAGGCCCGTAGGGCTTTCAAGCTCGGCAGTCTTCTGCGGGTTGGCCTTGAACTCATGATCCTATGAATTTTTCTAATAGCATTGAATAGATCTTTTGCATTGATCGACCGCTGGCACAAGCATAATCGTCAATCAATAAAAGCTGCCCAAGGGAGTATTCCCACCGGTTCACGATCCCGATGACATGAATTGTCGGTGATCTGCGATGCCAGCAAAGGGCCAATAACAGGAGATCGGAACATGCATAAGCAATTCAAAATGGGAATGATTGCAGCGGCCATTGCTGTGCTCGGTGTTTTCCCGACCCATGCCGAGGAAATTCGCATGGGAGCTGAAGGCGCTTATGCGCCGTTTAATTTTCTCGATCCCAACGGCAAGCTGAAAGGCTTCGATATCGATGTTGGCGATGCAATCTGCGAAAAGCTGAAAGCCGATTGCGTCTGGAGCGCCAATGAGTGGAGCGGGATCATTCCTGCACTTCAGGCGAAGAAATTCGATGTCATGGCGTCGTCGATGGCCATCACTGAATCGCGCATGCAGCAGGTCAATTTCTCCAATCCTTATTACTACAACACCATGCGGTTTGTGGCGTTGAAGGAGCTTGGCCTGAAGGACGTAACGCCGGAAAGCGCCAAGGGCAAGGTCATCGGCACCCAGACCGGCTCTATCGCAGTCGATGTTTTGCAGCGTTTTTTCCCTGATAATGAGGTGAAGCTCTATCCGACGCTGGAAGAAGCCTTCCTGGATATTGAGAACGGTCGCGTGGACCTCGTGCTCGAATCCAAATTCGCGCTCAGCGACTGGATTTCGAAGGGTGCGAGCTGCTGCGAGTTTGTCGGCAACGAGTTTCTGCTGGATGGCACACTGGGCGCTGGCATGGCCTTCCGCAAGGATGACGAAGAGCTGCGCGCACGTGTCAACAAGGCGCTTGCCGAGATCATCGCGGATGGCACCTATGACAAGATCCGCGCGAAGTATTTCGACTTCGACATTAGAGAGAAGCCGAAATTCGCCAGCGAGATCTTCGGAAAGTAATTCGTTCCGACAGGACGCCTGATTTGAAGCACCACATCAGATCAGGTGTCCGCCTTGCCTGAGGGCAAGCTTTTACGGTTCGATCCGGCTTCAGCAGTTTCATTCGCGACCAATCCAGACTGGTCTTCGCCGACAAAAGAAAGGTCGACCCGTGTCCTATCGTGTTGCGATCATCGAACTCATCAATGAAAGTAATACCTTCACGCAAAATCGCACAAGCATCAGCGATTTCAGGGCGTCGCATTATTTCAAGGGCGATGAGATTCCGGCCAATTTCCGTGGCACGGGTTCGGAAGTCGGCGGCGCGATAAGGGTCGCAGATGAGAAGGGATGGACACCTGTCTACATCACTGCTGCCCATGCGGAGCCGAATGGCGCGGTGCTGGAAAGCGCGCGAGTGGAAATCACCAGTGAATGCTTGCGGCGACTGAAGGAGTCCGGGCCGTTCGACGGACTCTTCGTTGCCCTGCATGGTGCGATGGTGACGGAAACGGATCAGGATGGCGATAGCCAGTTCCTGCGTGAAATCCGCTCAGTCGTCGGTTTTGATGTGCCGATTGCCATTACCCTTGATCTGCACGCGAATATTTTCGATGAACTGGCCGATCTGGCGCAGATTGCCGTCTCATTCAGGACCTATCCTCATATCGATATGAACGAGGTTGGGGTTGAAGCCTGCACGTTGCTGGACCGGGCGATGAAGGGTGAGATTGAACCCGCTCTCGCCATCTCACGTCCGCCGATGCTGCTTGGCTGCGATGACGGTCGCACAACGGATAATGGCCCGATGTGCCGCCTGCTCGAAAGCGCGGCCCGTGAGATGCAACAGCCCGGCATCCTCAATGTAGCGATCAATGCCGGTTTCACCGACGCCGATGTTTGGGCGGCGGGACCGAGTGTCGTCGTGACCTTCGATGCGAAAAGCGTCGAGCGCCAAACCGCCCGCGATGTGGCGGAAAAGATCTGCGACGAAATCTGGGCTTATAAGGATCAATGGTCGCAGCCTCTGCCGCTCCATGAATGCATCGAACAGTTGAATGAGGCGCGGGGCGTCGAGGGCACGATTGTCGTTGCCGATTTCTCGGATAATCCTGGCTCGGGCGCCTATAGCGATTGCACCGCGTTGATTGCGGCGATGCTGGAAGCCGAAGTGACCAATGCTGCCGCGGGCGCATTGCTTGACCCGGAAGCCGTGGCCGAGATTGCAGCCAAGGCAATTGGCGAGACCATCACGGTGACGATTGGCGGCAAGTCCGACCCAACGGTTGGCGGTGGACCGCTGACGGTGAGAGGCCGTGTCATGGCGATCAGTGAGGGCAGCTTTGTCTTTGAAGGCCCGATGTTTACGGGCCTGCCCGGAACGACCGGAAAATCCGTGTGCCTGCGCGTGGACGGGATCGATATCATGATCGTCTCCGAACGGATGCAGATGCTCGATCAGAACATCTTCCGGATTGTCGGGATCGAGCCGAAAGAAAAGGCAATTGTTGCCGTCAAATCGATGCAGCATTTCAAAGGCGCTTTCGGCCCGATTGCAACGCAGATCATCGTCACCGATGCAGGCGGCCTGAGTTCGCCGGACCTGTCGAGACGCACCTATTCCCGGTTGCGACGTCCCGTTTTCCCGCTGGATGCTTTGCCGGACCGGCAACAGTAAGTGCGCTGATAAATCTATTAGAATTTTGACAAAACACGAGGAATTTGACACGGTCGAGGGAGCAATAAGGAAGGCGTTTTGCCACCGCGCAGTTCCCAGATTGATGATCATTTGTACCCAGGGATGGAATACCCGATGCAGGCAGCGCCAATTTTCGCCGGATTAAAGATCGAGGCGGCTGAAATACGAGTCATACGGTTGCCGCTGCTCGTGCCCTTCGTGATCTCCACCGGCACAATGACCGAGAAGATCATACCGGTCCTCACCCTGAAAGCGGAAGGCCTTGAAGGCTATGCCGAAGGCGTGATGGACCCCTTGCCGGATTATCTGGAAGAAACCATCTCCGGCTCGCTCTCCTTCCTGCGCGATGTGCTGCTGCCGCAGATCGTCGGAAAGCATTTCAATGGCCCGGCTGATCTGGCCGCCATTCTCGATCCGTGGCGCGGACATAGAATGAGCAAGGCCATGGTTGAAATGGCCGTGTGGGACCTGTGGGCAAAAGCGCTGAACCTGCCATTGAGCGTTGCACTGGGCGGCGTTCGCGATGCAATCGACGTTGGCGTCAGCCTTGGCATTGCCGATATTCCAACAACGATTGATCGGGTCGCGGCCTCGCTCGACGCTGGGTACAAGCGCGTGAAGCTCAAGATCAAGCGCGGCCATGACCTTGCGATGTTGCAAGCCGTGCGCGACCGCTTCCCGGAAGCCAAGCTGACCGTCGATGCCAACACGGATTACCGCCTGTCCGACCTGCCGCTTCTCAAAGCGATGGATGCTTTCGCGCTCGACTATATCGAGCAGCCGCTGGCATTCGACGATATTACCGACCATGTGCATGTGCAGGAAAAACTGCTGACGGCCATTTGTCTGGACGAAAGCATTCGCTCTTCGGTGGATGCGCGCAAGGCGCTCGTTGCACGCGCCTGCCGCGTCATCAACATCAAGGTGGGGCGTGTCGGCGGCCATAGCGCTTCGCGGGCCATTCATGATGTCTGCGCCGCTTTCGATGTGCCTGTATGGTGCGGCGGGATGCTGGAAGCAGGCATCGGACGGGCGCATAATATCCACCTGTCGACGCTGGCAAACTTCACCAAGCCGGGGGATACGTCATCCGCCAGCCGCTATTTCCCGCGTGACATCGTCAACGAACCGCTTGAAGCCGAAAACGGTCGCATGGCCGTTCCGAAAAACGGCCCGGGTATCGGTGTGACGCTCGACCGCGCCTTCCTCGAAACGGTGACGAACCATCGCGAGGAATTTGCCGCATGAGCGAGATCATCATCCGTGAACTCGCCTCTCTCGCCGAGATGAAGGATTCGGAAAATGTGCAGCGGCTTGTCTGGGGCGACGACGATCCTGTCGATGCTTCCGACTTGCTCCTTGCCATCCAGCATGAAGGCGGCCTTGTCGCCGGTGCTTTCGAGGGCGAGAAGATGATGGGTTTCATCTTCGGTTTCCCGACAGCAATGCCGGGAATTCAACACTCGCATCGTTTGGCAGTCTTGCCGGAAGCGCGAGGCCTGAAGCTAGGTGCGCGCATGAAATGGTTTCAGCGCGACTGGTGCCTTGCACGAGGCGTGACGCTTGTGCGCTGGACCTATGATCCCATTCGGGCGGTCAATGCCGGTTTGAATATTGCAAGCCTTGGCGCCACATCCTCCACCTATCATAACGATTACTATGGTCCGATGGTGGGCATCAATGCGGGGCTTCCATCGGATCGTATTGTGGCCGACTGGCAGTTGGACGATCCACGTGTTGAAGCGCGCTCTCAAGGGCAGAAGCTGGAATTTCCTGCCGATATTCGCCGTGTGGAATTTCCCGGCGATATTGATCGGCTGCTTGCGACAGACCCTGCGGCGGCCATGACGGCGCGGCTATCACTGCGCGAGACGCTGCTTGCCGCTTTTGCCGAAGGGCAGCGCATTGTCGGCTTCGATCCCAAAACACCGGCCTATCTGCTGCGCTGAGGCCAGACTACACCACCGCAAAATGCTTTTCAGAGTCTCAAAGCCCGCATCCGACCATCGGCTGCGGGCTGACTTTTTTTGCCAGAGCGCTAGTTACTTTCACGACGTGTCTAAGAGCCTGTTCCAAAAGTCGTCCTGTGTGGCTGCAAATGGCAATTTTCTACATTCCGGTGCTCACGTACTAATAGTACGCTCCGCTCCGGTACTCGAAAATCACCATTTTCGCACACACATGCCGCTTTTTGATTCAGGCTCTGACTGCCGATGCTAACACTGATTATTGAAAGGCAGATCAAGTTCTCGCGTGTATGGTGTGTCCTCGACAGGGTGCAGACTGCGAAAGGAAAAGCGAATTGGCTCAGCATCGCGTAGTGATTGTCGGCGGCGGTTTTGCGGGTTTGCAACTGGCGAAAGATCTGCAAAGCCCGGATACATCGATCACAATCATTGATCGCAGAAATCATCATCTCTTTCAGCCATTGTTGTATCAGGTTGCTACGACCGTGCTTGCAACGTCGGAAATTGCCTGGCCAATCCGCTCCGTTTTTCGCAATCGCGAAGAGGTTTCCACCCTGCTCGCCGAAGTAACCAGCGTGGATACGCAGGCGCGCAAGGTCCATCTCAGGGATGGGCCGAGCATCGATTATGACACGCTTGTTCTGGCGACGGGTGCGCGACACGCCTATTTCGGACGCGACGAGTGGGAGCCCTATGCGCCGGGCCTGAAGGCGCTGGAAGATGCAACGACAATTCGTCGTCGTCTCTTGCTGGCTTTCGAACAGGCCGAGCTGGAAACTGATCCCGAGGTTCGCAAAGCGCTGCTGACATTCAGCATCATTGGCGCAGGGCCGACCGGCGTGGAACTGGCGGGGATCATTGCGGAACTGGCTCACCGCACTCTGGTCAAGGAATTCCGCAATATCGATACGTCCACAGCGCGCATCATCCTCATCGAAGCAGGGCCGCGCATCCTGCCGGTTTTCCCGCCGTCGCTTTCGGACTATGCGGAGAAGTCGCTGACGAAAATGGGCGTTGAGGTCAAAACAGGAACCCCCGTCACGGCCTGCGACGCCAAGGGCATCTCGATTGGCGACGAACAGGTCGCCAGCCGTACAGTTATCTGGGCGGCGGGCGTGCAGGCATCGAAAGCCGCCGAATGGGTAGGCGCGGAACAGGATCGCGCAGGCCGCGCGGTGGTGGAGCCTGACCTGACGGTAAAAGACCATCCCGAAATTTTCATCGTCGGGGATACGGCTCTGGTCAAAACCGCTGATGGCAAGCCGGTGCCGGGCATTGCGCCTGCCGCCAAGCAGCAGGGCAAATATGTGGCGAAGGTGATCAATGCACGCTTTGCCAATCGTGCGGCACCGGGCCCGTTCCGTTACAAGCATCTTGGCAACCTTGCCACCATTGGCCCAAGCGCGGCTGTTATCGATTTCGGGTCATTGCGTTTGAAGGGCTGGATCGCCTGGTGGATATGGGGGCTTGCCCATATTTATTTTCTCATTGGCACGCGCAGTCGTCTGGCGGTGGCGCTCAGCTGGCTCTGGGTCTTCATTTCGGGGCAGCACTCGGCGCGCCTCATTACGCAGAAAGAAACGCTCAAAGATGAAGTGTGAACTGGTCGCCAACAGCATGTGCGCGCCAACGCGATAGTGAATTTCGTTCGCCCAAGTCCATGATAAGTTACATCATTCTTAACGAGGAGATATGAGAATGCGCTTGATGATGGGAATGCTGCTGGCGGGTGTCAGCATTTTGGGTGGGGCAAGTTTCGCGCAGGCCGAGGAAAGCGTCGAAGTCCTGCATTACTGGACTTCGGGCGGCGAAGCAGCCGCGCTTAATCTCCTGAAGGAAAACCTTCAGAAACAAGGTATCGGCTGGGTCGATATGCCGGTTGCCGGTGGCGCGGGTGAAGCCGCGATGACGACCTTGCGCGCCCGCGTGACGGCGGGCAATCCGCCAGCCGCCGTGCAGATGCAGGGTTTCGATATTCTGGATTGGGCACAGCAGGGCGTGCTTGGCAATCTGGACGAAGTTGCCGACAAGGAAGGCTGGGACAAGGTGATCCCGCCCGCAATCCAGCACTTCTCGAAATATGACGGCCACTGGATCGCTGCGCCGGTCAATGTGCACTCCACCAATTGGGCCTGGTACAACAAGGCCGCGCTCGACAAGGCTGGCGGAAAAGTGCCGCAGAACTGGGATGAGCTTATCGCTCTGCTCGACAAGTTCAAGGCGCAGGGGATCACGCCGATTGCCCATGGCGGCCAGCCCTGGCAGGAAGCGCTTATCTTCACCAGTGTCGTGATGTCGTTCGGGCCGGATTTTTACAAAAAGGCGCTGATCGATCTCGATCCTGAAGCCCTGAAGAGCGATACGATGAAGCAGGTCTTCGAGCGGATGGCGAAGCTGCGCACCTATGTGGACGACAATTTCTCGGGACGCGACTGGAATCTCGCCTCGGCCATGGTCATTGACGACAAGGCGGGCGTGCAGTTCATGGGCGACTGGGCCAAGGGCGAATTTACCAAGGCTGGAAAGAAGCCCGGTGCGGATTTCGTTTGCGGTCGTTTCCCGGGAACGGAAGGTTCCGTGGCTTTCAATGCCGATCAGTTCGCTGTCTTTGAAGTGGGTGAGGACAAGCGCAAGGCGCAGCTTGCGCTCGCAACCGCTGTGGAAGACGTCAATTTCCAGTCGGCCTTCAATGTGGTGAAAGGCTCGGCACCGGCGCGTACCGATGTGCCGACCACGGCATTCGACGAATGCGGACAGAAAGCGATCAAGGATCTGGCGGCTGCCGACAAGAGCGGATCGCTGCTCGGCTCCTTCTCGCAGTCGCACGCACAGCCGACCGCGATCAAGAATGCGATGTTCGACGTCATCACTCGCCAGTTCAACGGTCAGCTGACGGCGGATCAGGCGGTGGAAGAGCTAAGCGCTGCCATTGACGTGGCGAAGTAAATAAAAAGGCCTCCCCCCGAACATTCAGGGGAGGCCTTTTCGTCAGAGCGGTTCCAGTTAAAACGGAATCACTCGAACCGCTCTATCCATTTGTTTTCACGCATTTCCAGCAAAACCGCTTCGCACTTTTGCTGGAAATGCTCCAGGTCGGCTTTTATGCCAGATCGAAACGGTCGGCGTTCATCACCTTGGTCCAGGCGGCAACGAAGTCCTTCACGAACTTCTCCTTGCTGTCGTCCTGGGCATAGACTTCCGCATAGGCGCGAAGGATCGAATTCGAACCGAAAACGAGATCGACGCGTGTTGCGGTGAACTTCGGCGCACCGGTCTTGCGGTCGCGGATTTCGTAGAGGCCTTCGCCCGTCGGAACCCACGAATTATGCATGTCGGTGAGCGTGACGAAGAAGTCCGTCGTCAAAGCGCCGACCTTGTCCGTGAAGACGCCATGCGACGTGCCGCCGTGGTTGGTGCCGATGGCGCGCAGGCCGCCGACGAGGACCGTCATTTCAGGGGCGGTAAGGCCCATGAGCTGTGCCCGGTCGAGGAGCAGTTCCTCGGCGCTGACCACATAGTCCTTCTTCTGCCAGTTGCGGAAACCGTCTGCCAGCGGTTCAAGCGGAGCGAAGCTTTCAGCATCGGTCTGCTCGGCCGTTGCATCGCCGCGTCCCGGAGCGAATGGCACTTCAATGTCGACACCGGCGGCCTTGGCTGCCTGTTCCACACCGAAATTGCCGGCCAGCACGATGACATCGGCCAGGCTTGCGCCAGACGCCGCTGCAATCGGTTCCAGAACCGAGAGAACACGGGCCAGCCGTTCCGGCTCGTTGCCTTCCCAATCCTTCTGCGGAGCGAGACGGATACGGGCGCCGTTTGCGCCGCCGCGGAAGTCCGAACCGCGATAGGTGCGGGCGCTGTCCCAGGCGGTGGAAACCAGATCGGAAACCGAAAGACCGGAAGCGGCGATCTTGGCCTTGAGGCCCTTCACGTCGTAATCGGTGCGACCGGCCGGGATCGGATCCTGCCAGATGAGATCTTCGGTCGGCGCATCCGGGCCGATATAACGGGTCTTCGGGCCCATGTCGCGATGGGTCAGCTTGAACCATGCGCGGGCGAAGACTTCCGAGAACGCGTCAAAGTCGTTCATGAAACGCTCGGAAATCGCGCGGTAGATCGGGTCTACCTTCAACGCCATATCCGCATCGGTCATCATCGGGTTCAGACGGATCGACGGGTCTTCCACGTCAACCGGCTTGTCCTGCTCGGCAATCGAAACAGGTTCCCACTGCGACGCGCCAGCCGGGCTCTTCACCAGATGCCATTCGTGCTTGAACAGCATTTCGAAGAAGCCGTTGTCCCACTTGGTCGGTTCTGTGGTCCATGCGCCTTCGAGGCCCGAAACAACCGTGTCGCGACCAATGCCGCGGCCCTTGGTGTTCATCCAGCCCAGGCCCTGATATTCAGGACCGGCATCTTCCGGATCAGGGCTCAGATTGGCCGGATCGCCATTGCCATGAGTTTTGCCGATGGTGTGGCCACCCGCGGTCAGGGCGACCGTTTCCTCGTCATCCATACCCATACGGGTAAAGGTTTCGCGCATTTGCGCTGCCGTTGCCAGCGGATCGGACTTGCCGTTGACGCCTTCCGGGTTGACATAGATGAGGCCCATCTGGACCGCCGCAAGCGGGTTTTCCAGTGTGCTCGGCTTGGTCACATCGCCGTAACGACCGTCGCTTGGCGCCAGCCATTCCTTTTCGTCACCCCAATAGGTGTCCTTTTCAGGCGCCCAGATATCTTCACGACCGAAGGCGAAACCGAAGGTCTTGAGACCGGCGACGTCATAGGCAATCGTACCGGCAAGCGCGATCAGGTCGGCCCAGGAAATCCGGTTGCCGTACTTCTTCTTGATCGGCCACAGCAGACGGCGGCCCTTGTCGGTGTTGACGTTATCCGGCCAGGAATTGAGCGGAGCAAAACGCTGGTTGCCGGTGCTGGCGCCACCGCGACCGTCAGAGGTGCGGTAGGAACCGGCGGCGTGCCAGGTCACTCGAGCCATCATGCCGACATAGCTGCCCCAGTCGGCAGGCCACCACTCCTGACTATCCGTCATGAGTGCGCGCAGATCGGTCTTGAGAGCTTCCACGTCGAGCTTCTTCAGCTCTTCCTTGTAATCGAAGTTCTTGCCCAGCGGATTGGTCTTGGTGTCATGCTGGTGCAGAATGTCGAGGTTCAGCGCATTGGGCCACCATTCCATGACAGAGTTGCCAAGCGCGGTATTGCCGCCATGCATGACCGGACATTTTCCGGCCGATTTCGTCTTTACGTCCATGATTGCTCTCCGATGGCTTTCCCAAAGATGGCTTTCGCTAAATTGAACGAGCGGCTGACACTGGCACGCCGAAGCGACCGCATTATGAAGGCGGTCACTCCGGATCCAGCAGTCAGTATGGGTACGGTAACCAATGCGTTCGATAAATTCCAATTGTATATTCTAAAGGCTGCGATATGCTGAGCTTATGATTGGCCTCTCCATGAAACACCTCCGCTACTTCGACTCGCTGGCGCGATTGAGCCATTTTGGGCGCGCGGCGGCGGCTTGTTCCATCTCTCAACCCGCATTGTCCTTGCAGATCAAGGAACTGGAAGACCTGATCGGCGCGCCGCTGGTGGAGCGTGGCGGCAGGCAAATTCGCCTGACCGGGCTCGGTGAGGAATTCGCGGAAAGGGTGCGCGGCATTTTGCGCTCGGTTGACGAGCTGGAAGAGCTGGCGCGTGCGGCGCATGGCCCATTCACCGGTCGCCTGCGTCTCGGAGTGATCCCGACAGTTGCGCCTTATCTTCTGCCGGAAGTGATCAAGACGCTGACCCAGCGTTATCCGGGGCTGGAGCCTCGCCCGCGTGAGGCTATCACCCAGAAACTGATCGAAGACCTGCTGGAGGCGAGGCTGGATGCGGCGATTGTCGCCTTGCCGGTTTCCGAGCCGGCCTTGCAGGAAGTGCCCCTTTTTGAGGAGGAATTTGTGCTGATGCGCCCGCTGGAAGATGCGGACAAGCCGGTTCCCAGCGCCGAAAAACTGCATGAAATGCGGTTGCTGCTTCTGGAAGAAGGGCATTGTTTCCGCGATCAGGCCCTGTCCTTCTGCAATATTACGAATGCGCCGCCGCGCGAATTGATGGAAGGCAGCTCACTGTCTACCCTTGTTCAGATGGTGGGCGCAGGTATCGGCATCACGCTCGTGCCGGAGATGGCGGTCTATACGGAGACACTCGCGGCAAATGTCTGCATGTTTCGCCTTGCCGAGCCACGTCCGTCGCGAACCATCGGTCTGGTCTGGCGCAAAAGCAATCCGCTGTCGTCCCAACTTAAACAGATTGCCGAGATCGTTCGGGAAGTGGGCTTGCACCATCAGGACCGAATGCAGACGCTGCTGAGCCACTGAGTGGATCGTTCGCCGCCGGTGCCCAACTGACGAGAACGCTTTATCACTCGTCCAAAACTTCGCCGACAACCTTGCCAGCCACTGACGTGCAGCGCAGATAAACCCGGTTGACGGAAACGTCAGGCAGGGGCTTTTCAAAACCATCGCGGGCATGAAAGCCGTTGGCATTATTGACGATGATCAGTCTGCGGCTTTCCTGCGGGATGGAATAGCGAAATTTGTTTGCTGATATGGCGTTTACGATGTCGGCGGCAACATCGTGGGATTGGCTGTATTCTTCGCCGACGGTCCCGTCGAAACTTCCACTCATATAGGTTGTGGTGGAGCCATTCTGGGCGCTGCTGAAAATGGCCGCTTTGACGCGGTGCTCTATAACCATCACATCATTCTGCCCATCTTCGTAGACGGCAGGGTTGAGCTTGAAATAATACTCCTTCGATAAGCCAACCTTGTTCACAAGCTCGGCAATGCCGTCGATTTTACATGTCGGCACCCAGTGGAAACAGCCGCGCTCTTCAAAATTAATGGCGATATTATAAAGCGCTATATAGTCGGGAACGGCTAATGTTTTCCCGGTAACGGAGCTGTCAGAGTGAAACTCCAGTCGGCTTAATGGAACCAGATCCTGCAAGCCAACACGCTCCAGCCTTTGGCGACTATCCGCGGAGGTTGTGAAGACCGAGAACGGCGTCTGGTTTCTACCATCATAGAGGGTCGGCATCAGCGCCTGAACCAGCGAGATACCTATCAGCGCACCAGCAACGGCGTCTAATGTGGCATCTTCAAGGATGGATGGAATATCGACCGCGACGATCCCTATATCAGGACAATCCAACTGAAATTGCAGGTCTGTGATCAAATCGGCGAAGGCGTATGCTGCCTGACTTGCCAGATCCATTGTCAGCTCTTTGTCGCGCAAGTCTGCAAGCGAGATCATGATGCCGTTCTTCGTCAGATACTGATCGCAGAAATCATTTGCTGCTTCTGGAGCGAGCGAAAAGATAACCGGTGTTTCAAAATGTTTCGTCATGAAAGTCATCCTTCCAATTAAAAAAGAAGGGGGTGAATTACCCCCTAATCTCCATCCAGCATTTTTTAATGAGCTTCAGCAGATTTTTGATTATTTTTTCTTTGCAAATCCTGGGCAGTCCTCGGAACTGTTGGTCGGAGCCAGTGTTGCAGAAAGACCCTTTAATACGTCTTCAAATGCGACTGCAGATTTACTTGCATGATTGCTTGTAGTATGCATTTTACTTCTCCCAATTTTTAGAATGCGCCTTAATATGAAGGCAGCTTATTATTGATTTATTTTATTGTTTTGCGAAACGGCAAAGGGTCGTTGGCAATTTTATATAAGCGAACTCTTGTATTCTTCTCATTATTGCGAGCGAGATTGTTGGTGACGTTTCGTCCTTATACTCCCGACTAATCGGCAGTAGTTGCATCCCTAAGCGTTAGTGGTTAAGTCAAATACGTTACGATATTACATAACGAATCGAACTGGAGAGAAGACTATGAGAAAGCTACTCGTGTCGATGGGATTGTGCGCCGCCATGGTGATATCCGGTCAGGCAATGGCCGAGACAAAGGAAAAGTCCGCGTCGGATCATGGCCATTCCCACAGCCATGGAACCAAGCAGGACCAGGAAATCTATAAAGGCTATTTCAAAGACGATCAGGTGAAAGACCGCAAGCTGTCTGATTGGGAAGGGGACTGGCAGTCGGTATATTCCTATCTGCAAGACGGTACGCTTGATCCGGTTTTCGCCGATAAAGCAAAACATGGCGACAAATCAGCCAAAGAGTACCGCGACTATTATGAAACGGGCTATCGCACCGACACGAGCCGAATTGTGATCAAAGGGGACGAGGTTTCCTTCTACGAAGGCGATAAGGCCACGTCGGGAAAATATGCAAGTGACGGCTATGAAATCCTGAAATATGCCAAAGGCAATCGCGGCGTTCGCTTCATTTTCAAGAAGGTCGAGGGTGATGCGGCTGCGCCTGAATATATGCAGTTCAGCGATCATCGCATAGCACCAGCCAAAGCAGATCACTATCACCTCTATTGGGGAAATGATCGCGCAGGGTTGCTCAAAGAAGTCACCAACTGGCCGACCTATTATCCGTCATCGCTGAGCGGTAAAGATATTGCCGACGAGATGATGCATCACTAGCAAAACATCTTCTGAACGGTCGGGTTAGGGGCATCCTTTAACCCGATCTGGAGTTGATGTCTCGGTTGCGCAATCAGGCAGATTGCACAACTATTGTATGCGCAACGGAAGCATCAGCGCTTCGGATCTCGCACATTTCCCAAAGACGAAATCAAATCGCAAAGGCGGATGGCAGACATCTGCTCACAGCTCGCGAAATTTTGACGTTTACGGAAACGTCAAACTGCGCTAGTTTTGAGTCCGAACTGGTCCGGCTCGACCCGAGTTTGGGTTGAGGCTGGCCAGAATGCTGCAAAAATGGCAGGTTTTCGAGCGAGAACGTCCTTTTTTGTTGCAACATATCGGCTGTCACGATGTTTTTCTAATAAAGCAGGCAGCAGGTGTGAAACGCGGTTTGGAGCCGGTATCCGTCTATCGCGGGGCTGGCTCAGGTGATGAATTTGGAGGATTTTGATGCCGAGCTATCGCGCGCCCGTTGAAGATACGAATTTCGTACTTAACGACGTTCTGAACTATCAGCGTTACAACAATCTGCCGGGCTTTGCCGACGCGTCGCCCGACGTGGTCGAGGCGATCCTGTCGGAAGGTGCGAAGCTCGCTGAAGGCACCCTGTTTCCGGTCAATCACAGCGGTGACCGCGAAGGCTGCAAGCGCGCCTCCGATGGCAGCGTCACCACGCCGAAAGGTTTCAAGGAAGCCTTCGATCTTTACCGCGAAGGCGGCTGGCTCGGCCTCGCCGTGCCGGAGCAATATGGCGGGCAGGGTCTGCCCTATCTGCTGCACACGGCAGTTGGCGAATATATGTCGTCGGCCAATATGGCGCTCACCATGTATCCCGGCCTGACGCAGGGCGCGATTGCCGCAATCCTCGCGCACGGCACCGATGAGCAGAAGGATACCTATCTGCCGAAGATGGTGGAAGGCACCTGGACCGGCACAATGAACCTGACCGAGCCGCATTGCGGCACGGATCTGGGTCTTCTGCGCACCAGTGCTGCACCGCAGGGCGACGGCTCCTACAAGATTTCCGGTCAGAAGATTTTCATCTCGGCTGGCGAACACGACATGTCGGACAATATCATCCATCTGGTGCTCGCCCGTATCGACGGGGCACCGGAAGGCGTGAAGGGCATTTCGCTCTTCATCGTGCCGAAGTTCATTCTGGATGAAAATGGCAATCCAGGCACACGCAACGGTGTGTCCTGTGGTTCCATCGAAGAAAAGATGGGCATTCACGGCAATTCCACCTGCGTCATGAATTATGACGAGGCGACCGGCTTTCTGATCGGTGAGGCGCATAAGGGGCTGCGCGCCATGTTCACCATGATGAATGAAGCGCGTCTGGGCGTTGCCTTGCAGGGGCTTTCAATAGCCGAAACCGCCTACCAGAATGCAGCGATCTATGCCCGCGAGCGCATTCAGGGGCGCGCCCTTTCCGGCGCGAAAGAGCCGGAAAAGAAGGCCGATCCGATCATCGTGCATCCGGATATCCGTCGTAACCTGATGACGATCCGCGCTTTCAACGAAGCAGGCCGCGCGTTCATCCTCTGGACGGCGCTGAACTCCGACATTGCGCACCGCTCCGGTGACGAGGCCGAGCGTCAGGCCGCCGACGATCTGGTCGGTCTGCTGACACCGGTTCTGAAAGGCGTTCTGACCGACAAGGGTTTTGAACATGCCGTCATGGCGCAGCAGGTCTTCGGTGGCCACGGCTATATCGAAGAACACGGCATGAGCCAGTATGTGCGCGATGCGCGTATCGCCATGATCTATGAAGGTGCCAACGGTATTCAGGCGCTCGATCTGGTCGGTCGCAAGCTGGCGCTGAATGGCGGCCGTGCCGTTACGACCTTCTTCAAGGAAGTGGGCGAATTCTGCGAAGCCAATCGCGACAATGAAAAGCTGTCCTTCTTCACCAAGCATCTGAAGAAAGGTCTCAACGATCTTCAGGCCGCCACCATGTGGCTGATGCAGAATGCAATGGCGAAGCCCGACAATGCCGGTGCTGCGTCCAATGATTATATGCATCTGTTCGGTCTGGTCGCGCTGGGGCTGATGTGGGGCCGCATGGCCAAGGTCGCAGAAGAAAAGCTGGCGGCAGGCGAAGGCAACAAGGCTTATCTTGAAGCGAAGCTCGTCACTGCACGGTACTATTTCGAGCGTATTATGCCGGAAAGTGCCGCCCATCTCGCGCGCATCCAGTCGGGTGCGGATAGCATGATGGCGCTGCCTGCGGACGCGTTCTGATTTTCTGCTGACATTTTAAAGGTTAGGCCGGGTTCTTCGGACCCGGCGGGAAGGAGAAAAAATGGCTGAGGCTTATATTTACGATCACGTGCGGACGCCGCGCGGGCGCGGCAAGAAGGACGGTAGCCTGCATGAAGTGCCTGCCGTGCGTTTGGGCGCGAAGGTTCTGGAATCCCTGCGCGATCGCAACGGCATCGATACCGCAAAGGTCGATGACATTATTTTCGGCTGTGTCGATCCGGTCGGCGAAGCCGGTGCCGTCATTCCGCGCTCTGCCGCTTTCGAAGCCGGTTACGACTTCAAGGCTCCGGGCATCCAGATTTCGCGCTTCTGCGCCTCCGGTCTCGACGCCATCAATCTGGCTGCCGCGAAGGTCGCCTTCGGCGCGGACGAACTGGTGGTTGCTGGCGGCGTTGAAAGTATGTCCCGCGTCGGCATGGGCATGTCGGGCGGTGCCTGGTACATGGACCCATCGGTCGGCTTCCCCGGCTATTTCATGCCGCAGGGCGTGTCCGCCGATCTGATCGCCACGAAATACGGTTTCAGCCGCGATGATGTCGATGCCTATGCTGTCGAAAGCCAGAAGCGCGCCGCCAAGTCGTGGGAAAAGGGCTATTTCAAAAATTCGGTCATTTCGATCAAGGATCAGAATGGTCTGACCATTCTCGACCATGATGAACATATGCGCCCGACGACCGATATGCAGGCGCTGGGCCAGTTGAACCCGTCCTTTGTGATGCCGGGCGAAATGGGCGGCTTCAATGCTGTCGGCATTCAGGCTCATCCGGAAATCGAAACGGTCAATCATGTCCACCATGCCGGTAATTCGTCGGGCATCGTCGACGGTGCAGCGGGCGTTCTGGTTGGCTCCAAGAAGGCTGGCAAGGCATTCGACATCAAGCCGCGCGCCCGTATCCGCGCTTTCACCAATATCGGCTCCGACCCGGCGCTGATGCTGACCGGCCCGGTTGATGTAACGGAAAAGCTGCTCAAGCAGGCCAAGCTGAAGATTTCGGATATTGATCTGTTCGAGCTCAACGAAGCTTTCGCCGCTGTGGTCCTGCGCTACATGCAGGCCTTCGATATTCCGCACGACAAGATCAACGTCAATGGCGGCGCGATTGCCATGGGCCATCCGCTTGGCGCAACCGGCGCGATGATCCTCGGTACGGTGCTGGATGAGCTGGAACGCCGCGATCTCAACACCGCGCTGGTGACCTTGTGCATCGGTGCCGGCATGGGCACGGCGACGATCATCGAGCGCGTATAAAGCGAGGGAGGTTTTTACGAATGGCTTACACGAATTTCAAAGTTGAGACCGACGCCGACGGCATTGCCCTCGTCACCTGGGACATGCCTGAAAAGTCGATGAATGTGTTCACCGTCGAGGTGATGCAGGAACTGAACGCCATCATCGATGCGGTGGTCGCGGACGACAAGATCAAGGGCGTGGTCATCACGTCCGGCAAGGAAAGCTTCTCCGGCGGTGCCGACCTGACCATGCTCGAAGGCATGTTCAAGGAGTTCCAGAAGCAGAAGGCCAAGGACCCACAGGGCGCGGTCCAGTCTCTCTTCGACAATGTCGGCAAGATGAGCGGCCTGTTCCGCAAGCTGGAAACCAGCGGCAAGCCGTGGGTGTCGGCGATTAACGGCACCTGCATGGGCGGTGCGTTGGAAATGTCGCTTTCCTGCCATGCGCGTGTTGTGTCGGATGCGCCGGGCGTGAAGCTGGCGCTTCCTGAAGTGAAGGTCGGCCTGTTCCCGGGCGCTGGTGGTACGCAGCGCGTTCCGCGTCTTGCCAACCAGCAGGATGCGCTGCAGATGATGACGACCGGCTCCAGCCTGACGGCGCAGCGCGCCAAGGCAATGGGTCTCGTCACGGAAGTCGCTCCGGCAAAGAAGCTGGTCGAAACCGCCAAGAAGCTCATCAAGGGCGGCCTCAAGCCGGTTCAGCCTTGGGATGAAAAGGGCTTCAAGCTGCCGGGCGGCGCGATCTATTCGGCTGCCGGTGCCAATCTCTGGCCTGCTGCGACTGCCATTCTGCGTCGCGAAACTTCCGGTAATTACCCGGCGGCGCTCGCCATTCTGAAGTCGGTTTATGAAGGCCTTCTGGTGCCGTTCGATACCGGTCTCAAGATTGAGCAGCGCTATTTCACCGAAATCCTCCAGACGACCGAAGCGGGCATGATGATCCGTTCGCTGTTCGTGTCGTTGCAGGAACTGAACAAGGGCGCACGCCGCCCGGCGGATGAAAAGCCGACCAAGCTCAAGAAGATCGGCGTCATCGGCGCTGGTTTCATGGGTGCAGGCATTGCCTATGTGACCGCCAAGGCGGGCATTCCGGTGGTGCTGATCGACCGCGATCAGGAAGCAGCCGACAAGGGCAAGGCCCATACGGCTGATCTCGTGACCAAGGAAATGCAGAAGGGCCGTGCCACCGAGGCCGACAAGGAAAAGCTCCTGTCGCTCATCACCGCAACGCCTGATTATGCTGAACTCGACGGTGCCGATCTGGTGATCGAAGCGGTGTTTGAAGACCGCGACGTCAAGCGCGTTGCGACCGAGAAGGCCGAGGAAGTGCTGAAGTCTTCGGCGATCTTCGCGTCGAACACCTCGACCCTGCCGATCAGCGGTCTTGCCAAGGTCTCGAAGCGCCCGAAAAACTTCATCGGCATCCACTTCTTCTCGCCTGTCGACAAGATGATGCTGGTGGAAGTGATCCTCGGCAAGAAGACCTCCGACAAGGCTTTGGCCGTCGCGCTCGATTATGTCCGCGCGATCAAGAAGACGCCGATTGTTGTCAACGACACGCGCGGCTTCTACGTCAATCGTTGCGTGCTGCGCTATATGTCGGAAGCCTACAACATGCTGGTGGAAGGCGTTCCGGCTGCCATGATCGAAAATGCCGCCCGCATGGCCGGTATGCCGGTCGGTCCGCTGGCGCTCAACGACGAAACCGCCATCGATCTGTCGCAAAAGATCCTCAAGGCAACGCTTGCTGATCTTGGCGAGAAGGCTGTCGATCCGCGCCATGTCGAGCTGGTGGACAGGCTCGTCAACGAGTTCGACCGCAAGGGCCGCAAGAATGGCAAGGGATTCTACGAATATCCGGCCAAACCTGCCAAGAAGCATCTCTGGGCCGGTCTCAAGGATCTCTATCCGCAGCAGGACCCCGACAAGATCGATGTGAAGGAGCTGAAGGAACGCTTCCTCGTCACCATCGCTCTGGAAGCTTCCCGCGTGATGGAAGAAGGCATTGTCACCGATCCGCGCGAGGCGGATGTCGGCTCGATCCTGGCTTTCGGGTTTGCACCTTATACGGGCGGCACGCTGTCCTATATCGATGGCATGGGCGCGAAGAAATTCGTCAAGCTTGCCAAGGAGTTGCAGAAGAAATACGGCCAGCAGTTCAAGGCTCCGAAGCTGCTTCTCGACATGGCCGAGAACGGCGAAAGCTTCTACCAGCGGTTCAACCCCTACAAGGGCGAAACCAAGAAAGCAGCTTGACGCTTAATCCCTGAAAATCTGAAAAGCGCGGTGTGAAAACACCGCGCTTTTTTATTGCCCCCACTTTTCGGCGACCGCTAAATAAGAAAATTTTCCCTGTCAATTCGTGCATCTTGCGCAAAACCCCAATTTTCGGTAGGTTCTGGCAAAAGTCGGCACAAGTTATAGGTTTAAAATCCTAAGCGGCGCGTCCCCCATGGTCCGAGTTCGTCGTGGGAAGAGACCGACCCGAAATTGGCGGATCATACCATGTTTTCTCACGACAGCATCTGGGCGGCGATAGACGCGTTGGCCGAGCGTTATTCCCTGAGTGCATCGGGGCTTGCCCGCCGTGCAGGTCTTGACCCTACGACCTTCAACAAATCCAAGCGTTACGCTGCCGATGGGCGCGCACGCTGGCCCTCGACGGAGTCGCTTGCCAAGGTGATGGAAGCCACCGGCGCGAGCTTTGAAGAACTCACGCGCCTGATGGGCGGCAGCGGTACTGCGAACCAGGGTTTCGGCGAATATTTGCAGGACCCGCAGCCGATCCCGCTTCTGGGCATGGCGGAGGCCGGTGCAGGCGGTTATTTCGACGATGCCGGTTTTCCCGCGGGACAGGGCTGGGACATTGTGGAATTTCCGGTGGGCGACAGCGAAGGTGTGTATGCGCTGGAAGTTTCGGGCGACAGCATGTTGCCCCTTTACCGTGACGGCGATACGTTGATCGTCGCGCCCAATGCGCCGGTGCGTCGCGGCGACCGCGTGGTGGTGCGAACCAAGGACGGAGAAGTCATGGCCAAAATCCTTTATCGCCAGACACCACGTACAATCGAATTGCATTCGCTCAATCCAGAGCATTCAAACCGCAGCTTTGAGACCAAGGATGTGGAATGGATTGCCAGAATTCTATGGGCAAGCCAGTAATGGTGCAGTCGCAGATGAAAAACGCGAGAAGCCATTCGCGCATCGTTTATGGCAGTCTCGCCGCATTGACCGGCGCGCTGCTGGCCGCAGCTTTCATTGCCCCTTTTTACGGTGCGCTTGAGGGACCGGTTCAGGTGATCACCAGTGATGGCGATGCCGCGAAGCCGAATGGCGGTTCCGGCAATGGCATCGTTGTCGAACAGTTCGATTATAACGAACCGGACAGCAACGCTGACGCGAAGACACAGACCCCGCCTGCGGGTGAACAGCAAAATGCACCATCCGGCAATTCCAGCGATGAGGCCAATGGGCTTCAGCGTGAAGCGCCGCGCCCGCCGCTCAGCGATCTGGGATTGGCCGCCTCGCCAAAGCCGCCGGAACCCGTCGCGCCGACCGAGACAAACACCCAGCCACTCACACAGGTTGGCGAGAACGAGGACATGCAGCTTCTGCAACGTCCCGTCGCTGTGGCGGCTGGACGGCTTGAAAGTCAAGGTCGCCTGATTGATTTGCAGGGTATCGAGGTTGTGCCGGTCGAACAGACCTGCCAGACGGCAGCGAGGGAAAGCTGGCCTTGCGGCATGCAGGCGCGGACCGCTTTTCGGCAATGGCTGCGTTCGCGCGCCATTATGTGCCGCCTTCCGCAGAATGACAGCGGTGCTGCTATCGCCACTGCCTGCAAGCTGGGCAATGACGATGCCGCCGAATGGCTGGTGACGAATGGCTGGGCCAAGGCCGCGTCAGACGGCACCTATGCCGATGCGGGCCGCAAGGCGGAAGATGCGCGTCTCGGCATTTTCGGAGACAAGCCGGATGCTTCCTTGCAGAGCCTTGAGCCTGACACGGGCAATGGTTTGAACAGTCCGTCGCCTTTGGCACCGGAAACGGAGCCGCAACCCTCGACGCCTTCTCCGCAGCAGGGTGAATTTCCGCCAGCACCGGCGGCGCCAACACCTGCACCAGCAAACTAGGCTTCCGCTATTGCCTTCGGGCTCCTGCGTGACACTGTTTTCAGCGGAATGGTGATGACAATCAGGCACGCGATGACCAGCGCTACGCCCAGCCAGCCCATGGCTGGGAGACGTTCCCCGACGATGACTACGGCCAGCAGCGCAGCGATTACAGGCTCGACCAGTGTGATCGTCGTTGCCATGCTGACGGGAACACGCGCAAGGCCAATGCCGAAGCAGACATAGCCGAGGAACATCGGCACCGCGGCCATGTAAATGCCGACGGCGGCATTGTTCCATGAGGCGAGAAAGGGCGCGCCGGTCATCAGCAGGACCGGCATCAACAGCAGGCCGCCAATGCCGAAGGTCGCGCCCATCGCGACGGATGAATGTATGCCGCTCAGGATCAATCCGCGTGCGGTCCACGAATAGAGCGCGTAGGTCAAACCGCCGACCAGTCCGAGACCGATGCCGATCAGCACAGAGCTTCCGGTTTGAATGCCGCTATGGGCCGATCCCTCGGCGACTGATATGAGGATCATACCAAGCAGTCCGATCATGGCCCCCCACAGCCATTGCCGCGACAAGCACGAACCATCGAACACATATTCGATCAAAGCGGAAAGCAGTGGTGCTGAACCGAGCGTTACGACGGTTCCGATGGTCACGCCAGCCATGCGCATCGAGGCGTAAAATGCGAGCGGATAAATGGCGACTGCCACTCCGCCCAGAACGAGGTTGCGCCGATGCTGAGCCAGTTGCGGCAATGCGCGCATGATGCCGCGTCCGGCGAGAACGGCCTGCATCAGTCCACCCACACCCATTGCGGCAGCGCCTATAGCGGCAGCACCCACTTCCGGGGCAAAGGTGGCCGCTGTACCGGTCGTGCCCCAAACGGCGGAGGAAAACAAAATGGCGGCGACGCCAATCGCATAATTGCGGGATGAAGTGCTCATAATGTCCCCAGCATGTCAGATGCCATTGCCCGCGCTTCCTGAATACAGGTGCTGTTTCCCTCAAGCCCGGCACGCGACATCGCTCCTTCCAGCAGAAACGACAGTGTCCGGGCCAGTGCCGCCGCCCGCTCCGGCGCTTCCGGCAGCAGTTCTGCCAAATGGCCCGCCAGCAAGGCTTCAACTTCACGCTTGTGATTTTTCACGGCCTGACGGCCGATATCGCCAACGGTCAGTTCGGCTGCGGCATTCAACAAACCGCACCCGCGAAACCCGTGCTCATAGGCAAATTCGGCGTGGTCCTGATAGGCGTCGAAAATCGCGAGAACCTTCTCCTGCGGCGTGATCGCCTGTTGCAGGCGCATATCGTAAAGGCCCAGCCATTCGGCATGGCGCACTTCGAGATACTGGTTCACCAGATCGGCTTTGGAAGCAAAATTGTTATAGAGGCTCTTCTTCGCAACGCCCGCTTTTTCAACGATGGCATCGATGCCGGTTCCGCCAATCCCATGATTGTAGAAAAGGACGGCAGCGGCGTTGAGCAGCTTTTCGCGTGCGCTTTCCGTCGAAGCCGGAAATGGAGTTTGAACGGTCGTCATCTCGGATTTCCTCACAGTAGGTAGACCGTACTACCTACTGTGAGGAGCAGAGTCAATCGGTGCAAACCACGGCGGTGATTTCAGATGCAAAAAAAGCCCCGCGCCGGGTGGCCGCGGGGCTTTTCATTGGTGATGTCGGATCAGGCGAGTTCGCCAGCCAGCGCCTTTTTGATCAGGGCGCGGGTTTCGTCGATGCCGTAAAGCGCGACGAAAGAGCCGAAGCGGGGCCCTCGTTCCTGACCGATCAGCACTTCATAGAGCATCTGGAAGAAGGAAACCGACACGCCGGGGCCGCCTTCCGGGCTTTTCTTGGTGTGATCCTGATAGCGCTCGATAGCGCGGGCGACATCCAGAATGGCGTTCTGGATGTCGTTGCCATCGGTCCCGGCAGGCAGGGTTCCGAGCTTGGCATCCAGCGCTTCCAGTGCAGCGCGCTCCACATCGTCCGGGGCGCGGAACTGCTTGGTCGGCTTGACGAAATCGTTGAAGTAACGGATCGCGTAACCGACGAGCGCATCCAGTTCCGGATTGTTTTCCGGCGTGACGCCAGGTGCGTGGCGCGAGATGAAGCCCCACAGAACCGATGGGCTTTCCGCATTCGAAGCGCTGACCAGATTGAGCATCAGGGCAAAGGTAACCGGCAGGTTGACCTTGGGCGGGTTGCCGTAATGGATATGCCAGACCGGATTGTTCAGGCGGTCTTTCCATTCCTGACGGTCATAAGCCGAAAGATAGGTGAAATACTCGTCCACCGCCTTCGGGATGACATCAAAATAGAGACGCTTTGCCGTCTTCGGCTTCTGGAAATTGTAAAGTGCAAGGCTTTCGGTCGGTGCATAGGAAAGCCATTCATCGATCGAGATGCCGTTGCCCTTGGACTTGGAAATCTTCTGGCCGAGCTGGTCGAGGAACAGTTCGTAGACGAAATGTTCCGGCGCGCGTCCGCCGAGGATGACACAGATACGGTCATAGATTTCCGAATTGGTCTGGTGATCCTTGCCGAACATTTCGAAGTCGACGCCGAGTGCTGCCCAGCGCATACCGAAATCCGGCTTCCACTGCAGCTTCACATTGCCGCCCGTGACGGGAAGGGTTGTTTCAACGCCGTCATCGTCGAAAGTGATCGTGCCAGCCTTGGCGTCGACCTTCTTCATCGGCACGTAGAGCACGCGGCCCGACTTGGGCGAAATCGGCAGGAACGGGCTGTAGGTCGCCTGCCGCTCTTCGCCAAGCGTTGGCAGCATGACCTTCATGATGTCGTCATAGCGCTCGACAGCCTTGAGCAGCACGGCATCGAATTTGCCGGACTTGTAATATTCCGTCGCGCTTGCGAATTCATAGTCGAAGCCGAAAGTGTCGAGGAAGCGGCAGAGCATGGCATTGTTATGCTCGGCAAAGCTCTTGTATTCGCCGCCAAACGGGTTCGGCACCGACGAAAGCGGCATTTGCAGATAAGGCTCAAGAGCGGCCTTGTCCGGCACATTGTCCGGAATCTTGCGCATGCCGTCGAGATCGTCGGAGAAGCAGATCAGGCGCGTCTTCACCTTGTCTTCCGTCAGAACACGGAAGGCATGGCGCACCATCGAGGTGCGGGCCACTTCGCCGAAGGTGCCGATATGCGGCAGGCCCGACGGGCCATAGCCCGTTTCGAAGATCACCGTGTCTGGCAGGCCAGTCTTGGCATAGCGCTTGAGGATTTTCTTCGCCTCTTCAAAGGGCCATGCTTTCACGTCTGCAGCCGCCGCGGTCAGTTCCGGGGTCAGCGTGATTTCGAGCAGACGATGCGAGGTCATGGTTTTATCCTGATATCCTGTGAAGGGCGTGATTTTTGAAAAACGGTGCACAAATCCGTGCTTATGCTCTATGGCGCGCCAACCCCGTGTCGTCAACGGCTGGTGCGGAATTTCCTTGCGTAACCGCAGGAGGCTTCCTAACTTTCCCGCAAATTATAACCGGAAACGCTGATTCCTATCCGAGTGTTGCTGAGGAGTACCCGATGAAGAAAATCTCGCCGCAGGATGCGCTCGTCTACATCATGATCACGACGTCGGCTGCCGATACAACCGTGACCGATGCGGAACTGGAGTCCATCGGCAATGTGGTGACGCGCCTTCCGGTGTTCCGTGGGTTCGATACGGCCGAGCTGCCGCGCCTCGCCAATGAGTGCTATGCGCTGCTGGCCGATGAAGACGGTCTGGAAAAGATCCTCGACCTTGCCCACGACGCACTGCCGGAAAAGCTCTACGACACGGCCTATGCGCTGGCGGTTGAAGTCGCCGCCGCCGATCTGCATGTCGAGCAGGAAGAGCTTGAGTTTCTCCAGATGCTGCGCGACCGCTGGACGCTGGACGAACTGACCGTCGCCGCCATCGAGCGCAGCGCACGCGTGCGGTTCCGCAAGCTCTGAATCTATTTATTCCGTCAAAGAAAAACGCCGGTCCGATACTCTCGGGCCGGCGTTTTCTTTTGCGATAGAGCATTTCCAGCAAAAGTGCGTAGCGGTTTTGCGTAGGATAATGCGTAAAAACAAATAGATAGAGCGGTTCCACGATTCCATTTTAATCGGAACCGCTCTAGCGTCGGGTGAAGCGGCTTACCAGGACGGCTGAACCGAGCCCTTGAAGGTTTCTTCGATGAAGGCCTTCACTTCCGGGCTGTGATAGGCGCTGACAAGTTCCTTGACCCAGTCAGCATCCTTGTCGGCGGTGCGCACGGCGATGATGTTGAAATAGGGCGCCTTTTCGCCCTCGCGGATCAGCGGATCCTTGGCCGGGTTAAGGCCAGCTTCCATGGCGTAGTTGGTGTTGATGACGGCGGCCTCGACATCCTCCAGCGAGCGCGGCAATTGTGCCGCATCAAGCTCGACGAATTTGAGGTTCTTCGGGTTTTCGGTCACGTCAATAACGCTGGCGCGCAAACCCTTGGCCGGATCGATCTTGATCAGGCCGTTATCGGCCAGAACCAGAAGGGCGCGAGCGCCATTGGTCGGATCGTTGGGGATCGCCACTGTCGCGCCATCGGCAAGCTCGGAGATGTTCTTGAGCTTTTTGGAATACATGCCCATCGGGAAGTTTACGGACTGCGCCACGCTCACAATGTCGAACTTGCGGTCGGCAACCTGATTGTCGAGATAGGGCTGATGCTGGAACGAATTGGCTTCTATCGCGCCATCGGCCAGCGCCATGTTTGGAATGACGTAATCAGAAAATTCCTGAATATCGATTTCCAGCCCCTTGGCAGCGGCCACTTCCTTGACCTTTTCCATGATCTGGGCGTGCGGGCCGGGCGTGACGCCGACGCGTATGGTTTTTGCCATCGCCGATCCGGCTGTGCAGAAAGCGAGAATGAGGGCGGCGGTAAGCAGCTTACGCATCGGAACTCCTGAGATGATTTGTACGGGGCTTGGGAGGCTTATTGATTGCTCATAAAGGGATCGTTCCGGCTGAAAAAGATCATACTGGCTGCGTTCGACCTTTCGTGCACAAAAAAGCGGGCGGGGATGAACCCGCCCGCCTGGCTGTTTTCAAAATATCAGCACACGACAGGGAGCCGTCGTGCCTTACGCCGTTCCAAAGCAGCGCGCATGACATGGGCGGCTTCCGAAAAAGTTGCGTTTTCTTTCCAGCGTTCCGCATGCACCAGTGTCGACGGAACGATATCCTTCAATGCTTCCAGCGTGTGGCGCGGCACCATGTCGGTGCAGCTCCACAGGCGGCGGAAGACAACGCTGATACGCGTAATCTTGCCATTGACCTGAACAACCGGCTCGGCCGATTCCAAAGTCCAATCTTCATAAGCGTCAACTGCATCCTGAAATGCATGATGAAGATAGATCGGTGCGTGACCGTCATGAAGCGGGGGCAGCAAACTAGTCATTTCTGTTTCCTCTCTTCCAATGTGGTTCAGCTTCAAAAAACTCGCAGCCGGATTTTCCTGTCGGGCCTGCAAGTGGGTGAAACAGGAGTGGGGTATTCTCCTGTCGTCATGTGCTGATCGTGTTCGCTCCTCACGAAATGCGACAACACATAATTAACCATGATCTATGCAAAGACGCCTGTTTGGCAAGGGGAGAATTTCTTAAGATAGGCATTATGTGAAAAATTAATTCAGCAATATTCTGGGAAATACTGAACAATCAGCGAGCATATAATTGGATTATACTGCATTGATCTATTGGTCAAAATTTCAAAAAAGGAAATGATTTTCAATATTTATTGTCGTGGTGACAGGATTTGACCCTGTCATTTGCAGGCGGCTGCGATAGAAATATGCCGACAGGAAGAAAAATGCGAGGCCGGAGGGGTCATGTCTCAATTCACCACGTCGCGAAGAGCTTTTCTGGTCGGCTCGACCTTTTTGGCCGCATCAATCGCAATTCCGAAATGGGCGCGGGCAGCTGGCGACGTGCAGAAGGGCGGACGACTTGTCGTGGCTGCGGACTCCGAACCGCGCAATCTCAACCCGGCTATCGTCGCCTCCAATGGCGTATTTTTCGTTGCAAGCAAGATCGTCGAGCCTTTGGCCGAAGCCTCATTCAATGGTGAAAACGGTTTGAGCCCGCGTCTGGCCACGGCCTGGGAAGGCTCGGCTGACGGGCTGACGGTAACATTCCGCCTGCGCGAAGGCGTGAAATGGCATGACGGCACGCCGTTTACGGCGGCAGATGTGGCTTTTTCGGCCCTTGAAGTCTGGAAGCCATTGCAAAATCTTGGTCGCGTTGTGTTCAAGGCGCTGGAAAAGGTGGAAACGCCGGATGATCATACCGCCGTCTTTCATTTCTCGGAGCCGACGCCGTTCCAGCTCATACGCAACGCTCTTCCAGCGCTGACCGCTGTTTTGCCGAAACATGTTTTTGCGGGAACCGATATTGCGGCCAATCCGGCCAATGAAAAGCTTATCGGTACGGGACCGTTCAAATATGCGGAGCACAAGACCGGCGAATATTACCGGCTGGTCCGGAACGATGCCTATTGGGGCGAGGGCGAGCCTTATCTCGACGAGATCGTCTATCGTGTTCTGCCCGACCGGGCTGCCGCAGCCGGAGCGCTGGAGGCCGAAGAGATTGATCTGGCGGCGTTCTCCGCCGTGCCGCTGGCCGACCTTGACCGCATTTCGAAAGTGCCGAGGCTGACGGTCGTTTCCAAGGGCTACGAGGCGCTGACCTATCAGCTCGTGGTCGAAATCAATCATCGCCGCAAGGAACTGGCCGATCTGAAGGTTCGTCAGGCGATCGCTCATGCGATCGATCGCGACTTTGTGGTCAACACCATATTCCTCGGCTATGCCAAGACATCGACCGGTCCCGTGCCGCGCTATGACAGCCAGTTCTATACGGATGATGTGCCGTCCTATCCGTTTGATGTGGCCAAGGCGAATGCGCTGCTGGACGAGGCGGGCTACAAGCGGGGCGATGGCGGAACACGCTTCGCGCTGAAGCTGCTGCCCGCGCCTTATTTCAATGAGACGAGGCAATTCGGTGATTATCTGCGCCAGGCTCTGGCCGCGATTGGCATTGATGCGCGCATCGTCAACAATGACGCGGCGGCGCACCAGAAGGCGGTCTATACCGACCACGACTTCGACCTCGCTGTTGCGCCAACCGTCTATCGTGGCGATCCGGCTATCTCCACCACTATTCTGGTTGAAAGTGGCATTCCGGCGGGTGTACCATTCTCCAATCAAGGCGGCTATGCCAATGCAGAACTGGATACCCTGATTGCCGCTGCAGCGCGCGAAATCGATGAGAAGAAACGCACGGCGCTTTACCATCAGTTCCAGCAAAAAGTGGAAGCGGATCTGCCGCTTATCAATGTTGCCGAATGGGGTTTCATCACTGTTGCCAATGAGCGGGTGAAGAATGTTTCCAACAATCCGCGCTGGGCTGTTTCCAACTGGGCTGATACCTGGGTTGAACCGCGATAGAGCATTTCCAGCAAAAGTGCGTAGCGGTTTTGCGTGGGATAATGCGTAAAAAAATAGATAGAGCGGTTCCACGATTCCGTTTTAACCGGAACCGCGATAGAACGGTGACGAAACATCGCGTTGATTGTATCGTCGCGGCGTGGCGCAGATTCTAACCCTTCTCCGGAAACGTTTGATCGGCAGCATTCTTGTGCTGCTGATTGTCGTTGTCGGCTGTTTTCTGATGCTGGAACTTGCCCCCGGCGATGCGGTTGACGCCTATGCCGTCAGTTTTGGCGGTGATGCTGCGCAGATAGCGGATATGCGCGCCCGCTGGGGATTGGATCAGTCGGTCTGGCATCGGCTTGCCGCCTATCTCGCCTCTCTCGTGCAGGGCAATCTCGGCTGGTCGGTCAGTTTCAACCGGCCCATTCTCGGCGTCATTCTGGAGCGGCTGCCCAATACGCTTCTGCTCATGGGCGCGGCGACGGCGCTGTCTTTTGCCGTCGGCACTTTGCTTGGGCTTGTCGCAGGCGCAAGACCCGGCAGTTTCCGGGATCGGTTTCTGTCGATCACCTCGCTCGTGCTCTATGCCATTCCGGGCTTCTGGCTGGCGCTGGTGCTGGTCATTCTGTTTTCGATACGACTGCGCTGGTTGCCATCGAGCGGCATCGAAACGATTGCATCGGGCAAGCAGGGGCTGGCGCGGGCAGGCGATATAGCGCTTCATCTTGTGCTGCCGGTTGTGTCACTGGCGCTGATTTATCTGGCGCTTTATCTGCGTGTCATGCGCGCTGCGATGGCTGACATATGGCGTATGGATTTTGTGCGGGCTTTGCGCGCACGCGGCATTTCGCGACCGCGCATCGTGTTGCGCCATGTGGCGCGCAATGCGTTGCTGCCGCTCGTCACCCTGCTCGGATTGCAGGCGGCCAGCATGTTGGGCGGCAGCGTGGTGATTGAAAGCGTCTTTGCAGTTCCCGGCCTCGGACGATTGGCGCAGGAAGCCGTGGCAAGCCGCGATACGCCCTTGCTTCTGGGCGTCATTCTCACAAGCGCGATCATGGTGATCGTGGTCAATTTCCTTGTCGACCTTCTCTATGTCTGGCTCGATCCGCGTATTGCCCAGCGGGCGGCAGGAAAGGCCCGCGCATGAAGGTTTTTCTGCGCAGCCTCAAAACCGGCGAAGGTCTGGCGGGTTCGATCATCCTGACGATCCTCGTCGCAGCCACGCTGCTGGCGCCGCTTCTCTTCCCCGGTGATCCACTCCGGATTGTCGCCGCCCCCTTGCTGTCACCGTTCGACAATAGCGCCTTTCCGCTCGGTACAGACCGGCTCGGTCGTGACGTGCTGGCCGAGCTTTTCCATGGCGGGCGCACCTCGCTGATTGTCGGGCTTGCGGCGGCTTTGGCCTCCATCCTTGTCGGCAGCGCGGTCGGCGTGCTGGCAGGCTTTGCAGGCGGGATTGTCGATGAAATCCTGATGCGGATCACCGAGGCGTTTCAAACCGTGCCCGGCTTTCTCCTGGCGCTGGCGCTGGTCAGTCTTGCCGGGCCGTCATTGCCGGTTCTGGTGGCGGCTATCGTGCTTTCGAGCTGGACGCAGGCAGCAAGGCTGACACGCGGGCAGGTGCTATCCATCCGCGAACGCGACTACGTAGCATCGGCTCGCATTATCGGTATGCATCCGCTGGAGATCGCCTTTCGTCAGATCTTGACCAATGCCTTGCCGCCGGTTCTGGCGCTGGTGCCGGTGATCGTCGCTTCGGCCATATTGATCGAGGCGGCATTGTCCTTTCTGGGGCTGGGTGATCCGAACCGGGTCACATGGGGCGGCATGATTGCGGAAGGCCGGACGGTGCTGCGCTCCGCGCCGTGGCTTTCGATTGTGCCGGGATTGGCATTGGCATTGACCGTCGTCGGCGTCTATCTGGCGGGCGAGGGTGTGACGGCCGCAGCTACACGGCGCGAGGGGCAATCATGAGCCTGCTCGTGCGGCTGGAAAATCTCTCCGTCACCTATGGACGCGAAACGGCGCTGGGCAATGTCCGGCTTGATATAGAGGTGGGCAAAACGCTCGCCATTATCGGCGAGAGCGGCTCCGGTAAAAGCACGCTGGCGCTGGCGCTTGCCGGGCTTCTGCCTGCCAATGCGCGGGTATCGGGGCGCATTGACTGGGCCGAGGGGCCGATGAAGCCCGGACGCGATATCGGCTTTGTCTTTCAGGATCCGGCATCGAGCTTCGACCCGCTGATGAGCATCGGCGCGCAGCTGGTCGAAACCATTCGCGCCCACGAAAAGCTGGACAGTTCTGCTGCAAAGGAGCGGGCGCTCGCCCTGCTTGAGCGCGTCCATATCCCCGATGCGGAGCGGAGTTTTCACCGCTATCCGCATCAGTTTTCCGGCGGGCAAAAGCAGCGTATCGCCATAGCGCTCGCCATCGCTGCCAATCCCCGTGTGCTGATCGCTGACGAGCCGACAAGCGCGCTCGACACCATCGTTCAAAAAGAAATCGTTGCGCTGCTGCGCAAACTGGTGCGTGAAGACGGCATGACGCTGATCTTCATCACGCATGATATTGCACTCGCTTCCGGGCTTGCGGATCGTATCGTAGTCTTCCGCCGGGGTGCGCTTGTGGAAAGCGGCGAAACGCGCGCGATCATCGACACACCGCAGACGGACTATACGCGCGCGCTGATTGCCGCTGTGCCTGCACTGGAGTTGACACCCCATGGCTGAGGCTTTGTTGCAGGCTGACGGGCTGGTGGCGCGTTATGGCGGTGCATTGGCGCTCGACCATGTCGGCCTTGAGATCGCCAAGGGTGAAACGTTGGCGCTGGTAGGTCCGTCGGGCAGCGGCAAATCCACGCTTGCACGTGCTTTGCTGCGCCTGCACCCGCTGGAAAGCGGAACGATCCGTTTCGAAGGCGAGGATTGGCTGGCATGGCAAGGTGCTGTACTGCGCAGCCGACGCGCGCGCATGCAGATGGTATTTCAGGACCCGCTATCCGCTTTCAATCCCCGCGCCAGCGTCGGCGATCTTCTGCATGAACCGCTGCGCATTCACGGAATCAAACGCGATATTGCGGGACTTTTGGAAAAGGTCGGGCTTGATCCGGCGCTTGCACGGCGTGGAGTGCACGAAATTTCCGGAGGCCAGCGGCAGCGCGTGGCCATTGCTCGCGCGCTTGCGACATCCCCTTCACTGATCGTGCTGGATGAAGCAGTTTCCGCGCTCGATGTGACGGTGCGCGGCGCAATTCTCGACCTGTTGCGGGAGATACAAAGGGCCGAACAGACGGCCTATCTCTTCATCACCCATGATCTTGCGGTTGCAGCACTTATGGCGGATCGCATTGCGGTGATGGAGTGCGGGCGGATCGTTGAAAACCGCCCGACGCAGGAGCTGATTCTGACACCGCAAGCGCCTGTCACCAGAGCGCTGATCGAAGCGGTGCCGAGACTGGCTGATTAGGCCTTGCCGAGTTCCACGGAACGCTTGCGCGCTGCTTCAACCGCTTCGGCAACAAGCGTCTTGAGACGGTCGCCACCCATCAGCACTTCCAGAGCCGCCGCCGTGGTGCCGTTCGGGCTCGTCACCTGCTCGCGCAGTTTCGACGGAGTGTCTGTGCTGGCGTCGGCAAGCGCGCCTGCACCCATCACGGTCTGCATGGCAAGAAGCCCTGCCGTTTCGCGCGGCAGGCCAGCGGTGACACCGGCATCGGTCAAGGCTTCGATGAAGTGGAACACATAGGCCGGGCCGGAACCCGAAACCGCCGTGACGGCATCCATCAGCGCTTCTTCGTGGACGCTTGCGACCTTGCCTGAAGTGGCGAGCAGGCGTGCGACGAAAGCTTCATTATCGGCAGTCACATTGGCGTTCTTGAAGGTCACCATCATGCCCTTGCCGATGGCGGCAGGCGTATTGGGCATGCAGCGGAGGATGGCTGCATCGTGGCCCAGATGCGTCTCGAACAGCGCAACCGGGATGCCTGCTGCAACGCTGACAAAGGTGGCGGCTGGCGCAAAGCGCTTATAGGCAGGCAGAACAGCGTTCATGACCTGCGGCTTGACGGCAACCAGTATCATGCGCGGCTCGAGGTCGGCAGGCAGCGCTTCCGCACTGGAATAGGCATGAACGCCAGCGCCCGCAGCACGCTCGCGAAGCGCATCCGTCGGCTCGACGACATGAACGTCGCCAGCTTTCAAAATGCCGTTGTCGAGCCAGCCTTTGAGCATGGCAAAGCCCATATTGCCGCAACCGACGAGAATGACCGTATCCTGCATAGTGATTGTTCCGCCTGTCTGAATGTTTCGGCGCCGGAGCGCCAAGGTTGTTTGCAGAGGGTATAAACCTCTGCCTTCTCGATCCGCAAGGCGGCTGTGCCATATTTGATCGATACGAGCAGACAAAACATAAAACTGCGGAAACTATAGCTTTCTTGCCCGTGAATTATTGAAGCCTCATAAAATATCGACCAGTATGTTCTGAGGGAATTGCATGGAAGTTGCGGATTTTTAAGTTTATCTGCGCAGTTGGATTGAGGGGCCAATGGATCCGTCTTTGACTACTGGTATTCCGCCAGCAGAAGCATTCGGCCACGTCCGCATCATCATCGGCATGATTCTGGGCTTGTGCGTTTCGCGCCTTCTCACCGGCGTTGCGCGTTTCATCCAGCATCCCGGCAAGCAGAGAATCTATCCGGTGCATATGGCCTGGGTGGCCTTCGTGCTGCTGTCGGTGGTGCATTTCTGGTGGTTCGAGTTCGGCCTCAGAATTATTCCTCAATGGACATTCGAAAAATATCTTTTCGTTATTTTCTATGCCGGGCTTTATTTCCTGCAATGCACGCTGCTCTTTCCCGACAGCATGGAGGAATATACCGGCTATCGCGATTATTTCCTGTCACGGCGCAAATGGTTCTTCGGCATTCTGGCGCTGATCCATGTCGTGGACGTCCTCGACACCTTGTTGAAAGGCGTCGATCACTATCACCTCTATGGTATCGAATATCCGATTCAGACTGTGTGTTTCATCGTGTTCAGCGTCATCGCCATGTTCTGGGATAACCGGCGTTATCATGCGGTCTTTGCCACACTCGCCTTGCTCTACCAGATTGTCTTCACGCTGCGGCACTTCGCGACGCTAAACTGATCGCTTCTGCTTATCCGCATTGCGCGCCGTTTGCGCATCCACAAGGGTGCGAAACTGGCGCAATAGCGGGTGGCGCTCGGTCTGCTTGAGGCCATAGCCGAGATTGAATGCATAATCGAAATCGGGCGGGTTTAGCCCGATATTGTGCTGCAGCATGGTTTCGATCTTGTCGAACCCCTTGGCGAAGATCGCTTCCGGAGAGGTGCCGCGATTATAATCGGCCCACAGGTCAAGAATTTCCGCACCCAGATCGTCGGGAAGCGGCGCGCATAGCTGGATCAGATCGGCCTTTTCACGCTCGGCGCGGCCATCGTCAGCGCTTTGATGAATGGCCGGGACGTCGCCGGAAATCGCCTCGCCCAAATCATGCACAAGACACATTTTGAGAAGGCGCAGGCGGTCGCAATCTTCAAGCTCCTTGTCGAAAAGCGTGACCAGAAGACAGAGCCGCCAGCTGTGTTCGGCAGTACTTTCCGGGCGGCCTTCGGCGGTATGGCCGGAACGCAATGTGCTTTTCAGACGTTCTGCTGCCTGAATGAACTGAACAATGCCTTCGAGGCGTCCCATATCGACCGGATGTTCCATTTTGGGCTGCATCTTGGCTTCCTCCGGTTGCGCATCGGTATGAATCACTATGGAAAATTACAATTTTAACGGTTTGTTTGCCATGGTGGATGCCATAATTCTCTTGGTCTGTGTTATGGCATGATCATGGGCGGATGGTCCGGGCATTCGGACCGGTAGATGGGCTTGGATAGGCATCGGGAAAAAGCGATGGTTGAGCAAAACAACAAGGGACAAGCTGCTGTTGTACGCCCCTTATTAGCTTATGCTCCCGAGTTTCTGGCCCGGTCTCAGGGCATCACACCCGATCTCAGCCCGACCAAGACCACTGCCGAGCTTGCCGAAGAATTGCTGGCCGAGCGCGAGCATCGCAGGCGTCGCGACGAACTTCTACGCCGTAAGCAGGAAATGCTGGATGGCGAACCCACAGCACCTTCGACGGTCCATGACCCTGCTGCCGATATGCGTCAGCGCATGAGCGCCATACGCGCCGAATTGCAGTCCCGGCTTGAGCCGGAAACAGCCCCGCAAACGGCGGCCCCTGCACCGGACCTGCAAAGGCAGGCCGAACCGGAACACGCGGTGTCTGCCGTTGTCGCTCCTGCCGCTGTGGCGCAACCTGCCAAGCCGCGCGGGCGCTGGCGCCTGCGTTGGGGCCGCATTCTCGGCTTCACCGTACTGGGCGGGTTGCTGGGGCTTGGTTATGCAGCTCTTGAGCCGCAGCATTATAGCGCGTCTACATCCTTGCAGGTGTTTCCTTCAGAACGTCGTAGCGAGATTGCATCCGAGGCGGTGCTGAACCGTGCTGCCCAGCTGGCGCGTATCCAGTCGCCGCAGGATTTCGGGACTCCACCGCTGCTTGACCAGCTACGCCACGCGCTTGATCGTTTCACCACAGCGGAAGGCGAAGCCGCCCCCGCGACGCCTTCCGGGCAAACGGGCGCGGCATTGCTTCGCCCGCATCTGGAATTTTCGCAGGCGCTTGATAGCGGCATCGTCACGGTTGAAGCCAAGGCCGCAACACAGCAAACGGCAACAGCAGTTGCCAATGCCGTTGCGCAGGCTTTCCGCGATCAGCTGACAGGAAGCACGGGCGGGCCGGATGTAGGTTTGCCAGAACGTTTGCAGGCGCTGGAAGCGGATGCAGCTTCCGCCAAGGCGGCGGTTGAAGCGTTCCGCGCCAGCCGGAATTTTGGCGACGGTGATCGTGCAGCACTTGAGAGTGCATTTGCCGACGCCAAGGCAGAAACGGCGCGGATCGGTGCCGAGGCTGGTCGCTTGAGCAATATGACGGCGGAAAGCCTGTTGCAGGATGGTTTGCCGGAAGATATGCGGTCAGGCGTGCTGGGTACGCTCGTCGATCAATATCGTGCGGCCGGTCAAAGCGATGCGGCCAAAACCCTTGCCGCTGAAATCGACACGGAAATCGCTAATCAGCGTAGTCTGATTCAGGCCGATCTGCGAAAAGCTGTCGAAAACGAACAGAAGGCGGCTTCTGCAATGAGGGGGCTGAATGCAGCGCCCGCAACGGATGAAGACCGCAATCGTCTTCAGGCGATGGAGCGCGATCTGGCGGCACGGCAGGCGCTTTATGAAGATGCGCAAATGCGTGCGGCGCAAGGTGATATGAGCACCTTGTCGGCGACGGGAGCCACGGTGCGCCTCGTCGCGCCGGCGAATTTGTCTTCCAGTCGACATGGCCTGTCGGTGCAGAATTCACTTCTGGCCGGATTGCTGGGCGGGCTATGGCTCGGTCTGTTTTCGTGCCTGTTTGGAAGCAGGGTGGAGCCGTCGAGAGAAGCGCAGGCGCCGGACGAACCAGAAGCCGAAGACGTGCTCGAAACCTATGGCGAAACGCGGCTGGCCGCCGTCATTCGCGAAGCGAACGAGCGCTGGGAAGTCGAGAACAATCGGGCCGATACGGTCGGAGAGGCGGACGAGTTGCAGCGCACTATCGACGATGTGCGCGCGAACCGTGGCACGCGGTTCTGACATCATTCCTGAAACTTCTGAAAATCCTGTCCCGATTTTCACTTTGTCGCGCTTTCGCCAATTGTCATCGCGCGCCATGACGCTTATTGGCATGTATGCCCGACGGATGTGATGTATCTCCCAGACATTGCAGCCCGTTTATCTCGCAAAGCCGATATTTCGAACAGAAAGAAGCGCTCGCTATGGCCCAGTTGATCGATGGCAAGAAGCTCGCCGAGGATGTGGTTTCCACGGTGAAGACCGAAACCGAAAAGCTCGTTGCAGCGACCGGCGTTGTTCCCGGTATTGCCGTGGTGATCGTGGGTGAAGACCCGGCGAGCCAGGTCTATGTTGCCTCCAAGGGCCGCAAGGCCAAGGAATGCGGCTTCCATTCCGTTCAGCATGATCTGCCGGACACGGCGTCGGAGCAGGAGCTTCTCGACCTGATCGAGAGCCTCAATAACGATCCGGCCATTCACGGCATTCTGGTGCAGCTGCCGCTGCCGAAGCATATCGATTCAGGCCGCGTCATTCAGACGATTTCACCGGACAAGGACGTGGACGGCTTCCACTTCATCAATGTCGGCAAGCTGGGCACTGGCGAGGTCGATACGGCCTTCGTGCCCTGCACGCCAGCCGGTGCGATGATCATGATCGAGCGCGTTCATGGCCGCGATCTTTCCGGTCTCAATGCCGTGGTGATCGGGCGCTCCAACATTGTCGGCAAGCCGATGTTCAATCTGCTGCTTGCTGCCAATGCAACGGTCACGGTTGCCCATAGCCGCACCAAGGACCTGCCTGCGATTGCACGCACGGCGGATATTCTGGTCGCAGCCGTTGGTCGTCCGCAGATGGTCAAGGGCGATTGGGTAAAGCCCGGCGCGACGGTGATTGATGTCGGCATCAACCGCATTCCGGCACCGGAAAGGGGCGAGGGCAAAACCCGTCTCGTCGGCGACGTCGATTTTGCGGATGCGGAGAAGGTTGCGGGCGCGATCACGCCGGTTCCGGGTGGTGTCGGCCCGATGACCATCGCCATGCTGATGGCAAATACGCTGACGGCGGCTTGCCGCAGTGTAGGCGCAAAAAAGCCCGTTTTCTGACACAATTGAGAGGCGCTTTTTGCGCCTCTTCACGCAAACTAGTGCGATTTGAGAGGCAAAGCGGCGCAAAACCCGCTTTGCCTTATTTCATGGGCTAGAAGACCGATGCGCCCTCATCGGCCCGCCCGGCGATCTGCCGGAAGGCGCGGAACAATTCGCGACCCATGCCATGTTCGTTGGCGGAAAGATCGGGACGCTCTTGAAGTCGGGCGTCGAGTGTCGCGTGATTGATCAAAACTTCCAGCGTACCATTGACGGCATCCAGGCGGATAACATCGCCATTGCGGATTTTTCCGATGGCGCCGCCATCGAGTGCTTCCGGCGTGACGTGGATCGCGGAAGGAACCTTGCCCGAAGCGCCGGACAAACGACCATCGGTGACAAGCGCCACGCGCTGGCCGCGATCCTGCAGGATGCCGAGAACGGTCATCAGCTTGTGCAGTTCCGGCATGCCATTGGCTTTCGGCCCCTGATAGCGAACCACCGCGACGAAATCGCCGGTCAGATCGCCTGCCTTGAAGGCAGCCTGCAATTCGGCCTGATCGTTGAACACCTTTGCAGGCGCTTCGATCACTTGACGCTCCGGCTTCACGGCGGAAACCTTGATGATCGCATTGCCAATATTGCCCGTCAGCACCTTGAGACCGCCGCTCGGCTGGAATGGCGAATGGATTTTCGCCAGCACCTTGTCGTCGCCGCTCTTTTCGGGAACCGGCTCGCGTATGACGGTGCCGTCAGCGCCAAGCTTTGGCTCGATGGCGTAAGGGCGCAGTCCTTCACCCCAGACGGTGCGCACATCTTCATGAAGAATGCCGCCGTCGAGAAGCTCGCGGATGAGGAAGCCCATGCCGCCAGCAGCGTGGAAATGGTTCACATCGGCAAGACCGTTCGGATAGACACGGGCGAGCAGCGGCACCACGTCCGAAATCTCGGAAATATCGTGCCAGGTCAGCTTGATCCCAGCTGCCGCAGCCATCGCGATCAGATGGATCGTATGGTTGGTCGAACCACCAGTGGCATTGAGGCCGATGATGCCATTGACGAAGGAACGTTCGTCCAGCATTTCGCCGACAGGCGTATATTCATTGCCGCAGGCCGTGATCGCCAGCGCCCGCTTGGCGGCTTCGCGCGTCAGCGCATCGCGCAGCGGCGTGCCCGGATTGATGAAGGACGCGCCCGGCAGATGCAGGCCCATGATTTCCATCAGCATCTGGTTGGAATTGGCGGTGCCGTAGAACGTGCAGGTGCCGGGACCGTGATAGGACTTGGATTCCGAGATCAGCAGTTCCTCGCGCCCGACCTTGCCTTCCGCATAAAGCTGACGGGTCTTTGCCTTCTCGTCATTCGGCAGACCGCTGGTCATGGGACCGGCAGGTACGAAGATCGCAGGCAAGTGACCGAAGGTCAGCGCGCCAATGATCAGGCCCGGCACGATCTTGTCGCAGACGCCGAGATAGACGGCGGCATCGAACATGTCGTGGGACAGGCCGACAGCTGCAGCCATGGCAATGACTTCACGCGAGAACAGCGACAGTTCCATCCCGGCGAAACCCTGGGTGACGCCATCGCACATCGCCGGTACGCCGCCTGCCACCTGCGCAACGCCGCCCGCATCGCGGGCAGCCTGCTTGATCAGCTGCGGAAAGGTCTCGAACGGCTGATGCGCCGAGAGCATGTCGTTATAGGCGGTGATGATGCCCAGATTCAGCACTTCGTCGCCAGTCAGCGCAGCCTTGTCATGCGGTCCGCAGGCCGCAAAACCATGGGCGAGATTGGCGCAGGCCAGAACCGTGCGGTTCGGCTTTTTCAACGCAGCCTCGCGCACGCGGCCAATATAGGCCTCGCGGGTTGGTTTGGAGCGTTCACGGATGCGCTCGGTGATTTCCTGAATGCGTTTGTGAGCGGACTGCATGGGCATGGGTATCACCTGTGCCAATCTGGCCTGAATGGAATTTAACTGGTCCAGTAAAGCTGGATGGGGGTGCGGGCATGGTGGAAGACGGCCCGTACCGGCATTTCAAGTTCGTCGTCGCCGGACAGCGCCTTTTCAAGCGTTGCCTGCTTGGCCGCGCCTTCGATGTGAAGCACGAGCATGTCGGCCTCGGCGATCAGCGGCAAGGTCAGTGTCAGGCGCTTTTCGCCCGCGCCTTCGGCATGGATTGGCAGAACGAGCGCCCGTGTTGCCGGGTCGATCGCCTGATCGAGCCGGTCGGCATTCGGGAAGAATGATGCGGTATGACCGTCATTACCCATGCCAAGCACCACCACGTCGAAAGGACGGCGCAATGCGTCGATGCGGCTGGCGGCAGCAAGTGCCGCCGTTTCAGCCGTCGCCGCCGGATTAAAGAGCCCGATGAAACGGGCCACGCCTGCATGATCGCGCAAAAGATGGTCCCGTACCAGCTTTTCGTTGGAACGATCGCTGTCTGTTGCCACGAAACGCTCGTCAACGAGGGTAATCGTGACGAGGTTCCAGTCGATCATCTTGCGCGACAGCACCTCGAACAGTTTCAGCGGCGTGGTGCCGCCGGAGACGGCCAGTGTGGCCTGTCCCCGCTCAGCGATTGCGGCAGCCAGCTTGATTGCAATCGCCTCAGAAAGCGATTGCGCCAGTTCCGTTCCGCTGGTGAAGTCGTGACGTTCGATGTTCATGCCGTTCCTTTCAGGGTCCTTACAACGTTTCGTGCCAAGTGCGACCGTCGCGTTCAATCAATGCGATGGACGACGATGGCCCCCACGTCCCTGCGGTGTAACCCTGGACCGGCTGACTGTTCAACTCCCATCCCTGGAGGATCGGATCGACCCAGCGCCATGCGGCCTCGACTTCGTCGCGACGCATGAACAGGGTCTGATTACCGCGAACAACGTCCATGATCAGCCGTTCATAGGCATCCGGATTGCGTTCGCTGAAGGATTCGGCAAAGCTCATGTCGAGTGGAACATGACGCAGGCGCATGCCGCCCGGGCCCGGATCCTTGATCATCAGCCACTGCTTGACGCCCTCATCGGGCTGCAGGCGGATGACGAGCTGGTTGGCGATGACCTTGCCAGCACTTTCACCGAAGATCGAATGCGGGATCGGCTTGAAGGTCACGACGATTTCCGACACACGGGTCGCCAGACGCTTGCCTGTGCGCAGGTAGAACGGCACGCCCGCCCAGCGCCAGTTGGCGATTTCGGCTTTCAGCGCCACGAAGGTTTCCGTGTTGCTGGTGTCGCTTTCGAGGTCTTCGAGATAACCGCGAACCGGACCGCCGGCAGATGCGCCCGCGCGATACTGGCCGCGAACCGTCACATCCTCGACATTGGCATTGGTGATGGGCTTCAGCGAGCGCAGCACCTTGACCTTTTCGTCATGCACGGCATCCGCTTCAATCGACGATGGGGGTTCCATTGCCACAAGGCAGAGCAGCTGGAGAATATGGTTCTGCACCATGTCGCGCAGTGCGCCTGCCGTGTTGTAATAACCGGCGCGACCTTCAAGGCCGACAGCTTCGGCAACGGTGATCTGGACATGGTCGATATGGGCGGAGTTCCAGAGCGGCTCATAAAGCGCATTGGCAAAGCGCAGCGCCATCAGGTTCTGCACTGTTTCCTTGCCCAGATAGTGGTCGATACGGAAAATCTGGTCTTCGCGGAACACGCTGCCCAGCGTGTCGTTGAGCGCCATTGCCGAATCCAGATCGCGGCCAATCGGCTTTTCAACGATGATGCGGGTGTCGCGGGTGATGAGGCCATGGCTCTTCAGGCGCGTGGCAATGTCGCCGAACAGGGTCGGGCTGACCGCGAGGTAAAAGGCGCGAATCTTTTCCGGCTTCTTGCCGATCAGCGTCTTGAGCGCATCCCAGCCCTCTTCGGACTTGGCGTCGACGGCCACATAGCTGACACGCTTCAGAAATTCTTCGACCTGCTTTTCGTCGACTTCCGCAGGCTTGACGTGCTCATGAATGGCATCGCGCGCAAACTTGCGATACTCGTCATCGGTCATGGCGCTGCGTGACGCGCCGATAATGCGCGTCGGGTCGGAGAGCTGGCCTGCACGCTGCCGCTGATACAATGCCGGGATCAGTTTGCGTTCGGCTAGGTCGCCCGAGCCGCCAAAAACGATGCAGTCGAAAGGCTCTACCGGAATAGTCTGGCTGGTCATCTGTCGCTCTCTTCTTTCGTTCGCGCAAATCAGTCTGTCAGTCATAGCCTACTATGACAACGGTGCCATATGCGCGGCCCATCTTTATAATTTAATCGATTTAAATTCAACCGTCCGATTGCCGCATTCTCGTGAATTTGAACTCGGGGGCAAATGTCGGCAAAGTGCAGGGATTAGACCCCACGCGGAGGCAGCCTGTCGGTTTTGTCGGGTTAACCGCTTATGCACACATGACATGTTCATCTTAAAGCCATATTGGAACAAACAATCGTGTTTCAAGTGATTTGCACACAAAGTCTGAAACGACTTTGTCAAAGGAGAATGACATGAAGAGGCTGCAGGATAAGGTCGCAATCATCACCGGTGCCGGATCGGGTTTCGGTTCAGGCATGGCGCACCGATTTGCAGCCGAAGGCGCGAAAGTCGTGCTGGCTGACGTCAATGTGAAGCGCGTGGAAGACGAACTGGCGCATCTGGGCAAGAATGCGCTGTCGGTTCAGGCGGATGTCTCACGCAAGGACGATGTCGAACGCGTGGCGCGTGCAGCCTTCGAGGCTTTCGGGCGCATCGATATCATGGTCAATAATGCCGGTTTCACCCATCGCAACATGCCGCTGACCGAGGTGGACGAACACAATTTCGATCTGATCAGCGCGGTAAATATGAAGGCGCTCTATTATTCGACGCAGATCGTCGTGCCGATCATGGAGCATCAGGGCGGGGGCGTCATCATCAACACCGCTTCGGCGACAGCCCTGCGTCCGCGCAAGGGGCTGGTCTGGTATAGCGCGTCCAAGGGCTGGATTATCAGCGCGACCAAGGCGATGGCGCTGGAGCTGGCCGAAAAGAACATTCGCGTCAATTGCATCTGCCCGGCGGAAAGCGACAGCGAAGCGCTGAAGCTGTTTCTGGAGGACGATACACCGGAAGCGCGTCAGGCCCTGAAAGCGACGATCCCGCTCGATCGGTTTTCGACACCGGACGATGTGGCCGAGGCTGCCCTTTGGCTCGCATCCGACTCCGCCTCGATGGTGACGGGGACGGCGCTCAGTGTCGATGGCGGCTATTCCATTTAGCAACCTGCTTCGGCGAGGAAGTCATCGTAAATGGCTTCCAGCCGCTTATGGCGTTCGGCGGCCATGCGCCTTCCGGTTTCTGTTCTGAAACCGGAGGCAAGCTTGAACAGCTTTGTGCGGAAATGATCGAGCGCATAGGCTTTGTCGTCAAGCGCGCGGTCATCAGCGCGCGGGTCGCGCCAGTCATAAAGGGCGCTTCCCATACGGCCTGCAATATAGAAGCAGCGTGCTGCACCGATCACGCCAATTGCGTCGAGCCTGTCGGCATCCTGCAAGGTCTGCGCCTCGATGGTCACGGGCTCGATATTGGCGGAAAAGCTGTGCGCTTCAACCGCATGGGCGACGCGGGCAATGCGCTCATCGTCCCATCCGAGGCTGCGCAGCAGTGCGGACGCCTTGTCGGCAGCAAGGCGCGAGGCCTTGTGCCGGTCGGGTGAATTTTTCTCCACACTCACGCAATCATGCAGAATTGCCGCCGCGCAGAGAATTTCGGCGTCGCCGCCTTCGGTACTGTGAATGGCCGAGGCATTCTTCCAGACGCGGGCGAGGTGGGACAGATCGTGTGATCCGTCCTCACCATGTTCCAATGCATGCGGCAGAAGTTCAGCGGCAAGCGTTTCGAAGGGCGCGAAGATATGGTCTGTCATTCAATGTCTCAAAGAATCATGGAAGTGATGGAGTGACAGCCAGTATCCCTTGGTTGCGTCAGTTCTGTGAAGCGCGGCGCAGCACTATCCAGTTATAAAGCGCACCGAATGCCATCATCAGGCAGGTGCCGAGAAACACGGCCCGCATGCCGAAATGGCCGCCGACAAAGCCGCCTGCCACCGGGCCCGCGACCTGTCCGACATATTGCGCCGAGACCGAATAGCCGAGGATACCGCCGGCGACACGGTCGGGCACATTGTGCCGGATGACGCTGGTGATGCAGGGCAGGAGGCCGCCCAGCGCCAGCCCCATCAGGAAGCGCAGGCCGATCAGTTGCCAGGCTTGCGTAACGAAAGCCTGCGGGATCAGCAACAATGCGGAAACCGCCAGCGCACCGATGATGACATATCTGTGCCCGACGCGGTCGGCCAGACGCCCGAGGCGCGACGAGGACAGGATGCTGCCCAGTGCAGCCGTAGCCATCACAACGCCGGAAATCAGCGTGACCTTGGTCTGGTCGTCCATCAGCTGCATGACATAGACAGTGATGATCGGCTCGATCGACATATTGGCGAACAGCAGCAGCATGCCCGTCACCAGCATGGCCAGAACCGGCTTTCTGTCGGGGATGGCAGCCCAGATGGATTCCGCCTTCTGCTCCTTGGTCGGTTTCGGCGGCTTGCGCTCTTCGCGGATCAGGAAAGTCGTGGCGAGGAAGGTCAGGAAAATCACGCCGCCCGCCAGCCAGAATGTGGCGCGGATGCCGATCAATGGCGGCAATGCGCCGCCGAGCAGCGGCCCGGCCAGATTACCTGCCATGATGCCCGCCGAAAGCGCGCCCAGCGCCCAGCCGGTCTTGTCTTTCGGGGTCTGTGTCGCGACGAGGATCATTGAGCCGGAGGAGTAGCCGCCCGCAATGCCGACGAACAGGCGCAGCGCGACCAGCTGCCAGACGCTCGTCACCATGCCGATCAGCGACATGGCGATGGCCATGCCGAGACTGGCGCGGATCAGCATCAGCTTGCGGCCATAACGGTCACCAAGCTTGCCCCAGAGCGGCGCGACGAAGGCGGCGGCGAGAAAGGTGGCGCCATAGGCGATACCGGACCACTGCACGATGGCCGCATGATCGGACACGCCAAGCTGCTCCACATAAAGCGGCAGGAAAGGCAGCAGGAGCGACATTGCGATCAGCGTGGTGAACGAACCGAGGAGGCAAATGAGCAGGTTCTGTTTCCAGTAGCGCTCGTGGTTTTCCTCAGCCTGTTTCGGGCCAGCCATAGGGCCAGCGGAGCCGTCTAAAGCGTCGGCGTCCCTGGCGGCAGCTTGGGTCGTACTCATGTCATGTCCTGCGATTGCATCTTGATGTGTGAATGGACGATGCGGGAATGGGATTGTCTTGTATTCCATTTTGGGATACCAAAACGGAATACATGCATGCGCCTGTTGCTTCGCCTTGTCAACTCCCGTCAGGAGCAAGGCATTCACGGCGTGATGAATAAGGAGACCGGTCGGCAATGTCACAGATGCAAGAAGTGGAAACGCAGCTTCGCGACATGATACTCGGGCTTGAGCTTGGGCCGGGCGAACGCGTGACGGAGCGCTGGGTGGAGGCGCAGTTTGCCGCTTCCCGCACGCCGATCCGCGCAGCACTGTTGCGGCTGGAAGCAGAAGGTCTCGTCTGTCGCGAAGGGCGCGGCTGGACCGTTTCGCCGATCAATCTCAACGAAATTGAACAGATCGGCGTCTATCGTGAGGCGCTGGAAGTGGCGGCGATCCGTTTGACTGCGGCGCTTAATGATCGCAGCGGCGTCGAGCCGATTGGCGCCATGCTGGACAGTTGCGATGCCGAAACCTCGCGGGAGGAATGGCATCGGGTCGGCATGGATTTTCATATCGAACTGGCGCGCCTATCAGGCAATGAGTTTCTAAGCCGTGGCGTCCGCGATGCAATGCAGCGCCTGTCGCGGGCGCGCTGGCTGGAAGTGCGCGATGAAGCAGCACTTGCCCGCGCCTGGCGCGAGCATCACGCAATCCTTGAAGCGGTGCGCAATGGCGATCCCGACGAGGCGGCAAAGCTGTTGAGCGCCCATCTGGGCGGCAGCCGCGACCGTCTCGTCAGCAGTTTGCACGAAGACCGTCGCGGCCTGAAGGCGCGGGGCTTTGCGGTTATCAGCGCGTGAACTAAAGCATTTCCAGCAAAAGTGCGAAGCGGTTTTGCGTAGGACAATGCGTAAAAACAAATGGATAGAGCGGTTCCACGATTCCGTTTTAACCGGAACCGCTCTAGCGCCAGTCAGGTAGCCTGTGTCCGCCGCGCGGCAAGCGTGACTGACGCCCTTCCATGAGGCCAAGGTCGCGCAGCAGGTAATCGGGCGAATGTTCGCTGACGACATAGGGCGCTGGTTTGCGCTGAAACAGGCGCATGAACAGGCGATACCAGCCAGTGGCGGCTTTATCGGAAGGGCCAGACGCAGTGCAGACCCCTGCAAGGGTTGGCGCATTGATCTTGATGTTTTGCATGGTTCCGGCTTTGCTTTTGTGAGCCGTGGGAGACAGCTCAGTTAAATTCTGCCTATAGATATGGCCAGAAAAGCTGTTGTTTTCCAATTGAACGTCGATTACCATGCATAAGGAGAACTTATGCATCATGGTGTCGTCGCTTCCCCCTTTATCCGCCATTCGCGTCTTTGAATCCGCATCCCGGCATGCAAGTTTTACCAAGGCTGCGGAAGAGCTTGGCATGACGCAGGCCGCTGTCAGCTATCAGATCAAGATGCTGGAGGAGCGCGTCGGTGCGCCCCTGTTTCTGCGCATGCCGAGACAGGTGAAGCTGACCGAGCTTGGTGAGCGACTGGCGCCGTCCATCACCGAAGCTTTTGAAACGATGCGCACGGCTTTCGCGACCTTGCGGGAGGATACGGAAGGTGTTCTCTCGATTAGCGTCGTGGCCACTTTTGCGGCCAACTGGCTGGTTCAGCGCCTTGGCTCGTTCCAGATGGAGCATCCGCTTCTGGCGGTGCGGCTCGATTCCAACGACAGACTGGTCGATTTCACCCAGAGCGAGGTTGATCTGGCTGTCCGCACCGGCACTGGCAACTGGCCGGGATTGGTCAGTCATGAGCTGATCAAGGCGCAATTCACTCCCATGCTGAGCCCGAAACTTGCGGCGAGCATTGGCGGGGTGCGCGAGCCCGCCGACCTGTTGCGCCTGCCCGCCATTGATGCGAGCGATCCGTGGTGGCGGCTGTGGTTCGAAGCCGCTGGCGTTCGCGATCCGCAGGTGCGGGGTAACACGCAGAACCGGTTGGGTGCACAACATCTGGAAGGGCGTGCAGCCACGGCAGGCCTTGGCATGGGTATCCTCACACCAGCTTTTCATACGGCGGAAGTTGCGGCGGGTCTGCTGATCCAGCCCTTCGACCTCCTCTGCGACGATGGCCGTTCCTATTGGCTGGTCTATCCGGAATCCCGCCGTAACGTGCCGAAAATCCGGGCTTTTCGGGCATGGATATTGGGGGAACTTGGAAAATAACGGCCATCGGCAAATTTTTTTGCCTGCATGTCACATTCAGTGTTGCTCGCTCGTCATGTCTTTCGAACCACCAAATTAAACCCGAAAGGAACGAGACCATGACTGCTACGCTGAACCCATTCAATGTTGCTCCTGCTCTGATGAAGTCCTGGATGACCACCTCGCAGGCCGTCGCTTCCAGTCTGGAAGGAAGCCTGATCGAACTGGTCAAAATTCGCTCGTCGCAGATCAATGCCTGCGCAAATTGCATCAACATGCATACGATTGAGGCCCGTTCGCTGGGTGAAACCGAACAGCGGATTTATTTGCTCTCGGCCTGGCAGGAAGCGCCATGCTATTCTGAACGCGAGCGCGCTGCGCTTGGCTGGGTGGACGCGCTGACTCGCCTCTCGCAGGGTCATGATCTTGCCGAAGCGCGCAAGGCCTTACAGGCGCAGTTTACGGAGGGGGAACAGGTGAATCTCACGCTGATGATCAACATTATCAATGGCTGGAACCGCATGGCCGTTGGCTTCGGCCTCTGGTTCGATCCGGCGGCTGCAAAAGCCACCGCCCAGAAGCCCGCCGCCGAGGCGGTCGCCTGATGGTGGGTGAGCAGGCTCATGACGACGCAGCGGAGATTTTCGATCCGCTGCGTCCGAAACTGATCCGCGTCGCCTATCGCATGCTCGGCTCTGTCGCCGATGCGGAAGATATGGTGCAGGAGGCGTTCATCCGCTGGATGAACGCCGATCGCAGCGAAGTCCGCGAGCCGGAAGCCTTTCTGCGGCGCACGGTGACGCGGCTTTGTCTCGACCGGCTTAAATCCGGCCAAAGGCAGCGCGAAACCTATCTCGGCCCGTGGATTCCAGACCCGGTGATCGAGGAGGAAGAGGAAGACGACGATGTTACCTTGCCGCTGATGCTGGCATTGGAGCGGCTTTCACCGCTGGAACGGGCGGCTTTCCTGTTGCATGACGTATTCGGCCTCGACTTCGATGAAATCTCGAAAACAATCCAGCGCGATGCAGCGGCCTGCCGCCAGCTCGCTGCCCGTGCGCGCAAACATGTCCGCGAAGAGCGCCCGCGATTTCAGGTCGACAAGCAACGCGGTCTTGAACTGGCGCAGGCTTTCTTCACGGCTTCACGCAGCGGCGATATGAACGCGCTGGGAACCATGCTCGCCGCCGATGTGCACATGCATGCGGATGGCGGCGGAAAACGTCCGGCTTTCCCGAAGCCGATTTTCGGTTTTACCGATGTCATGGAAATTCACGAGAAGCTTGCCGGCTATTTCAGAGCCAATGGTTCCAAGCTCTTGCGCACCACCTTTATCAATGGTCTGCCGGGCTTTATCTCGCTTGAATCGGATGGTCAGATCCAGACCACCGCGCTCGATATCGAAGACGGAAAGATTGCGGCGATCTATGTCGTCCGCAATCCCGACAAGTTACAGCACCTGCATTGAAGTGCGTTGCCGCTACCCGATCAGGTAGCGGCAAAGACCGGCAGCGCTGATGCCGATGATCACGGTCGGCAGCATGGAAAAGCGCGTGGCGGCAAGAATGGTGATTGCCAGCGCCAGAAGATCGGCGGGTTTGTCGGAGACGAAATCCGGCGCGATGACTGATATCAGCACACAACCGGGCGCGGCTTCCATCACGGCGGTGGCGCGTTTGCTGAGCGTGCGATTGCGCAACAGCACATAGCCGCCGATGCGGGTGAGATAGGTGACGCTGGCCATCAAAACGATGGTGAGAACGGCTAACGGATCGATCATTCTTCACCTGCCAGAAGATAGGCGGCAACGAGGCCGGAAAGTGCACCGGCGGCGACATACCATGCGCCGGGAATGGTGAGATAGGTAACGGCGGCGACGACAAGGCTGACCAGCCAGGGGCGCGCTGCGGCAAAGCCCTTCCACATGCCGGCCAGCAGCACCAGAAACACTGCCGGAAACGCCATGTCGAAACCATAGGGCCGCAAATCGCCCATCATCGGGCCAAAGGCTGCACCAAGCGTGGTGAAAAGCACCCACGCGATGTAGAACGGAATGGCGACGCCCGCATAGAATTTGAGGCTCAGCGCCGGATTGACGCCCTTCTCCTGACGGCGCTTTGCATCGGCGAGGCCGAGCGCCCAGCTTTCATCGCACATCAGAAACAGGCTGGCGAAAGCCTTGCGCTTCGGCAGATGGCGGATGAAGGGTGCAAGGGCCGCGCCCATCAGCAGATGGCGGCTGTTGACCAGAAGCGTGATGGCAGCAATGAGCAGGACATGTGGCGGCGAGGTCCAGAGCTGGATAGCTGCAAATTCCGAACCGCCTGCGAAATTCAGGCCGGTCATCAAGGGTACTTCAACGACGCTGAGACCCTTCTGTGCGGCCTGTGCGCCCAGAACCAGAGCATAGGGAATAATGCCAAGCAAAACTGGCAGTCCGGCGGCAGCACCCCGCCAGAATTCAGATCGGCGCCCGGATTTGCTTTGTTGAGGCACATAGGCCTGCGAAATATCCATAAAATTCCCGTTGGCGGGCCTCGCGGCTGCCCCTTGTCTGTTACTCCAGAGCGGTTCCCGTTTTTACTGAACCGCTCTGTCCATTTTTTCACGCATTATCCGACGCAAAACCGCTTTGCACTTTTGCTGGAAATGCTTGAGCATCTTTGCCTGAGAGCGAACGGCAATATAGCCAATGTCTTGAGCAATCGGGTTGCAAAGATTGGCCAATTGCAGCAATATTTGGCAGGAAATGCCAATAGTGTGGGCACAATTGAAATCGGTGGCCAATGAAACTGGACGAGATCGACAAGCGGATTCTGCGCGTGCTGCAACGCGACGGACGCATCGCCAACAATGATTTGGCGCGCGAGGTCGGTCTGTCGCCGTCGCCCTGTCTCAGGCGGGTGAAGCTTCTGGAAGAAGCGGGCGTGATCGACCGCTATGTCGCGGTGCTCAATCCCGCCAAGATCGGCAAGGGGCTGACTTTCTTCACCCGCATTCGGCTGGACAGGCAGGACGAGGAGACGCTTCAGGAATTTGCGCGCGAGATATTGAAGCTGCCGCAGGTGCTCGAATGCTATTTCATGCTGGGCGATTACGACGCGATGATCCGCGTGGTCGCGGCAGATATTGAGGAATATAGGCGGTTCCAGTCGGAATATCTAAGTCGCATCAAGGGTGTGCAGAACCTCAAGACGGATGTGCCCAGCCAGGCCGTCAAGCAGACCTCGGCAATGCCACTTTAGGGCCACTCTAGGACCGCTTCAGGCATTCCTGGTGCGCGGTTTAGGAAGCAGCAGCAGGCTTAAAAGCGCGACCGCGGAGAGGAACGCTCCGGCGAGAAAGGTGGCAGACGAGCCATGGGCCTCCCATAGCCAGCCCGCGCCGATATTTCCCGTCAGCATCACAAAGCCGGTGATCACGTTGAATATGCCGAAGGCGGTGCCCTTGAGATGGGCGGGCGCGGTATCTGCGATAAGCGTTGCGAGAATGCCTTGCGAAAAGCCCATATGCAGTCCCCACAGGACAATGCCCGCCAGAAAGGGATAAATCGACGTCGAAAGGGCGATCACCAGATCAGCGGCGACAAGAAAGCCAAGGCTTGCGGCAAGCAGGCCCTTGCGGCCCATCCGGTCCGACAGGCTGCCGACGGGATAGGCGGTCAGTCCATAAACCGCATGCATGACAACCATGGTGATTGGCACCCATGCAGCGGCAAAACCGGCTTCCTGCGCTTTGAGCAGCAGAAACGCTTCGCTAAAACGGGCAAGCGTCAGGATCGACGCGACAGCAATGACGATCCACACGGCGGCATTGAGTTTCCCTGTATCGGCAAAGCGGGGAAAGCCTTTTGAACGCGCAGGCGGTGTTTCCGGTTCGCGAATGCCGACGATCAGAAGCGCGACCGCGATGAAGGCCGGGATGGCGGCAATCCAGAAGATCGTGACGATGTTGCCGCCTGTCGCGAGCATCAAGCCGATAGCGACAAGCGGACCGACAAAGCCGCCAACCGTATCAAGCGATTTCCGCAAGCCGAAGGCCGCGCCGCGAATTTCCGGCGGCGTAACGTCGGCAATCAGAGCGTCGCGCGGTGTGCCGCGTATGCCCTTGCCGACACGGTCAATGGCTTTGGCGGTGACGATGCCGCCCGCAGTCGTGGCAAGCGGAAAGATCAGCTTGGAGAGGGCCGCGAGCCCATAGCCCGCCACTGCGAGGGGTTTTCGGCGGCCGGTCCAGTCGGATATGACGCCGGAGAAAAGCTTGGTGATCGTGGCGATGGCGACCGACAGGCCTTCGATAAAGCCGACCATCATCGCGGATGCGCCCAATCCCGCCACCAGATAAAGCGGCAGCAGTGTCTGTACCATTTCCGACGAAATATCCATCAACAGGCTGACGAAACCCAAAATCCACACGGTTGAGGGAATTGCGGTTTTCTTGTCGGTGGAAGCTGAACCGGTCGCCATGCAGAAAATCCGAATCTGTCGAAGGATTATCGGTCTGATAGCACAGTTCAATCAAATATGAGCGACAGTCTCACATTATTTCAGATAGGCGCGAACCACATCCACAAGTTCGCCGGCGCCTTCGTCGCGCTCTTTCTGTGGCAGGTCGCCATCGGCGACATGCATCAGAATATGATCCTCGATCACCTCTGCCATCAGCCCGTTCACAGCGCCGCGCACGCCGGCAATTACTTGCATGACTTCGGAACAGCCCTTTTCCTCTTCAAGCATCCGCTCCACACCCTCAAGCTGCCCGCGAATGCGGCGCACGCGGTTGATAAGCTTCTGCTTTTCGCGGATGGTATGGGTCATGGCTGCTCCTGAATGGTCGATCGGTCAGGCGGGGCGGGCTTCCACCTCCACCGTCACATGCGACAAATCGTGGATCGCTGCAAGCTTCTTGCGGTAATAGGACGGCGCCTTCGGAGTTGCCGTGACAATCGACACGATGGCGCCGTGATGTCCCGGCCCAAGCTGCCAGACATGCAGGTCGGCAATTTCGCCGCCTTCCTTCGCAATGATTTCACTGATCTCTTCGGGCAGATCCTCGCCTTCAGGAATATAATCGAGAAGCGTTGCGCCCGCATCGCGAACGAGACCCCAGGACCAGCGTGCAATCACCAATGCACCGACAATGCCCATGGCCGGGTCGAGCCATAGCCAGCCGTAAAGGCTGCCGAGAAGAAGTGCGGCAATTGCCAGTACCGAGGTCAGCGCGTCGGCCAGCACGTGGACATAAGCGGCGCGCAGGTTCTGGTCGTGACCCTTTTCATGGTCATGCGCGTGCTCATGTCCGTGGTGGTGATGCGCGTGGTCGTCCTTCAACAACCATGCGCAGACGAGATTGACCGCGAGGCCAACGCAGGCGACCAGAATGGCTTCATGGAAATTGATGCTCACCGGAGCACTGAAGCGTTGGAAACTTTCCCAGCCGATGAGCAGTGCGATCAGGGCCAGAACAATTGCGCTGGCAAAGCCCGCCAGATCGCCGAGCTTGCCGGTGCCGAAGGTGAAACGCGGATTGTTGGCATGCTTGCGGGCATAGAGATAGGCCAGCGCTGCAATGAGCATCGCCGCCGCATGAGTGGACATGTGCCAGCCATCGGCAACCAGCGCCATCGACCCGTAAAGGTTCCCGGCAATGATCTCGATCACCATCATCGTGGCGGTAATGGCGATCACGATCCAGGTGCGTCGTTCATTGCGCTGGTGGTTCTCGCCCAGAAACACATGCTCGTGCCGCGCTTCGAGCTGGCGCCCGTGCGAATGCGAATGAGGGTGCTCATGTGAATGAACATGATCGCTGTGCGGATGATGCGTGCTCATATCGCCGCCTCCTTATAAAATAGGGGGGTATACTATTTTTAGCATCGCGACAAGCGGCAGAATCGGAGGCTGCAAGCGGCGGCGCTTAATCTCGATCAGTTCGCGAAGTTTTGTGGCACACGAGAAAACGCCGAAAATCTCCCCCTTTGGAGGTAGGCTCTACGCCTGTTTACCGAGGATTTCGTCCGTTTTGCCGGAATATTCAGCGGAGAATGATCAGCTAAGATCAGAACCGTAGTCTTGGGGCAAAGCGATCGAAACGACGAATTTCCACGCAATGGCAAGCGTCGTTTCGGGTTTTCAATCTGTGCATCGTGCTTTGCAAAACTCCGCACTGGTTTTCAGGCCGATGTTCAACCGTATTTCCGGCAAAAGCGCGCGGCGCTTTATGCGGGCGATGCGTCGTAACAGACAGATGGAGCGGAGGGATTTATGTCGACAGAACAACAAAACAGGCATTCACCGCGCAACCGAGCGCGACGCCATTTTTTGGGCGTGGCGGGAGCAGCCGCCGCAAGGGCTGCCACGATTGGCGCTCTGGCGTCATCTTTCACAACGCCAGCCCGCGCCTTGGGAACCAAATGGTGGGAGGATGGAGGCAGTGGCGGTGATGGCGGCGGCACCAACTGCCTGCTGCAAGGGACGCTGGTTGAAACCATGAGCGGACCGGTCGCCGTGGAAAACCTCGCCGTTGGCGACCTTGTCGTGACCGCTGATTGCAAGGTCGTGCCGGTCAAATGGGTCGGCTGGCAACGCTACAGAAAGGGCGGCGCGGAATGGGGCGAAGACGTGATGCCGATCCGCATCGCCAGCCATGCGCTGGATCGCATGACACCGCGTCGCGATCTCTATCTTTCGCCCAATCATGCGCTTTTCATCGACGGCGTTTTGATCCGCGCCAAGGATCTCGTCAACGGACGTTCCATTACCCGCGTGGCGATGGATCAATCCATCGATTACTACAATATTCTGCTCGAAAGCCATGAAGCGATATTTGCCGAAGGGGCCGCGGTTGAAACCTATCTGCTGCGTGGCGACAGCTATAAGAGCTTCATGAATTTTGCCGAGTATCAGCAGCTCTATGCAGACGAGCCAAACATCGTGATGCAGCCCTTCGCGCCGATCATGGGCTATGAGGGCGGACGCGAACATATGCGCGCATTGTTGTGTCTCAGCGGCATGTTGCCGATGCGTGATGTCGTGGAAGAAACCTATCAGCGTCTGGCTTTGAGGGCCGGGGAGCGCGCTGCTTAGCACTACAGTTGCATTCTTCGCCATACCGGGCTGCAACGAGCAACTTCCTGCGCGCCGGTGCTCACGTACCTAAAAGTACGCTCCGCTCCGGTGCTCGAAAATCACTCGTTTCGCCACGGCCTGACGAATTTGCAATTGTAGTGTGAGAGCGTGTTTCACACTTTTCGGGATGTGCTCTTAGGGGAGCGGCCTGCAAGAATGCAGGTCGAAGAAAGGCGAGGCGCCTATTGGCGCCTCGCCTCTATTTTATACGCGATCCATCAGCGCGTACCATGACAGCGCGAGGAAGAGGAGCGGTGCGCGGAATGTGCGGCCGCCGGGGAAGGCGGGAATGCGCAGTTCTTCAAACAGTTTGAGCTTCTCGCGCTTGCCGGAAATGCTGTCCGCATAAAGCTTGCCCATGAAATTCGCCAGCATCACGCCATGGCCGGAATAGCCGCCTGCCGAAATGACGCCCGGCATCACTTCGCGGACAAAAGGCTGGCGCGGCATGGTTATGCCGACCGAACCGCCCCAGGCATGGGTAATTTCGACATTGCCAAGCGCGGGATAGATTTCTGCGATCTGACGGCGGATATGCGTGCTGATCTCACGCGGATTGTCTGCCGTATAGGCTTCGCGACCGCCAAACAGTAGTCGGCCATCTTTCGAACGGCGGAAATAGCGAACCACAAAGCGGGAATCGTCGATCGACTCGCCGCCCGGTATGACCGGGCTGTCGTTGCCGAGCGGCACCGTCGCACCGATAAAAGAGCGGATCGGCATGACATGCGATGCGCTGATCGGCTCCAGCGTGCCACCATAAGCATTGACGGCGATGAAGGCGTTTTTCGCAACAATAGTGCCGCGTGTCGTCGCGACTTCCACGCGCCCGCTGGCCGTGGTGATCCCGGTTGCCTTGGTATTCTCATAGAGCTTCGCGCCAGTCGTCTTTGCCGCCTTGGCGGTGCCGATGAGCAGCTTCAGCGGGTGTATGTGGCCGGTTCCGGCATCGTAGACGCCGCCGTGATAGCGGCTGGACCCCAGCAAGGCCGCCGTTTCATCGCGGCCGATGAAACGTACATGCGGATAGTTGAAGCGGCTCTGCATCAGTTCCGCGTGGCGCTCATATTGCTTGAGATAGCGCGGCTTGTGCACGACGGAGATTTGCCCGGGCACATAGTCCATGTCGATCTGGTGCTCGCTCGCGAAGGCCAGCAGATAGGCTTTCGCCTCTTCGGCAACATCGAACAGGGCCTTGGCGCGTTCATAGCCATATTCGGCTTCGAGGTCTTCCGCCCATGTGCGCTGGCCGGTGCCGAACTGGCCGCCATTGCGCCCCGATGCGCCATCGCCGAAACGCTCGGCTTCGATCAGAACCACGTCTGCGCCCTGTTTCGCCAGATGGTAGGCAGCGGAAAGTCCCGTATAGCCGCCGCCGATGATCACGACATCGGCCTGCCGCGAACCGTCAAGTTCTGGATATTCAGGCCGCTCCGGCACACTCGCTTCGTACCACGAAAGGCCGGGGGAGATTGGGGACTGGTAGGGCATCGTTGTCTCCGGGGCGGAATAGGGCAGTAAGGCAATAAGGCAGTAGGGCAGTAGGGCAGTATGTTTTTCTAGTCGGAGAGCTTTCTGATCAAAAAGCGTAGAAGTTTGCCGACACTTTCACTCGCAGCCATCATCGGATCTATTGCCTCTTTCTGGATGTAACCTAACCGCTCGGCGATAAGCAGATGTGTTTCCAATTCTTTCAGGGAACCTTGAGCTATGCGCAGAAACTGCTGGTAGGAGCCGCGATTTTCGCGGCCAAAGCCTTCAGCAATATTGGCAGGTACAGAGACAGCGGCCCGGCGCGCCTGACTTGTCAGTCCATAAATTTCTTCTTTGGGCCAACCATTGGTCAATTCGTAAATCGAAGTCACCAATTCCATCGCTTGCTGCCACACGAGGAGATCACGGTATGAATTGACTGCCATGATCCCCCGTTTATCGTTCCCTACTGCCCTACTGCCCTACTGCCCTACTGCCCTACTGCCCTACTGCCCTACTCCCCTAACCTACACATTGAGCAACAGGAACTCGCGTTCCCATGGGCTAATGACTTCCATGAAGGTTTCGAACTCGGCGCGCTTGATGGCGGCATAGGTCGTGACGAAGGAACTGCCGATCAGATTGCGCAGTTCGTCGTCCCTTTCGAACAATTCCACGGCGTCGATGAGACCGCGCGGCAGTTCCACTTCCTTGGTGTTGACGCTTGTCGTTGCGGGCTGTTCCGCCTCGATCTTGTTGACGAGGCCAATCAGACCACAGGCAAGCGAAGCCGCCAGCGCCAGATAGGGATTGGCGTCGGAGGAGGGGATGCGGTTTTCCACGCGGCGCGCATTGGGGTCGGAGCGCGGCACGCGGAAGGCGGTGGTGCGGTTGTCGTAGCCCCATTTGACGTTGACCGGCGCGGAGGCATCCGGCGTCAGGCGACGATAGGAATTCACATAGGGCGCAAACATCACCAGAGCATTCGGCACATGGCGCTGCATGCCGCCGATGAAGTGGCGGAAAGCCTCGCTCTCGCTGCCATCCTCATTGGTGAAGATGTTGCGGCCCGTCTTCTTGTCGATGATCGACTGGTGGATATGCATTGCGGAACCCGGCTGGCCCTGAATGGGCTTGGCCATGAAGGTGGCATACATGTCATGTTTGAGCGCGGCCTCGCGGATCGTGCGCTTGAACAGGAAAACCTGATCGGCAAGTTCGACAGGGTCGCCATGGCGCAGGTTGATTTCCAGCTGACCGGCGCCTTCTTCGTGGATCAGCGTGTCGATCTCCAGACCCTGACCTTCGGAGAAATGGTAGATATCATCGATGAGTTCATCGAACTCGTTGACGCCCGCAATCGAATAACCCTGTCCGCCGCCGATGGCGCGGCCCGAACGGCCAACCGGCGGGGTCAGCGGATAATCCGGGTCGGGGTTCTTGCGCACCAGATAGAATTCAATTTCCGGTGCCACCACCGGCTTGAGGCCGCGCTTGTTGTAAGCCGCAACGACATTGCGCAGCACATTGCGCGGCGTGAATTCAACGGCGCGTCCGTCCTGATAGACCAGATCGCAGATCACCTGCGCCGTAGGATCGCTTTCCCAAGGAACAGCCGACAGGGTGGAAAGGTCGGGCAATAGTCTCAGATCGCCATCGTCTTCCGGATAATGGAAGCCGTAGCCGTCTTCCGGATAATCGCCGGAAATCGTCGTCATGAAGACTGCCGATGGCAGCGCCAGCGATGTGTTGGACGTGAATTTCTTGGACGGCATCATCTTGCCGCGCGCAACCCCCGCTTGATCGGGGGTGATGCATTCGATGTCTTCGATATCCCGCCAGGCTAGCCATTCGGTTGCCTGCTTCCAGTTTTTCACCCCGCGCAGGGATTTGACATAGGCAGGCGTACGGCGACGCGGCGCACGCGTAACCTTTTTTTCCGTCGTATCAGCAGACATCCATCACCAGAAAATGATTTCGATATGTGCATGATAGCTGCGTCGGCTGTGGTTGACAAATGGGGCCAGCAGGCTTTTTTGGTTATCGGAAAACTGTCGCTATCTGGGCGACGAAGCCCCGCTTTCAAAGGCCGAACCGTGCCTTCAAATTGCGAGAATGCGCCTTAAGCTCGTCTGCGAGCAGGTTGTCCAGTTCCCGAACGTGACTGAGCGCCTGCAAACTGACCTGCTTGATCTGCTCCATTGTCAGGCCGCTCGCCTTCAGCGCCGCGAGGCCTTTCAACAAGGCGCCGATTCTTTCACCCGCAAGACTGTTGGCCGCATTGGCAACCCAGCTCAACAGTCCGCCCTCGGCGTTTCTGGCCATGACGTCATTGGCGTTGGCCAGTTCTTCCGCGCCCGGAATTTTGTCGAACAGGCGGGCGCCAAGATCCGGTCTTTCGTGTTGAACGACGGAAAACATGATCCCTGCAACGCGTTCGGCGACCGCAGGGTCGATGCCGGTCTTTAGGGCGACACTATCAATGAAAGACTGAACCGACATTTTATCCTGCGCGATCATGGCTGTGTTGAACGCACAAGATGATCGGGATCGGTGCAGCATTCTACCGGCAGAAAATACAGGATCGTGATGGTCTTCCTGCTCGCTATTGGCTGACAGAAGGGTGTATAGCCTGTTTATTCCCGCTTTATTTGCGGCTCGCTTTGCTTCCGGACTGAAATATTATGATTGTTCGCCCGCGCCCGCCCTTGTGGCAGCTCTTCTTCATCGTCAAAGGCTCCATTGTGGTGCGCATACTGCCGCAGATATGCGCAGTGTTTCTGCTGTCGATGGTTGTGGTAGCGGGGCATCATGTCTTTCCGGGTTGGGTGCCCGCATTCAACAATGGCACGCCCTTCGCCTTGCTGGGCATTGCGCTGTCGATCTTTCTCGGCTTTCGCAACAATGCCTGCTACGACCGCTGGTGGGAAGCGCGCAAAATCTGGGGCAAGCTGGTCTATACGACACGCAATCTCGCGCGCCAGACGATGTTTCTGGATGTCGTGCCAGGTGCAGAAGGTGCACGCGCCCGGTTGCTGCATTACGCCATAGGTTTTTCTCAGGCGATGGTTGTCCATCTTCGTCCGGGCAATAGCACCGCAAAGCGAGATAAGTGGCTGTCAACGGATGAACATGCCGCCATGGCCGCAAGCCGCAACGGACCCGATTTCATCCTGCGCAAGCTTGGCGGCGTGCTGGCCGGTCTGCGGGCGAAAGGCGATATCCAGCCGATCGATTTCCAGACGCTCGACAATTCCGTCAGTGCGCTGGCGGAGATACAGGCGGCATGCGAGCGGTTGCGGTTCACCCCTGTGCCCTTCGGCTATACGCTGCTTTTGCACCGCACGGCTTATCTGTTCTGCTTTTTCATCCCGTTCGGCTTTGCCGACATGCTGGGCTGGGGCACGCCTTTTGCGACGACGCTGGTGGCCTATACATTCTTCGGCCTTGATGCGCTGGGCGATGAACTGGAAGAGCCTTTCGGTGTTTTGCCAAACGATCTGCCGATAGAGGCAATTGCCGATACGATTGAAATCAACCTGCGGGAAGCCCTGGGGGAGGCCAATCTGCCGGACCTCCCGCAGCCTGTCGATTATCTGCTGTTGTGAGAAGCTTGGGTTGATGCCCAAGCTTCCATCTTTGAGTTCTTACTTAAATGGGCACCACTTGAAGACTGGCGTTACAATGCAAATAAAGCCATCGGCCGGGCCGTTCGCAGATAGCTGGCTTTGAACATCATGAACGGGATTTGCATAAGACTGACCAGCAGAAGCAGCCATGGTAGCCAGTGCAAGCGTGGTATATACTAAATACTTCTTCATAATATAAATCCTAATATTAATTTTCAAAGTAAATATGCATCGATGCATTTACAGATAAGCACGATAATATTCGATTTATATAGCCCAATATCGAATTATTTTTTTGTAAGATATTTTATATTCATTAGAATCTATTAAAATTGACGTGTCTTTCCAGAAAAATACGCTGGCAATCGCAAGCCGGTTTGGCGCGGATTTCAGCATCGTGCAGCACAAGCAGTGAATCCAGTGAAGAACATCTGCGGGAGGCCGTCGCGGGAAAAAACAAGCGCCGCCCGCAGTCGGAGGCTTGTACATGTCGGGAGGGCGAATGACTGATTGGGTTCAGCCTTGTTTCGGCATCACGGCAAAATGCGTGGAGCGCATAGTTCCCGATCAATGATGCAGATTGGAAGTTTCAAATCGATGGTGTGTGGGGCCGATGACTGTCGGTCCTTGATGGTGGCAGCATTGACGTCCTGGACAACAGAATACTTTGAGCCGAATGCCAAGGGTATGAGCACTATTGCAAGAAATGCGAGGAGGGCGTTCATATGGCTATCCTTGTGTTTTGTTCGTTGTGTTTGGATGCTCCACAAACTGCTGAAACAGAAAAGCCCCATCCAAGGGGCTTTTCCGGTCGTTGAGGCTTATGATTTCCAGCACTCGGGGTCGAAGAAGCCCTTTTTGTAAATGCACTCGATGTCATCGACGATGCCTCGCGTCGCCTGATCTTGATATGCTGTTGTAGCGACTTCTTTCGCCATTGAATGGTTGGGAATTGTAATAATCGCGCTTGATATAATATAAATAAATAGAATATTATTCTTCATTGTTTTCTCCGTTTGATATTTTTTACATTTATATTGAAAGCATGAATTAAAGCGTACTTCGATATACAATTCTGTATTAAATTTATATTCACAATTATTACAATTCTGGAAAATACGACGATTTCTGAAATGGGTGTTTTGTGCAAAAAAATCCCCGGCTGAAGGGGCAGCCGGGGGACGGAGTGAAGACGAGGAAGGCGTTGGGTGACCTGGTCGGTCAAGGCTTTTGGAAAGCAATGACCGGGATGGGTTTTCTGCCGTCGCCACCGGCAAGATGAAAGAACATGGTGGCGACGGCAATTGTCAGGATCGTCATCATTTGTCGTGGGTGACGATAACGGGGATCAGAAGATCACCCCAGTTGCCGTCTCCACCATGATGACGGGCGGAGCGGACCAGTTCCACCGAAACGCCTGCCTCGACCGCCTTCATGACGGTGTAGTTGAGGCGATGCAGATCGTTGGCGAGCATACGGATAACGGTCTGCTGATCCGTGGACATGCTTGACGATTGTTCTTCTGCTCTTTCCTTGACGCGTGCTGGCGAATTCATGGAACTGTTCCTCCTGTTTGATTACTGACTGCTACTCGGCAGCCGGTCTGAACTGTGCTGTTTCAGTCGATTCCTTCATGGCGGTGGTCGAAGACTGGCCGCCGGTGATTGCGAGCGATACGGCATCGAAATAGCCGGTGCCGACTTCGCGCTGGTGCTTCGTCGCGGTGTAGCCGTTGGCTTCGGCTGCAAATTCCGCCTGTTGCAGTTCGGAATAGGCTGCCATCTGCCGGTCCTTGTAGCCGCGTGCCAGTTCGAACATGCCGAAGTTGAGCTGGTGGAAACCGGCCAGCGTGATGAACTGGAACTTGTAGCCCATCGCGCCTAGCTCGCGCTGGAACTTGGCAATCGTGGCGTCGTCGAGGTTCTTCTTCCAGTTGAACGACGGCGAGCAGTTATAGGCGAGCTTCTTGCCCGGATGCGCCTTGTGCACGGCTTCCGCGAAGCGGCGAGCCTGTTCGAGATCGGGCTTGGATGTTTCCATCCAGATCAGATCGCAATAAGGCGCATAGGCAATCGCACGGGCAATGCATGGCTCGATGCCGTTCTTCACCTGATAGAAGCCTTCCGCCGTGCGGCCTGCATCGTAATCAACGAAGGGCTGATCGCGCTCGTCGATATCCGAGGTCAGAAGCTTGGCAGCTTCCGCATCCGTGCGGGCGATGACCAGTGTGGCCGTTCCCATCACGTCTGCCGCAAGGCGCGCCGCGTTGAGGTTGCGGATATGCGCTGCTGTCGGGATCAGAACCTTGCCGCCAAGATGGCCGCACTTCTTCTCCGAAGCGAGCTGGTCTTCATAATGCACGCCTGCCGCACCGGCCTCGATAAAGGCTTTCATGATCTCGAAAGCGTTCAGCGGTCCACCGAAGCCTGCTTCAGCATCGGCAACGATCGGGGCAAACCAGGTGTCGACCGAAAGTCCCTTGCCTTCGGCGGTTTCGATCTGATCGGCGCGCTGCAAGGTCTTGTTGATGCGCTTGGCCAGTTCCGGAGCCGCATTAGCCGGATAAAGCGACTGATCCGGATACATGGCCGATGCCGTATTGGCATCCGCTGCAACCTGCCAGCCGGAGAGGTAGATCGCCTTCAGTCCGGCGCGAACCATCTGCATGGCCTGATTGCCGGAAAGCGCGCCCAACGCGTTGACGAAATCTTCCTCATGGATCAGCTTCCAGAGGCGGTTTGCGCCCATTTCAGCCAGCGAATACTTGATCTCCACCGAACCGCGCAGCCTTTTTACATCTTCGGCCGTATGCGCACGTTCGATACCGTCGAAACGACCCTTGGGCGCCGAAGGAATAAGGCTGTAAAAATCTGTCATCTCGGTGTCTCCTCACACTTTTCACTGGTTCTCGAAGAGCGGTTAGTCGCTGCTCTTTCTGTGACTGAATTTACATTCGCATTGGATGATGAGCCAGAAAAAGCAGCAAAAGCGCATTAAAATTGAAGTTAAGCTGTCGGATATTTGACGAAGGCACTCTGTAAATTTGTAAAGATTGTCAAAGTCTGACTTTGCAGTTATTTTGTCATGAATTGTAAAATTCATCATCGCGGGTTTGGGAGGACAGAGTTGAGCGAACGCAAGATTTTTGCCGGGCCGCGCATCAGGCGCATTCGCAACGAGCGGTCCCTGACGCAGACGGCCATGGCCGAGGCGCTTGGCATTTCGCCGTCCTATCTCAATCTGATCGAGCGCAACCAGCGGCCCTTGACGGTGCAGCTGTTGTTGCGGCTCGCCAGTGTTTACAAGCTCGACCTTGATAGTTTGCAGGCCGAAAGTGGTGCTACGATCACCGGATTGAAGGAAGTATTTTCCGATCCGCTTCTGACTGGCGAGTTGCCGGGTGATCAGGAACTGGTCGAAATCGGCGAGGCGGCCCCCAACGCCGCCGTCGGAATCATGAAGCTCTACCGGGCCTATCGCGAGCAGCAGCAACGCCTGTCCGATCTGTCGCAATTGCTGTCGCATGAGGGGAGTGCGGCGCAGCTTTCCGCCACACGCCTGCCGCTGGATGAAGTGCGCGATGTGATGGCGCGACGTCCCAATCACTATCCGCGTATCGAAGAAGAAGCAGAGAGCTTTTTCGCGCTGCTGAAACCGGATGGCGATCTGTCGGCAGCCTTGAAGGAATGGCTGCGGCGCGAGCATGGTATCACGGTGCGCACATTGCCGGTCGCGACCATGCCCAACTGGCGCAGGCGCTATGATCGCCATTCACAGCGCCTGTTTATTTCGGAGCGTCTGTCGCCTTTTGATCAGTTGCAGGAGATCGCCATGGAAGCGGCGCTCATCCGTATGCAGGTGGTGATCGGCGCGGAAACGGAAGGGCTGAAGCTGTCGTCCGGTGAAGCAAAGCGCATCGCCCGGTTCGAGCTGGCGCGCTATGCTGCTCAGGCGCTGATGATGCCCTATCGCCAGTTTCGTGATGCCGCGGTGCGGATGCGCTATGATGTCGATGCATTGCGCTCGCGGTTCGGGGTGTCGTTCCAGCAGGCGGCGAGCCGTCTCACCACCTTGCAGCGGCAGGGGGCGAGCGCTCTGCCGTTCTTTGTGATGGAAATCGACCATGCCGGTAACCGGTTGCGCGTAGCAGGCGCCGAGGGTTTTCCGACACGCTTTGGCGGGCAGTGCCCGAAACTGCCGGTCTATGCGGCTTTCGCGCAGGCGGGTCAGGTGCTGGTCGAACCAACGGAACTGCCGGATGGCACCGCATTTCTCACCGTCGCGCGCACTTTGGAAGGGCCGCAAGGCGCATTCAACGAGCGCCCGCGCCGCACCGCTATCCTGCTTGGCTGCGCGCTGGAGGCGGGGGAAGAGACCGTTTACGGCGCTGCTATCGCAAAGGCGGGCAATACAGAGATTGGTCCGGCTTGTCGTCTGTGCGAGCGGCAAGGCTGCGTCACCCGCGCCGAGCCGCCTTTGACCCGCCCGTTAGGACTGGACGAGATGGTGGCGGGGCTATCAGCATTCGATTTCCAATAGAGGCGCGAAGGGGCGCGATATTTCGGCTGTGATGGCCTGCAAATGGCGTGGTTTTTCGCTTCCGGTGCTCATGTATGCTCCTTTTACGCAAGTCTTATCCGAAAAGTCTGCAACTTTTCGGGACTTTGCTTGAAGTACATTCCGCTCCGGTTCTCAAACCCCACCATTTTCGGCTCAGCACAGCCGAAATCTCATCGCCCCTCCAGCAGCGCTCAGGTTGCAATTTTTTATGTTCGTGATCGACGCAGGCGGTTGACGAAACCGGTGCAATCTAAAAAAGTGCAATCAAGGAATAGTATATCCAACCTGTACCTGCACCGAAAATGAGCGTGTAGAATGGAGCAAATAATGGGGATCAAATCCTTCCTTCTGGCTACCACCGTCGTGACGAGCGTTGTTGCCGCCGCCACATTCTCCGCCAGCGCACAGGAGCGGGTGGTCAATATCTACAACTGGTCGGATTATATCGACGACTCCATCCTGAAGGATTTCACCAAGGAAACGGGCATCAAGGTCGTCTATGACGTCTATGATTCCAATGAAATCCTCGAAACCAAGCTTCTGGCCGGTGGCAGCGGCTATGATCTCGTTGTTCCGTCGGGCGAATTTCTTGGCCGCCAGATTCCCGCTGGCGTGTTCCTGAAGCTCGACAAGGACAAGCTGCCGAACCTCAAGAATATGTGGGACGAGATTTCGAACCGAGCCGCAACCTACGATCCGGGCAACGAATACTCGGTCAATTATATGTGGGGCACTACCGGCATTGGCTACAACAAGGCCAAGATCAAGGAAGCGCTCGGCACCGACACCATCGATTCGTGGGACGTGCTGTTTGATCCGGAAAAGTCGGCAAAGCTGAAGGATTGCGGCATCTATCTTCTGGATTCCGCCAGCGAAATGCTGCGTCCGGCTTTGAACTATCTCGGCCTTGATCCAAATTCTCCGTCGCCGGACGACTTGCAGAAGGCGCAGGATCTCTATCTCAAGATCCGCCCGAATATTCGCAAGTTCCACTCGTCGGAATATATCAATGCACTCGCCAATGGCGATATCTGCATGGCCATCGGCTATTCGGGTGACATTTTCCAGGCACGCGATCGCGCCGAAAAGGCCAATCAGGGCGTCGAGATCGGCTATTCGATCCCGAAGGAAGGCGCTTTGATGTGGTTTGACCAGATGGCGATCCCGGCTGATGCCAAGCATGTGCCGGAAGCACTGGAATTCATGAATTATATCATGCGTCCGGAAGTGGCGGCCAAGGCTTCGGATTATGTGTTCTATGCCAATGGCAACAAGGCTTCGCAGGAATTCATCAACAAAGACATCCTTAATGATCCGGCGATCTACCCGACCGCAGACGTCATGAAGAAGCTGTTCGTGCCGACGCCTTATGACACCAAGACCCAGCGCGTGGTGACCCGTGCCTGGACCAAGATCGTCACAGGCCAGTAATAATCGAACGCTAGAGCATTTCCAGCAAAAGTGCGTAGCGGTTTTGCGTCGGATAATGCGAAAAACAAATAGATAGAGCGGTTCTACGATTCCGTTTTTAACTGGAACCGCTCTATGCCGGGGTTTGACCCGCATATGACATTGTGAAGAGCGGCTCACTGTTGGACAGAGGGCCGCTCTACGTCTTGTAAATGCTGCATAATCATCGAAAGCAGTCTCGTTTTGAGACGAACTTTTGGTTCCGGGTAGATCGGATAGGGGAACGGTATGGAATCTTTTGGCAGCTTTCGCCGCAAATTTGCGCCTTGGAATGACGCGGCGGCCAAGCCCTACATTTCTTTCGAGAATGTGACGAAAATCTTCGGCGATTTCACCGCCGTCGATGATCTGTCGCTGAATGTTTTCAACCGCGAGTTCTTTGCGCTGCTGGGTGCATCCGGCTGTGGCAAGACCACGCTGATGCGCATGCTGGCAGGCTTCGAGGAGCCGACATCTGGCCGTATCACGCTGGACGGTCAGGATATGCGCGGCATCCCGCCCTATAAACGCCCGGTCAACATGATGTTCCAGTCCTATGCGCTGTTTCCGCATATGACGGTCGAGAACAATATCGCCTTCGGCCTCAAGCAGGACGGTATGGCGAAATCGGAAATCGATGCGCGCGTTGCGGAAATGCTCAAGCTCGTGAAGCTGGAGCAATATGGCAAGCGCAAGCCGCATCAGTTGTCTGGCGGCCAGCGCCAGCGCGTGGCGCTTGCCCGCTCCGTCGCCAAGCGCCCCAAGGTGCTGCTGCTGGATGAGCCGCTTGGCGCGCTCGACAAGAAACTGCGCGAAGAAACCCAGTTCGAACTGATGGATTTGCAGGTCAAGCTTGGCATGACCTTCATGGTCGTGACCCACGATCAGGAAGAAGCCATGACCATGTCAGACCGTATCGCGGTCATGGACAAGGGCCGCATCAAGCAGGTGGCGACACCAGCTGAAGTCTATGAAGCGCCACGCTCCAAATTCGTGGCCGACTTCATCGGCAATGTGAATATCATCGAAGGTGAAGTGGTGAAGTCCGCCAATGGCGAGGCGGAAATCGCCACCGAAAAATTCGGCTTCCATATCCAGACCGAAACCCGCGAGCAGCTCAATCCGGGCCAGAAGGTCTGGTATGCGGTGCGCCCGGAAAAGACCCGCATTTCGCGCACCAAGCCGGAAGAAGCGTCAGTCAACGCGGTGGAAGGCGAGTTGTGGGATATCGCCTATTTCGGCGATATGACGGTTTTCCACGTGCGTCTCGACAATGGCCGCACCATCAAGGCTGCCAGCCTCAACGCGGTGCGCAAGACCGAAAATCCGCTGACCTATGACGAGCGCGTCTGGGTTTCCTTCGATACCGACGCCGGTCTGGTGCTCACAGCGTGAGGATTGCCCCATGCAGAAGCTGATTGCTTCCATCGCCAGCCGCCTCGTCATTGCGATACCCTATTTCTGGCTGCTGGTATTCTTCCTCGTCCCGTTCTTCATCGTCTTCAAGATTTCCCTGTCGGAAGTCGCGATGGCGATCCCGGCCTATATGCCAACATTCGATCTGGCCCAGGGCTTCGCGTCCAATTGGGAGAAGATCAAGCAGCTGTCGTTCGCCAATTATCTCTGGCTGCTGGATGACCCGCTTTACTACAAGGCCTATCTGTCGAGCGTCCGCATCGCGGCCATTTCGACCTTCCTGACGCTCCTTGTGGCCTATCCGATGGCCTATGGCATTGCGCGCGCGCCGACGACAATCCGCCCGACGCTGCTGATGCTGGTGATCCTGCCGTTCTGGACCTCGTTCCTGATCCGCGTCTATGCGTGGATCGGTATTCTGAAGCCCGAAGGGCTGCTGAACCAGTTTTTGATGTGGCTCAATGTCATTGATACGCCGCTCAACATTCTGAACACCGATACGGCGGTCTTCATCGGTATCGTCTATTCCTATCTGCCTTTCATGGTGCTGCCGATCTATTCGTCGCTTGAAAAGATGGATTATTCGCTGATTGAGGCAGCGCAGGATCTGGGCTGCACGCCGTTTGCCGCATTCTGGAAAATCACGTTTCCGCTGTCACTTGCCGGTGTTCTGGCAGGCTGCTTCCTGGTCTTCATCCCGGCTGTCGGTGAATTCGTGATCCCCGATCTTCTCGGCGGATCGCAGACATTGATGATCGGTAAGACGATCTGGAGCGAGTTCTTCTCCAACCGCGACTGGCCGGTATCGTCCGCTGTTGCGGTGGTGCTGCTGATCCTGCTGATCGTGCCGATTGTGATCTTCCAGCAGGTGCAGGCACGTGCGCAGGAAAAGGGGAAATAAGCGATGAACAACAACTGGTCCCGTTTCAATATCGCATCGGTGGTTGTCGGCTTCGCCTTCCTCTATCTGCCCATCGTGCTGCTGGTCATCTATTCGTTCAATGAATCCCGGCTGGTGACGGTCTGGGCGGGGTTCTCGACCAAATGGTATGTTGAGCTGTTCCGCAATCAGGCGCTGATGGACGCGGCATGGGTGACGATCCGCGTCGCCTTCCTGTCGGCGACCATTGCAACCGTGCTGGGTACGCTCGCGGCGCTGGCGTTGACGCGCTATACCCGCTTCCGCGGTCGCATCCTGTTTTCGGGCATGGTCTACGCGCCGCTGGTCATGCCGGATGTCATCACCGGCCTGTCGCTTCTGCTGCTTTTCGTGGCGATGAATTTCGACCGCGGTTTCTGGACCGTCACGCTGGCCCATATCACATTCGCAATGTGTTTCGTGGCGGTCGTGGTGCAGTCGCGTCTGGTGAGTTTTGATCGCTCGCTGGAGGAAGCAGCGATGGATCTCGGCGCGCCACCGGTCACCACCTTCATGAAGATCACGCTACCGGTGATCCTGCCTGCGGTGGTTTCTGGCTGGATGCTGGCCTTCACCCTGTCGCTTGACGATCTGGTGATTGCAAGCTTCACCTCCGGGCCGGGCGCCACCACGCTGCCGATGAAAATCTACAGCCAGGTGCGTCTTGGCGTGACGCCGGAAATCAATGCGGTCTGCACCATCTTGATCGCGCTGGTGACCACGGGCGTCATCATCGCATCCATCGTCAACAAGCGCCGCGAAGTGCAGCGCCGTCGCGATGAGCAGGCAGCATTCCGTATGGGTTAGAGCGGTTCCGGTTAAAACGGAATCTTGGAACCGCTCTATCTATTTGTTTTGACGCATTATCCTACGCAAAACCGCTTTGCACTTTTGCTGGAAATGCTTGGCTTTGATTGGGGCTTTACTGCCCCAATCCGGTTGACGATGGCGAGATGAATGGCCGATCCCAGGAGCCGCCGACAAAGAAATGCAATGGCGGCTTGGCGGGCGTTGCATTCTCGGCGGGCGCTGGCGCTGGTTGGCCTTCCGCTCCGGCCTGCGGCTGCTGTTCTGGCGTTTCAGGCTGGCTGTTGGGGAAGATGACCTCGCCGCTCAGCGCAAGACTGCGATCCACGAAAGGCACGATGCCAGCAAGATTGAGCGTCCCGTCCGAAGTGTCGAGGCGTGCGCTTTCCAGCGACGCCACGCCTTCGGAAAGATTGGCCTTGAGGTCAAGCCGGTTGAAGGCCAGTGCGACATTGTCTTTGCGTTCCAGCGCGAAGAACCGCTCGCTCTGCGCCTTGGTCAGAAAGTCCTGAACGGCAAAGCCTTGCATCTGGCCGTTGTTCAGTTGCACCGACACATTGCCCTGTGCGCTGGAAAGCAGGCCGGACCAGCGATTGACCGGGCCTTTCATGAACAGCGAGACATTGCCCTTGCCGCTGATAAACGGCTTGTCGAACCCAAGCGCCGTCAGGAACTGCGTGCTCTCGATGTCGCTCGCGTTAAAACGCAGCTCACCCGTGGCACTCTTGAGATCGCGGACGATCTGCACATTTGCCTGCAAGGTGCCGTTGAACCCCTTGGCGTCGCCAATATCGAAAATCGCACGACCGCCGCGAATCTGGATCGCGGCTGCAACGCCCGTCAGCGTGACGGGGCCTGCCGTGGCGTTCTGGGCGGAAAGACGCAGATCAAACTCCGAACGGTCGAAGAAGCTCGTATCGATGGCGTCCGTATTGCCGCGATCATTGGGTGCGCGTGCGGTGGTGTCCGGCAGGGGCACAAAAGCCGCGAACAGGCTGCGAAGGTCCAGCTTGTCGAAGGCAAGCGTGCCGGTGACGGCCGGCTGTTCCTGTTCAAGGCCGATTTCAATCACGCCCTTGGCAGGGCTGTCGCCAGCGTTCATCTCAACGTCGGCAAATTTCCAGCGCTTCGGCGTGGCGGTAATGGTGGAATCGAGCGAGAACGCACCGACCTGCGAACTGCCCGCGATGGGCGGCAGGCTCAGCCAGCGCACCGCTCCGCTCAAGGATGGTGTCTTCGCGCTCAGATCACCTTCGAAGAAACGGTCTTCCGAAATGTTGGCCTTGCCCTGAAAGGTCAGGCTTAGCGGATTGGCGGTAAAGCTCGCCGTCACATCCGAAGTGCCGCCTGCCAGAAGCGGCAGCGCCTGTGCCGCCGTGATGCTGAACTGCGAGGCTTCATTGCGCCATTTACCGCTGCCGCGCAGCGTCGCCGCGCTCGACGTCTGGGGCCATTCCAGCGTCATGTTCACATTGGTCAGCTGTTCATCCTTGGCAGGATCTCCACCGTTTCCACCGCCATTTTCAGGGCGCGGAAATGAAACCGTTCCATCGCGCACCACCACACGGCCGAAAGGCTGCGATGCCTGTTCGGCTGCCTGCGTGTTGTTGTTTGTGCCGCGCTGCTGCAAGGCGCGCTGTGCACGGATTGCGGTGCCGAGACGACCGTTGGAATTGGCAATGGCGTCGAGCAGCGCAGGGAAATTGGAAACCGGCCCGTCGAGATTGACATGCGGGCGCACGATCTGCGTTTCCGAGAAGGAAATATGCCCCATGATCGCATCAAGCGGCGACAGTTCAACGTCAATGCGGGCCGCGCTCATGAAGGGCTTCTGGCCCTGTTCGGTCATCTTGCTCAAGGTGACGCCGTTCAGCGAGGCGCGCAGCACGGGGAAGACTTTCAGGCGAGGGGCTTCGCGAAGTTCGACGCTATAGCCGGTCCAGGCACTGATTTCCTGCGCCACACGCACGCGGATCGCATCGGTCGAGACAATGAAAGGCACCACGGCCAGCAAGGTCGCTGCAGCCGCGGCACAAAGAATGACGAGCGCGATGACAAGGCGTGCGAACTTAGGCCAGCGCATCAACCATCCGATCCCTAATCCCTTTTATTCTCGTTTAAACGAGCCGCGCCACAAAGCAAAGCCGCCTTCGCAGATTCGGTTTAGAACGGTTCTGCCCTGAAGGGAATCGCTCAAATTGTTTTCGCGCAGTTCTTGACGCAAAACCGTGTCACAATTTTGCTGGCAACGCTCTATGGTTAATCAATTACTGTCTGAAATTTAACCCTGATTTTACAGTCGCTACGAATGTGTAAATTCTGAACGATGAAATTAAGGTCGCATTAACTGGCATTATGCGAAAAAGCGTTAACACAACGGGTGATGATCGAGCCGCCGTTTCCGGCATCCTCTTGCAAGTTGCTTTTGTGTCTTTGTCTCTGAGATTCTCGTAGCGCCGGCTTTGCCCGGCGCTTTTTTTTTGGAAATCAGGATGGAGCTGATCAGTCGGCCAGAACCCGTGTCGGCGGGAAAAGAATTTCCACAACCGTACCGCGACCGGGCGTCGAGTCGATTGCGAACTGGGCGCGGTTGGCTTCAACCATCGCCTTGGTGAGCGGCAATCCGAGGCCGGTGCCTTCATTACGCCAATCACGAGCCGTTTCACTTGGGCGGCGCTGCGAGGCATTGACCTGACGGAATGGCTTCAGCGCCTGCTCGACTTCCGACTTGGTCATGCCGATGCCCGTATCGCGCACCCGCATCGCCACGTCGCCATTCATCTCATAGCTGGTCGAGACAATGACCTGACCGCCGGGCGCGGTAAACCGCACTGCATTGGACAGAAGGTTGAGCGCCACCTGCTTGATCGAACGCGCATCCGCGACGATGTCCGGCAGATTGGACTGGAAGCTGGAGCGGATGATGATGCGCTCGCGATTTGCCTGCGGCTGCATCAGTGCAATGGCCTCGGCAATTGCGTCATTCAGCGACACCGCTTCAAACTGCATTTCAAGCGCACCGGCTTCGATCTTGGAGATATCCAGCAGGTCGTTGACGAGCGCCAGCACATGATTGCCGGAGCGGTTGATATCTCGCAGATAATCGCGATAGCGATCATTGCCGATGGGGCCGAATTTCTCGTCGGCCATCAGTTCGGAAAAGCCAATAATAGCATTCAGCGGCGTGCGGATTTCATGGCTGATACGCGCCAGAAAATCGGTTTTCTGGTTGGAGGCGCGTTCGGCCTCCTTGCGCGCATTTGTCAGTTCTTCTTCCGTGCGCTTCCACTGCGTGATGTCGCGCAGCACGGCGCAGAAACCCCGCTTCTGCGGCAGCTTGCCGATGGTCATGAAGAGCGGGATGAAGCCGCCCTTGGCTTCGCGACCGATCACCTCGCGTCCATCATTGAGCACGCTCAGCACGCCATTGCCGGACAGTCCGCTCAAGTAATCCATCGCCGCGCGCTGGCTTTCGATGGCGAAGAGCATGGAGAAAAACTTGCCTTCCGTCTCGTCACGGTCATAGCCGAACAGAGCGGATGCAGAATGGTTCATCGAGCGGATGCGCCCTTCCGGGTCGATCAGCACGACGCCATCGGTCGCTGTGTCGAGGATGGTTTTCAGCTCATCCACATGGGCTTCCAGCGCCTGCTTTTCCTCGTCATCGGTGACGGATTGCGGCACGGCTGTTTGAACAGGTGCAGCTGCAACCGGTGCTTCGGCAACGGGCATGAGGCTCAGCAACAAGGCGCGACCGCCTTGCCATGCAATTGCGTTCAGATGCGCATCGACCGGCTGTTCGCTGCCATCGGCATGACGCAGCACCATTCCCTGACGCGGCGCATTGTCATCGCTTTCGCTGTTGAACAGCGCTTCTACGCCGCCCGCATGGCGAATGTCTTCAATCGCATCATAGCCGGTGAGGTCGAGCAGCGCCTGATTGACGTAATGCACTTCGTCGCCGGAATGGATGATTACGGGAACCGGCAGATTGGCCAGCAGCGCTGTCTCGTCTATAGCAGCTGTTTCGTGAGTGGTGTCGCTGGCAAGGCTTTCGACCTGCTGCTCTTCGCGTTGCGAAACAGCGGGCTGTTCTGCCGGAATTTCCGCAATTGGAGCGACAGGTTCGATAACCGGTGCTGTCGGGGTTGCTTCAGAGGTGGCTTCTTCCGGCGTAATGACAGGCGTGTCCGTCGGCACGTTGGAAACCGTCTCAGTCTGCGAGCTGGAAAGACCCTGCTTGCGCAGACGATCCGCGATTTCGCGGAACGCATTGCGCTCGGTTTTGGTCAGTCCGCCTTCCGGACGCTGTTCGCGCTCCCTGACTTTCAGGAGCTTCGCCTGATCGGATGCGACCTTTTCCTGGGCCGCTGCATTCAGAAGGTTGATCACCTTGTCTGAATCGCGACGTCCGGCTGTGGGCGCGATGTTGAGCGGCGGCTTCGGCAGCGTCTCGCCGGGATGATCGTCATTGGCGATCTCTTCGGTCAGCGCCAGTACATCGTCGTCAGAGGCATCGCTGTTGACGGCCTCCTGAACTTCAGGCTTGCGATTTTGCGGAATGCCGCCCGCCAGCGCGAGGCCGATTTCTTCCGGATCTTCTACCGCTTCGTCAGGGCGCACCAGACCAAAACCGCGGAAGCCGATGAACGCGCGATCACGGGAATAGACCGGCAGAGCGGCCAGTTCCACCGGCACGCGCAGATTGGTGCCTTCGACGGGCCACATCAGGCGTTTGCCCGACCATGTGTCGCGCTTGCTGAGCAGCGATGCAATGCTGCCATCATGATCGAAGCCGAACACATTGGCGACATCGCTGAAACGGCGTCCGGTTACATCCGCCGAATTAGGGCCGACAGTGATGCCGAACTCCGGCGAAATCTCGCTGAACACGCCGTCGGCGCTGGTCTTCCAGATGAAGCGGGCAGGCGGCGCATCGCGGTCGAACCGGAAGCCTTGCGGCTTTTGCGCTTCCACTGCGGGCTCGCTGACGGCCTCAGCCACTGGCGTAGCGACCGGCTCGTGCGGTTCCTGTTCAGGGAGCATTTCTTCAAGAATTTCTTCCGCGCCTTCTGGCGGTTGGACAGCGGTTTGCTCGTGCGCTTGAATCGATGTTGTCTCGGCTGTGACCTGCGCCGGGGCTTCGGCGACGATGCACAGAAGATGCAGCGCGGGTGCATCGATCAGCCGGGCGATTGCGCCCGGAACCGACTGGCGACCTGCACGGATGCGGCGCTTGACGATACGGTCAGGCGTATCGGCGGCTTCCACGACCAGATCTTCAAGCGTTGCAGCGGAAATATCGAGCGCGGCGAAGCGCTTGCTTGCCGCGATGACCTTGCAGTCGGCATCGATCAACGCAACATGCGTGTCGTCATCGCTGAGACCCGCGATGATATCTTCGGCATTGCTCGATGTGCCGCTGGCGGTGATCGCAAGACCAGCCACGCCATCGGGCAGAAAAATGTGGGAAATCCAAAGGCGCGTCAGTTCAGAACGAAGGCCGCCGCCAAGGCGCACGGACACTGCGCGGGGTTCTGCACTGTTATCGTCGCTGGCGGCTGCGATTTGACGGCGGGCGGCGACAGGCAGATCGATTGCACTGCCGATCATATCCTCGATACGTTCGAAGCCGAACAGTCTGGCTCCGGCGCCGTTCACCCAAAGCACAGCCGACAGGTCGCGTGTCAGTACAATCTGCGCATCGCCTTTGGCAAAGCCTTCGCGGATAGCGTCCAGCGCGGCAATATCGATGAATGGGTATGATCCAGACATACCGGTCCTTATCTGTTCTTTCGACCGCCCCGTCGTAGCCATTAACCGCCTGTTAATAAGCTCACTGAGGCCGCGGGTCCATATTCCCATACGGTATGAGCCCGATTTTCTGTTTCATTAGTTAATGCCGGAATGGCAATTTTACAGGTTGTGCCCGATATTTCGGTTGTTCACAGCCAGCCGCCTGCAATGGTTACCAGTCTCTGTAGAATATGGGTGGAATTCGACATTGAATCCGACAATTGGGAATTTCTGAAAAAAGAGCGCTATAATCGCTTGCAATATGGATCGATTCTCCGTATGTGACCCCCTGTCGGCGGCGCTGAGGCGCTCATACCGGCAAAGGTACGCGGTCGTAGCTCAGTTGGTTAGAGCGCAGGATTGTGGCTCCTGAGGTCGTTGGTTCAACTCCAACCGACCGTACCATTACTTTCAGCCATTCATCAAAAATAATATAACAATATCAACCGCTTAGGCGGAATTTTTGTTGTTGGTTTGATCTTAAACGTACCGTTTTGTGATACATACTGTGCTACAAAATGCGCTACAATGTGTGCCACGCTATGGTATCATGCTTGTATGGCTGGCTATCGTATCAAAACTGATCCGCACCGTTATTTGAAAGATCGTGATGGCGTCTACCAATACGTCAGGCGAGTGCCGACGGACGTCGCGTCCAAAGATGGCCGAGCCCCGATTGTCAGGATCAGCTTAAAGACAAACGACCTGGCTCGCGCGATGACGAAGCGCAACGAATACGAATCTGCTGACGACGCGTTATGGGCGATGTTGAAGGCTGGGGCTGCTGGCGATAAGGCAAGGGCACTTTATGATGCCGCCATTAAGCGAGCCGAGGCTATCGGCATTTCCTATATGCCAGCAGAAAAAATGCTTTTGCTGACTGATGATGCGCTGGCTGGCCGTTTACAACTCGTCACGGGAAATCCTGCTGAAGACACTGCAACCGTGGGAGCCGCAAGCATCCCGTCGGTCTCTGTAAAGCAGGCGTTGAAAATCTACTTCGATGAAATTACGCCAGATGAACTGACTGGAAAAAGCGAAATCCAGAAGAAACGTTGGCGCGCACACAAGCAGCGGGCGATCGACCATTTTGTGAAGATTGTCTCGGATAAGGCTATCGCGGACATAACGCGCGAGGACGCCCAGAAATTCTATAAGGTTTGGCTACAAATGATAACGAAGCCAGCCAAAGGGAAGCAGCCGATATCCGCCAGTATGGGCAATCGCATGATGGGCGGGATGCGTGTTCTCTTTGCTGAATACTTCAAGCATATGGGCGACAGGGATCGGCCGAACCCGTTCCGCGATTTAAGCTTTGCGGAGAAGGTTGAAAAGTCACGGCCACCGATCCCGACGCAGTTGATCAGCGACAAGTTCCTGACATACGGCCCGCTCGTCAGTATGAACGATGAGGCACGCGGGATCGTGCTAGCGATGATTGAAACGGGCTGTCGGCCAAGCGAACTTTGCAACATTACGGCCGAGCACATATTCCTGGCCGACAAGGTTCCGCATATCCTGATTGCGCCACGAAAAGATGCTGCAGATCCGCGCGAGATTAAAACCGCTTCGTCTGTTCGCAAGCTGCCGTTGGTCGGCATAGCGCATGAGGTTTTTAAGAAACATCGGAATGGCTTCCCTCGTTACAAGAACAAGGAAGACACGCTATCGGCGACGCTGAATAAGTATTTCAAGGACAACGAGCTGTTTCCGAAGAGTGCCGGCTATACCGTCTATTCGCTTCGCCACTCATTCGAGGATCGCATGAAAGAGGCGGGCCTGGACGATGAACTGCGCCGGATGCTGATGGGCCATACAGTTGACCGCCCACGATATGGCACGGGCGGTTCCTTGGAATGGCGAAAAGAACAGATGGAAAAATTCACGCTGCCGTTCGACGCAGCCGTGATTTGATGCGGTCGCGAATATTGTCGTTTCCAGCTAGACTGCGCTGCATCCTCTCTACACGCTCATAAAGTGGCAGGAGATTCTGTTCCGTTTCAGGGAAACAGGCAATTACACCGGCAATAGCGTCTAGCCATCGTTCAGTGTCGGCGTAGGTGTAAGCTGGCACCGCTCACTCACTTTCCGGCGACACGACACGGCCTGCCTTCTCCGCGGCTTTCTGTGCTTCCTGCACTGCCTTCGAAACATCCTCGTCTGTTGCGCTTCCACCCTCGTAGCTGCCTTGCGCACGCTCTCCGATGCGAATTTGCGGAATGTTGTTATAGGCAACGATGAAGGCGACGATGGCCACAGCGATGATGAGAATTCGCGTTTGCCTACGCGCGTTCATTGCACTTCATCTTTCTTGCTCAGTGCGGCGCGGCCCGCACGTGTAATCGATAGAAGACCTCGCCCCATATAGGTATCAACCCACTTCGCCAATCGCATCTTTACCAATTGCTCAGGAACTTCTTCTCCACGACTCAAAAACTCAGCACGGCTTTGAAGAGAAATTAATAGCTTCTTTTGCGCACGGGTGAGTTTCATATGTTCTGCTCTACGAGAGGAGACACCGCAAGCATTGCAAGCCAAGCTGAAGCCGGTTCATCGCAATAGCACGTTCCTATGAGTTTCATTGCCTCAGAGGGTTCTTGCCGCGCGTCAAGAATCGCGGACAGGATGTCTGTCGCCGTGGTGTTTGGAACATCCAGCTTTGCGGCAACGATGGCTTTCAGTTCGTCGTGTGTTAGTTCTTTAGAAGTCATGCCCAGCCTCCTTGCGCGCGAAATGGCGGTTGAAAACCCCAAAATTCTGAGTAAAAATGGCAGAGTTACGAGCCCACGACTATGCCCAAAGTACGCTTTTTTACTCGCTGTGAACCGAATGGTACTTGGTCGGTATTTGACGCCAAATCGGGTGAAATCCCGAAAATTGGCGGACAATTTGTGTGCGATCTTTCCGAAGCAGAAGCGGCCGACATCGCCTTCTATTTGAATTGGCAGTCTTCCTTTACACATCGTGGACCGCCTACACGACGTCACTAGTTTGGGGCGGCGGTCGATAAGGGGCATAGCTGCTCCTACAAACTGGCTGATTAAATCTTCTCAATTCATGATCTTTAGCGGAACCATCGATCGTCCTCGGGCGTTAGTGCGCGGAATGAAATGATGGAGATTTTTGCACATGCTGAAGGGCGGATTGCTTTGGCTCATTGGATTACCCCTCCCTGTAATTCTGGTGCTCTGGTTGATGGGGTATTTGTCCTAATAATTGAATAGCGGGAGAGATAAGATGTCGAATGCACTGTGGCGAGGGCTGGCTATGACAAGTCATTATTATTACATTTCTCAACAGCCAGATGGTCTTTGGTCAGTACAAGAAACGGTCACGAACCAACCTGTCTCGCTTAATGGCCAAGGTTGCTGTTCTCTCCGGAAGAGAGATGCGGAAGAGCTCGTCGAATACTTGATGAGCCTTGATAGCGATATCGCAGCTTAGGTGTTCCGAGCTCTTACTGCCTATGTGGCCGACGGCGATTGTCGTTGGCCGGGCTGCGACGCTGGCGCGGAGCGCCATAGCGGAACCGAGCGCCGGTAATGCGCGCCAGTTCGAAAGCGGTGTCGCGTAGCGTCTCGGCTTCAATGTGGTAGCCAAGAGCGCGCACGGCCTTTGAAATCGACAGGACCTGCGCGGCGGTCGTGCCTTGTTGCTGAAATTCAGCGGCGGTCAGGGTGGGTGCCACAATGTTGTGCGTCGTCGATACATGTCTGTGCATGTCATTCTCCTCGTGTTTGGTGGGTGCAAAAAGCCGTGGCGCCAGACGCGCAAAGGCCGTTATTCCTGGGGGTTCGGGGGCTTAGACGCCCCGTCGCTATCTTTCGCGCCTCATGCGGATAACCCCAACCCAACGCCGCACACAGCAACGCAAAAGGCTACAACGACGGTCATCTCGACCGCTTCGCGTGCCGCATAACGCAGCCACGGCTGTGGGCGTGCATGCTTCTTGGCGCGATAATCAGGGCGGCGCATAGGCTCGACATTGCCGGCCTTCGGTGCGTCGGTTTCCGTTTCAAAATCGTCGTCGGCAAGCAGTTCCAAAAGCGCGCGGTTCATGCTGCTGCCCTTTCCTGCTTAACGTTGTCGTTCTCGGCAACTGGCATGAGACGGTAGAACCCCCGTTGACCTTGCTGGCCGTTTGTCTGCGGAATCATCCAGCCAAAGGAAGGCAGGCGCTTGCGGAGATGGCAAATTTGCGTTCGCACAACTTGCCGCGCATTGTCTGGTCCGCCATTCGGATCGAAGGCGTAGACGTTATCGACGAGGTCGTTGATGTAGATGCGGCGAGGATAGATCGCTGCCAGCGCGTCGACGATGTTCTTTTGTCCGCGCGACAGCGGCGCATCCTCCAGTTCAGTGTTGGGGTCGCGCTCCATCTTATGCAGCCTCCGACAGCTCAACTGGAGCACAGCAAGCCACTGCGCCGCTCGTCTGGAAAACTTCGAAGGTCTCGCCGGGGCAAAGGGCAGCGAGACGCGTCGCCTCGGCCAAAGCCTGCTCAAACGAGCCGTGTTCGTATGGCATGGTGGTATAGACGCCAACGCGGCCAGTCTTCTTGCCGCGGCGGAATACAAAGAACCCGCCGCCGATGATTTCATTCAGGCGAGGCTTTGAGCTTCTTCTTCTCGGTGTCGTTGCAGTCATGTGGGTTTCTCCTCGTGTTTTGGATGGTCAGCAGATCAGGCTGGTGAGGCCGTCTTCGTGCTACTAGGGAAATATATACGGTAAACGTATTGAAGGGTCAAGCTAGAAATACGAAAAGCGTATATGACATAAATATACGATTATGCGATAACGCATTTATGGATAGCGAAGTAATCAAGTGGTTTGCGGAGGCCTTAGAGGCCAGCGGGCTCACCCAAGAGCAAGTAGCGAAAGAGCTCGGTCTCGGTCGTCAGCCTACTATTAGCGAAATACTCAAAGGCAAGCGTCAGCTTAAAGCTCATGAAATGGTCGTCATGAGCCGATTGAGCGGGTTGCCTTTGCCGGATCGCAAGTCTGTGATTCCAGTGCTTGGCTATGTTGGGGCAGGTGCGGCTGTATGTCCAATCGATGATGGCGATCCGCTTTATGAGGTTTCTGTAGCGGCGGCGCTGCCGCAGGGGACGGTTGGCGCTATCGTGCGTGGCGACAGCATGTATCCGATATTCGAAGATGGCGACCTAGTTGCCTATTCGGGTAAGGAGTTGACTGCAGACGATGCGCTTGGCCAGACTTGCATGGTTCGTCTTGAGGACGACAGGATGCTAATCAAAACGATCCGCCGCGGATCCGAGCCTGGGTTGTTCACGCTATCTAGTACGAATGCTCCCGACATAGAGGACGTTCGAATCGTTTGGGCGCGCAAGCTGGTGATACGCATTTCGCGGGAATTCTGGCGCCAACTTTAATACGCTAATCGGATAGTAGTAAGGGGTCGCTATAGCGGCCCTTTTTTGTTTTCATAACGAAGAATACGAAAAACGTATTGTAGTGATTGACGAACATACGAATAGCGTATATAACCATTCTCATTAACCGACGCAGAAGACGCCGGACAGTTCGAAGGAGGGCCTACCTCATGATGCCAGAAAACATCCTCCCAAGGATATCGGCACTCAACAGATAGAAGCCGCGCTCAGGCGCAATCGAAATAGAGGAGAGAGCGAATGACGAAAGTTGCCGACAGAAGCGAACCGGCTCTCGTTGAAGTGCCACCATAGAAATCATCAGGGACGCTGGCCGCTGAAACGCGGCCGGCGCTTTCGGCGTTCCCAGACGAAGGCGTTAACGCCTTCTGAGGAATAGGAAGTAGACAAGAATTACGACGACGAGCGGAACGCCAAAAAGCCACATCACACCGGCTGTAAGCATAGTGATCTCCTTGTTTATCAAGAAGAAAACTACTTGGCGGCGAATTTGGTTCCAACGCCGAAATCTAAAAAGAGCGGCGTTGTGGGTCGGCACCACCCGTTACCCCGCCGCTCCCGTACATCCCGGTTAACACGAGGAGGGCCGAAGCCACTTCTACGCCGGGGTTTCCTTGCCAGGTACCACCCCGGCCGACGAGACAGATGCCGATAGATGCGGCGCTTGTCAACCATCACCAACTGACACGAGGAGACATGCAGCATTCATCAAGACACAGACTGCAGGCAACTGCCGCCGCGCACCGTAAAAATGGCGCGTCTTTTGGGAAAATCGCGGAATTGATGGGCATTACCAGAGGCCACGCATGGTCGCTGCTTTCCGAAAGATCGCCCACGCTACCGCCACCAAGCCCAACAGAGAAGACCGTTGTGCGCCGCACAACTTTTAACGGCGGTTATTCGGGAGGATGCATGGACATTTATGTCTCACTGCCCCGCATAACTATTCTGGACGGGCCATACACAGGCACAGTCCACTAGCCTTACGGGGCAGCACAATTGCCGAAAGGCAGGCCGACCGCGAGGATGACGGGGCCGACGACTAACCTCCCGATGAGGAGGGCATACCTTGAAAACCAAATACACGCGAACTGGCGAGCGGGACATGACAAACCGCAAGCCTTACCGGACGGCTGCGCAAAAAGCAGAGGCACGACAGGAAGTACGTCTCGTTGACGGGCGCTACGTCTCGAACGCGCCAGTCACTTACCACCGCGCACCGAAAAGAGGTGCCGCATGACCTGCGATTGCGGGGAATGCTGGGATTTGCCCGGCGAGATCGTCGTCCATCGGCTTTGGAAGTGGAAGGGCATCATCATCGAGGAGCGCGACAGCTTTCGCTGGCTGACTGTGCGTTTCATGATTCCCGGTACTGGCCTTGTGCAACTTGAGGTCTCGCGCTTCGAAGTTGAGCCAGATTTTGAAGAGGACGACGGCGGCGTCGAGGCTGACAAGCCTGAAGAGGACAACGTCATCCCGGTCGATTTCACCAAGAAAGTGAAGCTTACGAAAAACACCAAGACGAGGGGAGTAGCGTGATGGCTGACAAGCAAACAGTGAAGGTTGGCGATAGAATTACGGCCAAATTTGATGATTCCTGCAAAGACTACAGGGCCGGTAATACTTTTTATGTCCAAGAGACTTATGAACAAGATGGTGAGGCGATTGTCGTCTTCACAGATAATGTTGGCGACAAACGTCATCGCCTTGTGAGCGAATTCACTGTGGAACGCGTGCCCGTTGCTGACGCAACTGGCAAGCCTGCCTTCAAGGTAGGTGATCGGGTGCGATTAACTGCCGGTGAATATGAGTATCGTCACAGAGGTTCGATCGGGCTTATTGAGAAGCTAGAAAAGAGTTATGCCCGAGTATTATTTGATGCGCCCTTCGACGGATGGGGAGAAACAGGACGCAACTGGCATGTCCAGCTCTCTAACCTAGAACCAGCCCCCCTCACCATCGAAGCCGGCAAGTTCTATCGCACTCGGGATGGACGCAAGGTTGGGCCTATGCGGAGGCGGGCGTTTGGGTGGGTTGCCAGCGACCGTATTATCGCGACCGACCAATGTGATTGGTACGAGGGCGGCAACTTCTCGCTCTACAAGGATCGGGAACACGACCTCATCGCCGAATGGGTCGACGAGCCAGCCTGCAATGACAACCAACCGGTTGCGGAGCAACAGGACGGCGCCGCTTATATCGACGCGACCAAGGCCGGGCCTTCACAACTGCACGTGGCAAAAGGTCCGCTAGTCCGCCTAAACAAGGGATATTACGGCTACGAACTCGCCCGGTACGGCGATTATGTCTGGGTCGAAATTGGGCAGAAAGCACCAATCGTAATGCGTGCAGACGCAGTAACGGTGGCAGCATGACCTCCACCACGTACAGCCACACGCGCAACTATGCGCCCAAAGACTACGCGGAGGGCGACACCTTCTACGAGCCGGAAACCACGCTCGGCCTTGGAGACCGCTTTCTCTGGGGCCTGGCAGTTGTAGCTGCGCTCGCTTTGACCGTCGGCTTTTACGCATGGGTGTTGGCATGAACTCGTTCGCCACAAAAGCCATGGCTGACATGCCGCACATTGTTCCCGGGCGAAAGCCCGGCGTCGGTCGCATCGGGCGGTCCTTGGCGCTTGCAGCGTTCGCGCTGGCAATCGCCACGACAATTGCAGCCTTCCTGTTCTGGAACCTGCTGCTGCCGTTCTACGGGCTGCTTTATTTGTGGGGTGCACACTGATGCTGGACATACTAACCAGGCTGACGGCGGTTATTACGCTATTCCTCGCCATCTTCGCTCATTGGGCCGGAGATATCCAAAGTGCTACCTACCTCATGGCTATGTCAGCTGTGATGTACTCTCAAGTGGCGGCCTTTAAATGACCGCCCTCACAAGCCCGCCCGCATGGCTTGTCGGCTGGCTCATACTTGCGGCCGTCATCGCCGCAATCGCCGTTACCCACCACACCTACTGAACACGAGGAGACCTATGGCTCTATCTCTTTCAAGCCTCAAGTCGACCAAGAGAAACGATCCGCCTGTGATACTTCTCTACGGCGTCGACGGCATCGGCAAAACGTCGCTCGCGGCAGAATTCCCCGACCCGATCTATCTGGCAACCGAAGGCGAGCGCCCGCCGTCTGACATCGAAATGGCAACACCCGGCACGATTGAATCCTTCGACGATCTGCTGAACGTCATCGGCGAACTGCTGACCGAAGAACACGACCGGCGCACTGTGATTATCGACAGCCTCGACGGGCTGGAACCGCTTGTCTGGCGTGCGACCTCGGCCCGCCTCGGTATCAACAGCATCGAGGAGGCCGGATTCGGGAAAGGCTACGTGGAAGCCGATACCGAATGGAACGAGCTCATGGCAGCGGTGTCTGCGCTGTCTCGTGCGGGCATGTATGTCGTCATGTTGGCGCACCCTGAAATTGTGCGCTTCGACAGCCCGACTACTGACCCGTATTCACGATACCAGCCTAAGCTGCATAAACGATCGAATGCACTGGTTCGCGAGAAGTCCGACATCGTCGCGTTCATGAACTACCGCATCTCCATCAAGGAAAAAGAAGTGGCGCGCCAGACGAAGGTTAGCCACGCGGAAGGCGGCAAAGAGCGCCAAGTGCACTTCAATGAGGCGGCTGGCTTCAACGCCAAGAACCGTTATTCGATGCCGGACAGCGTCGTTTACCGCAAAGGGCAGGGCTTTACTGACATTGCCAAGTTCTGGCCGGTTGCCAACGACAATGGACAGAGGGAGGCGGCGTGATGGAAAAAGCTCTAGCTGGCCTCGTCGCAATCGCGGCCGTCCTCTTCTTCGCTCCGCTCATCGGCGTTCTCGGTGGCGCGTTCGTCGGCTGGGTCGTGGGCCTGTTTTTCGCAGAAACAATCCACGCCTTCCTTGCCGCCGTTGGCATCAACGCGGCGGGCCTTGCGATGTGGCAGATCGGCGCTTCGCTCGGTTTCATTGGCGGGTTCTACCGCCCGGCTATTCATCGGGCGAAGGCGTAGCCGGTGAATGATGAAAACAAGCTTCCGGGCACCCGCGCGGAGGCTAGGCAGACCGGAGCAACGCACTACTTCACTGGCAAGCCGTGCAAGAAGGGACATGTCGCCCCTAGGTTCACTAGCAGCCGGTCATGCGTCACATGCGCCGCGGATCGAAATAGGGAATGGGCCGCCGAAAATGAAGAACACCTGAAGGCATATCGTAAGAAAGCATATGCAGAAAACAGGGATGAAATCCTATCCAACTGGTCTGAATGGTATGCTGAAAACCACGAGCGTGAACTCGAAAAGAAGCGCATGAGGTACGCGGACAACAGAGGGGCGGCGTTGGAATACGCGCGTGAATATCGAACCGCAAATTCAGCAAAAGTAAAAGCCGCCACGAAAAAATGGAAGCTAAACAACACAGACAAAATCAAGGAAGACTGGCGCACTTGGTATTCAAAAAACGGGAAGGCACGAGATGCTAAGCGTAGATCAACGCCAAAGGGTAAAATAGATGACGTAATATCTCGTGGTATTCACGGGGAGCTAAAAGGCAAAAAGGCAGGGCGCAGCTGGTCCGATCTGGTGGGGTATAGCGTCGATGACCTTATGGCGCATCTAGAACGCCAATTCCAACCAGGCATGACATGGGAAAACCATGGGCAATATGGCTGGCATATCGATCATATTATCCCCCGCTCGGCGTTCAATTACGAAAAGCCGGAAGACATAGATTTCAAGCGCTGCTGGGCGCTGGAAAACCTGCAACCCCTCTGGTGGCAGGACAACCTATCGAAAGGCGCGAAACTTACCAAGCCTTTCCAGCCATCGTTAGCGCTGGCTGTTAACGACAACCAACCCAACCTTAAAACACGAGGAAATGACAAATGGCGCAATTAGGCGTTCAGTTTAACCCGCAGGATCACAGCACCGAACAGTCTGATTTCGAGCTGCTGCCCAACATGATTGCAAAGCTCGAAATCTCCGCCGGCGATGTAAAAGTCGACGGAACAGACATCGCGGTGAATTTCACAATCGATGTGGTCGAGCCGGAGGAATACAAAGGCCGCCGCATTTGGCACTGGGTCGACGTTCAGAACCGAGGCGCTCAAAGACAGGAACGTGGTCAGAAAGACCTCGCCAAGCTCTGCCGGGCGGTTGGTCATGACGGGCCTCTGGAAGATACCGAGCAGATCCAGTTCATCACTTTCACTGCGCAAATTGTCCAAAATCCCGCTGGCGTCAGCAAGAAGACGGGCAAAGCATACAATGCCAGCAACCGTATCCGGAAACTCTTTTATCCCGATGAAGGTAACGTTCCCCAGCCTTCGATCGACGCCAATCAGCCTGTAGCGCAGGCCCGCCCGGCCAATGACAACCGACCGGCTGCGGCGAACAGCAACAAGCCGGCCCCAGCGGCGACTGCGTCAGGCAAAAAGCGACCGTGGGGTTAAGCTAACCAACAGGCGCGGTTACCAGCCGCGCCTTCTACCACCGAACACGAGGAGACTAACGCATGGCACCGCTCCCACGCCCTACCTCATCTACGGTGTCGGCCATCTACGCAGCTTACGAGGCCAAGGCTAAATCCTGGGACTCATGGGGCATCAGCGTTGGCGAGGCTGGCACGGTATGTGACAGAGCCCTTTGGTATGGCTTCCGCTGGGTATCGGCGCACGAGGTTCATTCGGGCCGCCAGTTAAGATTGTTCGCTACCGGCAATATCGAGGAAGATCGCTTGGTCGCTGACCTCGAAAGCATTGGCGTCGACGTCTACGGACAGCAGGACAAAATCAGGTTGGTATCGGGATTTGTGCGCGGCAAGTGCGACGGCAAGGCAATGGGCGTTCCAGAGGCGCCGAAGACTGAACACCTGCTGGAATTCAAGTCGAGCAACGAAAAGGGCATCAAGGAACTGCAGAAGCAGGGCTGCCAGAAAGCCAAGCCCTTGCATTATGCCCAGTGCCAGCTTGGAATGCATGATTTCGGTCTGACACGCTGCCTGTATCTGGCGTCGTGCAAGAACACCGACACGCTTTATGCCGAGCGCATCGAATACGACGTCGAATTCTGCCTTCGACTGCTGGCACGCTGCGAACGCATCGTGTTTTCGGACGAGCCGCCAAGCCGTATCAGTGAAGATCCAGAGTTCTTCGGCTGCATGTTCTGCAAGCACCGTGGCGTCTGCCACGAAGGCGTGCAGCCGCGCGTCAACTGCCGCACCTGCCTTCATGTTCAGCCAGAGCATGGCGGTGATTGCCACATGTCATGCGCACGCTGGAACAAGCCATTGTCGATCGACGAACAACGCGACGGCTGCCCGGCTCATCTCTACCTGCCGGGGCTGATAAATGGCGAGCAGATCGATGCTGACGATATTGCAGAGACCGTTACTTATCGTTTGGAGACGGGTGAGATTTGGGTGGATGGGGTGAGGGGAGAGGTGGGTGGTTAGGACCAGTATTGGGAGAGGTGATCCCGCTCGGAATGAATATCATCAAGCGAATTGTTGGCTTGATCTCGCAATCGCTGCAGCAGGTCTTTTAAGAAGGTCTCTTCGATATTCTTCTTATTCAGGACCCTCCCCATAATTTTGGCAATGGAGCCCACAGTAGTTACGGTGTTGACCAATTCATAGGGTAGATGCTTTGACCAGTCTTCGCTTTGCTCTTCTGGTACGTGTGGAACATAGACTTCCGACCCTACCAAACTTGCGACGATGCGGCTCCTGTCCGGATTGAAATCTAGAACGCTTAGTATGTACTTCTCGGCGCCATTCAACGCGTCCAACCGTTCCATCAAACTGCGCTTTACCGTCGCAACATGCTGCCGCCGCATCGCATCCAACTGCTGCTTAGCCACGACGACTGCAACTAGAACAGGTATGCCGGCCAAGATCGTTCCGTAGTCTTTCATCAGTGTCAAAAACGCCTCGCCGAATGATGGCAACTTCGCATAGAGCGCGCCGAAAACCATAGCGGAGACGCCGACGTAAACTGCCGTCGCAACATACAAAATCGCCGAAGAAAACTGCTCGTTTTCTTTCTCGAGTTTTTCATTATCAGACAAGGTAACTCCCCCAATTGCTAACCTTACGCGACTATCAACGCGCCGCTGTTGACGGCCTTTACAACTACTGGCGCGAACAACCCGGCTCTCCTCTTATCGTATTGCCGACCGGCGGTGGCAAGAGCCTCGTGTTGGGTACGATATGCAAGGAACTGATTGAAGGCTGGCCCGACATGCGCGTGCTCGTGGTAACGCATGTTCGCGAGCTCATTCTGTCGAACTATCAGGAGCTTTTGAACATATGGCCGTTCGCGCCAGCTGGCATCTTTTCGGCTGGCGTGGGTCGGCGGGATGCGAAGGCGCAGATCGTTTTCGGCGGCGTACAGACCATCGCAAACAAGGCGGAACTGATTGGCCATATTGACGTCGTTCTGGTCGATGAAGCACACCTCATGCCCCGCAATTCGGAAACGCAGTATGGCAAGCTGATCGATGGCCTGCGTGCCATCAATCCTGACCTAAAGCTGGTCGGTCTCACAGCCACGCCTTATCGACTGGGCGAGGGGCTTTTAACGGAAGGTGACGGCGCACTTTTCGACGACATCTGCTTTGAAAAGCCGATCGGCGAAATGATCGAGGAAGGCTATCTCTGCCGTCCTATTTCCAAGGGTATGGCAACCGCATTCGACTTATCTGGCGTCGGTAAGCAAGGCGGCGACTACAAGCAGAACGCGCTTCAGGCCGCGATCGACAAAGACGATATCACGGCTTCGGTAGTCGACGAGATCGTCACATACGGCACTGCGTCGGGTGCGGAGCGCAAGGCTTGGCTATGCTTTTGCAGCGGCGTCGAACATGCACGGCATATGCGGGACGAAATCCGCAGCCGTGGTTTTAGCTGCGAGACTGTGACCGGCGACACTCCAACCGGTGAACGCGACCGCATTCTGGCTGACTTCAAGGCTGGCAAGATCCGCGCACTGACTAACAATTCTGTGCTCACGACAGGCACGAACCTGCCAATCATCGATCTGGTGGCGTTTTGTCGCCCGACCTTATCAGCGGGCCTATTTGTCCAGATGGCTGGTCGTGGGCTGCGCCTCTATCCCGGCAAAGAGGATTGCCTGTTTCTGGATTTCGCGGGTGTCGTTCGTAAACACGGTCCTATTGATGCAATTACGCCGCCAGGGATGAAGAAAGGCGACGGGGAAGCGCCGGTCAAGCAGTGTCCGCAAGAGCCTGACGATCGTGGTCTAGTAGGCTGCGGTTCGCTGATCCATGCCTCGCTGCACACCTGTCCTGACTGCGGTTACGAATTCCCGGTCGATGAGACGCCGAAGATATCTGCACAGGCCGAAGACGTGCCGATGCTGTCGAAGGACAATGCCAGCACCCGCCAGGTGGAGCGCCGCACATTCGCGTACCACGAAGGCAAGGGCGGCAAACAGGACAGTGTGAAGGTGTCGTACTGGATTGGTATGTCGCCAATCAATGAATGGCTCGGCCCCGCGCATACCGGCTTCTTTAAATCGAAGTCAGACAGGTGGTGGCGAAAGCACGGCGGTCAGGCACCGTTCCCAAAAACCGTGCTGGAATTCATGGAACGCCAAAACGAATTGCTGCCCACGGGTGAAGTCGTTGTGAAGCCCAACGGCAAATACTGGGAAGTGGTCGACGCTATTGCGGGCGCTGCGAATGACAATGTACCCGAGGCTGGCAATGATAATGAGCCGGCCTGGCTGGCGGAGATAGGGGATGAGGTACCGTTTTAATCAAGGCAGGGGTTAGTCGTCCTTGCCTTCTGCCCGGTCTCTGAGAATTTGCGCGGCTCTGGCTCTATATTTTTCCTTCACCTCGTCGGGAACGCCACCACCGACACTAGCTCCGCTTACGATTTTGCTAACGGCAGAATCCCAGTTCAGGTCGGGATCAGAATTCTCTTGCTCAAAAAGTTGCTTCGCGAGCTCTTCGATCTCTAGCTGCTTTTCCAATTCGCCGCTCATGTCGATCTCCATCTGTAAAAGGGCTTGGAATGTAGAAGATGGAGAGCAATTGCGGCGAGGCAAGGCATGAAGCGTTGCTATCGGCCTTGAAGGGTATCCGCATCGCGCGATCGGGCGGGGGGCTTTGGTACACGCGATGCGGGTCCATTCCAAAGGAGGAATTGCGCCCGCTAGATAGGCTTATATTAGAGAATGATGAAATAACATTATGTAACGGTTGCCAACATTTGGAACTGCAACCGAAAAACAAAAAGCCCGTTGCGGTGGGAGGAGTGCACAACGGGCTGATTGGTAAAGCGCGACTGGGAGGAGGAGTGCCGCGCTTATGGTCCAGTTTCTGGGAGGAGGATGAAACCGAACGAGGCGTAAATAGGTCCACCCCCCATGCGTTGCAAGGGTAGAAATTGCATAGCTGATATGCGGAAAACAAAAAACCGCCCGGCAGCGGACGGTGCGCGCCTGGGCGGTCTAACTCCTTCCCAAGAGCTGGGCGAATATACATAAACAATCGCCGCATGCGACAGTTAAAAGCAAGTATTAATTACACTAAATCAGTTGTATTGAGTTTATCAACATTAGCCAATCCGTTAACGGGATGCGCCGCGAGGCATGTTAACTTACCAACCGCTGCTTATCGCAGCAAAACCAACCACCAGAACACGAGGAGCAATGATGACGGACAATTACGACCCGTATAACGCTGCGCCTATTGGCCATAACAGACCGCCGCTTACTGCCTACGAGACTGTTAAAAAGGAAATCGAAGACCTGTTCAATGAAGCTAAGAATTTCGCGGACGGCGAAGCCATCGACAGTCAGCAACTGGCCGACGCGATCACCGAACTGCACGATAAGCTGCATGAGGCCGGAAAGCGCGCCGACGAAGCTCGCAAGGACGAAGCAAAGCCTCATGACGATGCAAAGGCAGAGATACAGGACCGGTACAACAAGCTGATCGGCAATACGAAGTCGGTAAAAGGCAAGGTCGTTCTCGGCAAGGAGACGCTGCAGGCCTTGCTGACGCCGTGGCGCAATAAGCTCGTTGCCGAGAAGGAAGCAGCAGCGCGTGCTGCGCGTGAAGAGGCTGACCGCATCGCAGCGGAAGTGCAGGAAGCCATGCGAGCCAGCGCAGGCAATCTCGAAGAGCGCGAAAAGGCCGAAGAACTGCTTGCCGAGGCCAAGAAAGCCGACCGCTGGGCTAAGCGCGAAGACCGCTCAGCAACCACTGGCACAGGGCTGCGCACGATCTGGCGCTGCACTTTGGAAGATGAAGGTAAAGCTTTGGATTGGGCATATGGTCGAGCGTCGGAACGCTTCAAGGAACTCGTACAGTCGATGGCCGAGGAAACCGTGCGCGCCGGCATGCGTCAGGTACCGGGGTTCAGGGTCTGGGATGAGCGGGTGGCGAGGTGAGCGTCAACGTAACCGCTTGATGGTGAAATAACTTGTCGGTACCTTGAAGCACGTCGCTGAATGAAGGACTAAGTCGTGCGCAAAATAGAGATATATTCTAAATCCGGTGGCAATGCTGGGCAGTACGTGGATCGCTGGTATCTCGTTCAAGCTGACGATGGCACTTATCAAGTTGAATACTACTGGGTTAACAAAATGGGTCCAGGCCGGAAAGACGTAGAAGGCTCAAACCTATATTCCTTGGAAGAAGCATATCTCAGGGCACCACAGGAAGCGCTGGAAGCCATTAACAGGGAATTAGAAATTTAACCACCACCCCGCCAGCTACCAACTGGCGGGTTACCACCACGAAACACGAGGAGATGAGGATGATTGAGCCGCTACCGAGCGGGCCTTTCGGCTGCGTCCTTGCGGACCCGCCATGGGCATTTAGAACCTACAGCAAAAAGAACGTCGCGCCTGCGAGAGGTCGCCAGCCTTACAGCGTGATGTCGCTCGACGATATCAAGGCGCTACCTGTTGAGCAGGTATGCGCCCGCGACTGTTTGCTGTTCATGTGGACCGTTTCACACCTGCAGCGTGAAGCCTTCGATGTGGCCGCATCGTGGGGATTCCGTCCCGTCAGCGTAGCTTTTGTCTGGGACAAGGGGCGCATGGGAATGGGCTATTGGACCCGACAGGAAGTTGAAATCTGCCATCTATTCAAGCGAGGCAAGCCGCGTCGCCTGAGTAAAGGAGTGCGTTCGCTAATCAAAGCGCCGCGCCGCGAGCATAGTCGCAAGCCTGATGAGCAGTATGAGCGCATAGAGCGGCTTGTTGACGGCCCGTACCTCGAACTGTTCGCGCGCCAAGCATGGCCGGGCTGGTCATCGTGGGGCAACGAGGCTGGCAAGTATGTGGCCGCAAACGACAATCAGTTTTTGCTGGGGAGGGTGGCCGCATGACTACCCGCTATCGTCTTCACCAAAAAAACCGGGGGCACCGTCATCCCGAAAGCGCCCCGGCTCAGATTTCTCCCCGCGCATGCACTCAACTAGCGGGAAAGAACTTCAAGGGTCCGTATTGGAGAGGTTCGCTTGAAGTTGTTCACCATAACACGCTTTCTCAACCAGAAGTTAAAATAAATGCGGGGAGGGCCATATGACGGTTGATGAAGACATCTGCCACGTCTGCGCCCGCCACGCCGTTGGCCTCGGCGTGCAAGCAGACCGAGAACCGATCCGCTGGCTCTGCAAGGAATGCGCCGACATTGCCGAGCATATTCGGCACCGGCGGCGATTGGACCCGTACGAGCTGCGCGCTCTTGATATGGGCGTCGAGTCGGTTGGGGAGTATTTGCAGGCCATACAGAAAACCGACCTTGCCACCATGGATGAGCTCGAAGCCAGGCAACTGGTCAAAGCCGCGTGGGAAGGCTGCGGGCGGGGGATGCGGGAAGCGTTGAAGGAGGCGCCGTTTTGATCGACTATATCCGGTCGATGATCCGTTGAATGGGGTCTTTTTCTTTGTATCCTTCACCAGGGTTCCAACCCGCCATGATCTGCCAGAAAAAGCCCATCAAAGATTTTTGGTCATCATAATCAGTCGAAGAAAAATTATGCGCGTTGATTGCTCGTCGTAAAGATTGGAGAAATAGGAAAGAGCGCTCATCACCGATGTCGGTGTTATTGAGAACGTAGATGATGTCGTCTCGCAGAGATTCTGTAACGATAAGTAAGTCATACAATTGTCGTTCTGAAATATTGTTTGCGACGTCGTGCCATTTATCACCGTTCACCAATTCACTTGGTTGTTTAAAGTAGGACCGGAATTTGCTCTGTTCAGTAATTTTGTCAACCAAATCGAGAGGGGCTGAACCTCTCGATGCAAACAAGAACTGAATTACTACTTCTTTTCGAAATGCCGCGTAGCTTCTCGAAAGAAAACTCCTTAGCCTCCTTCGCTTAGTGCTCTCCGGTATTTTTACTAGCAGCCAGTAGAACGCGATGCTTACAACAACGCCCAACCCGCCTTCATACATAAGATTGTTCCAGAAGGCTGCGTGCTTCGACGAAAAACAAATCTTAAGTTCATTGCATAGCGCATCGCGTGCGACCGGCTCAGGGTTAGCAAGCACGACGAACATAATTCCAATGACTAAAAACAGAGGAAGAAACCAATCAACGACCTTCTGCACTGCATACCCCGATTTGATTCACTAGTGGAACCTAATCACACCTTGGGGCGCTCGCGGAAATAATCAACATTGATTTTGCCGCCTAAGGGAGGCGTCCACTGCCATCTTCATGGTGGCGCACGATGTATTTGCGAATGAGCAAATCAAGCGCCTCTCTGGCTTCCGCCTCAGTAAGACGCGCTTGAACGTGCCCATCGATCGAAACGACTTCACCGCTGAACTTGTCGAAGACCGACCAAGTACCGTCGTGCTCTCGTCGCACATCATAACCGTTCTCAATCATTGGATTTCTCCCGTGAGGAGTTTTAATGTTTCAGCCCTCCACCGCTCCATTAGAACCCATGCCCGACAATCACTGCGGCGTGACGTTTAGACCTGCGGCATGAATTCGGTTCATTAGAGCCGCCGCCGCCTCGGCCTCATCGATATCGAGGTCTCTTAAATAGGAATCTTGCAGCTTGGCCACGTGGTCGGTTTCGGTATCGATGACCGACCATTTGCCGTTGCTCGTTCTCATCATTTCATACCGTCCTTTGGACATCTTCAGGCTCCAATAAGGAAGATTGATGCAAAATAACATCCAAGTGTTTTCGGGTGAAGACTCCATGCTCGACGTCGCACTGTCTTACACGGCGCGCAACTGGCCTGTCTTCCCATGCCGTGCCGCTGACGAGGAGTTCGTCGACGAGGATGGCATCATTGAAATTCTCGCCACCAAAACTCCGCTGACCTCAAATGGGTTCCGCGGCGCGACGCTGAATGAGCGCATTGTGCGTGAACTCTGGCGCCGCAATCCAGGTGCTATGATCGGTGTGCCGACCGGTACACCTATCGGGGCGTGGGTGCTTGATATCGATCCGAAGCACGGCGGCCCAGATACGCTCGCCGCATTGGAAGCCGAGCACGGCGCCTTGCCACCCACGCTAACTGCTGAAACCACGAGCGGCGGCCGACATTACTTCTTCAAGCACAAGGCTGGCGTTCGCAACCGCGGGGCATTGGGCGCTGGCATCGACGTTCGCGGCGACGGCGGCTATGTCATCGCGGCTGGCAGTGTGCCTGCTGTTGGCCAGCCTTACCGCTGGTTGGTCGACATGGAACCAGTTGATGCGCCGAACTGGCTGCTGGAGCTCGTTCTGCCGCGGTCATACGACAGCACGACCATGTACCAGGCACCGTCAGTATCCGGCACGATCAACGACCGATACGTCGAGCGCGCGGTACAGTCCGAGCTCGACGACCTCGCCATGGAGCCGATGGGCAACCGCAACAACCGCTTGAACGACGCTGCATTCCGGATGGGAACATTCGTCGGTGCTGGGGCCTTGTCGGAATCCGAAGCGCGGGCCTTACTGCAGGACGTGGCGCGCGGCTGGGGCAGGGACTTTCCACGTTGCTGCAAGACAATCGACAATGGCTTGAAGGCGGGCAAAATGCATCCGCGTCAGACGCCGGAAGCCGTTAATGACAATACCAAACTCGTGGACATCACGCGCATGCTCGACAACGCGCGGGCGAAAGTTGATGTGCAGCGAGAACCCGAAGCACACAACGAGGAACCTGACGTCCCCGTCGTTGAAGAAGCCCCCACCGACCAGCCCATCCTCTCAGCTACGCCATTTCAGTGGAAAGACCCGTCTACCCTGCCACGCCGAGAGTTTGCTTTCGGTCGGCATTTCATCCGCAAGTACGTCTCGGAGACTGTTGCGCCCGGTGGCCTAGGCAAAACTGCAAACAGCATCGTGGAAGCGCTCGCTATGGCGTCTGGCAAGGCTTTGAATGGCGTTAAGCCTCCGCGTCGGCTTAAGGTCTGGCTCTTTAACGTCGAAGATCCGCGCGACGAGTTGGAGCGCCGTATCATGGCGGCGTGCATCCACTTCAACCTCAAGCCGGAAGACATTGATGGCCATCTGTTCCTCGACAGTGGCCGCGAGCAAGAGCTTGTCGTAGCGATAGATGACAAGAAAGGCGTCAAAATCCAGGAGCCGATCGTAGAAGCCGTTGCCGAGACCATCCTTGCCAATGGCATCGACGTGATGATCGTCGATCCGTTCGTGTCCACGCACCAGGTCAACGAAAACGACAACGGCGCAATCGATAAGGTCGCAAAGCTATGGGCGCAGATCGCGGACTACACCAACTGTTCCATCGACATCGTGCACCATCTGCGCAAGGTGAGCGACCGCGAGGCAACAGTCGAAGATGCTCGCGGTGCTGTGGCGCTGATCGGTGCAGCGCGTTCGGTGCGCGTGCTCAACCGTATGTCCGAGGCACAGGCCAATGAAGCTGGCATTCCCGGTATGGATCGGTTCGGCTATTTCTCGATCACATACGGCAAGTCGAACCTTACGCCGCTGTCACACCGGCTGGACTGGCGGCATATCGAAAGCGTGGCGTTGGGCAATGGCCGCGGACTGACCCAGCCGCAGGACCACGCGCCGGTCGTAACCGAATGGCATTGGCCGTCCAGCGAGGAAGTGGCCGAAGGGCTGACTGATGAACAGCGAGAAGCCATTCGAGGCGCTGTAAACGGCGGCATGTACAAACAGGCGGCAAATGCCAAAGACTGGGTCGGGTTGGCTGTTGCCTATGCCGTAGGGCTGGACGCCGACGACGATGCACAGCGGAAGAAAGCCGGTATGATAACCAAGGCACTGTTCAAGGAAGGCTTTTTGTCCAAAGTGGAAGAGAGGGACCCCGTTCAGCGTCGCATGACAACTTTCGTTAGGGCGGTTTGAGAAATACGGCATTTGCCGTATTTCTTTTTTGCTTTTATTTATCCAGTAAACCTCTTGTCGCTCATCTCTTTTAGTGACAATAAAACTTTATTTAATCGCTATGGCGGGGGGGCACATGCGGGCAATGGGGATGAGCGGCGCGTTTGGCGTTTGTAGATGGCGCCGTTACTTGATTCCTTTTCTAGGAATATTGGGGCTGCTTTCATCTCTGTTAAGCGCTTATTCCGCTCCAGTGACTTCGCCTCAATACTTTAGTGGTTCGAAGAATGAATGGATAACTGGTAGTCTCACGGCTACGGGGAATAGGGTTACATTCAGCCTATTGACGGTCCCGGCCTCTGGCAGTGTTGTGCTAAATACCAACGGCACTTTTACTTATACGCCCAATGTTGAATTTGTAGGTGACGATTCCTTTGTTTTCCGGGCCACGGATGACAGCAACGAGTACTCCGAAAACACGGCCAATCTCACGATTTCAGCCGCCGAGCCAAGAGTATCGTCAGTTACTGTTCCTGCGAGTGGATATTACAACGCGGGCTCAAATCTGAATTTCGCGGTGATATTTGATCAACCCGTATTTGTAACTGGCACCCCGTCATTATCAATTACTATCGGGTCAGACACCAAGCATGCGGAATATAAGGGCGGCAGCGGTTCGAGCATCCTCACTTTTTCCTATACGATTCAGCCCGGTGACATGGATATAGACGGAATTGCAATTGGTGCACTTGCGGCCAACGGCGGGTCCATTAGTAATAGCGCGAATGATTCAGCGGCATTAACTCTCAATAATGTCGGGGTCACGTCTGGAGTATTGGTCTACACTGCGAGACCTACAGTTACGCTTTCAACTTCGTCAACACAGTTTGACGCCATCAAAAATGTAACAGTTACATTCTCTGAGCCGGTAACGGGATTCACTTTAGGCGATTTCGATATTTCTTCTGCCGGAGCGATCAATGGCACCATGCACTCATTGGCGACTAGCGACAACATAACATATACCTTTGTCGTTACAATGTCTGGATCTGGCGTTGCGACCTTGACGATACGAGCTGGGTCTGTCGTCAACGTGGCAGGAAATGGCAACTTCAGTTCCAATGCACTGAACCTAATACTCGATCCCTTACCAAGCGCAGATTTGCAGAACCTCATTCCCAGCGCAGGCAGTTTAACACCCGCCTTTGCTCCCAACACAAACGCATACACGTTGAATGTCGCAAACGATGTCGAGAACATTTCGTTCATACCATCGCTTGCAGATACCAACGCAACAGTTACCGTCAACGGGGTTTCAACGCCCAATGGAACGTCCAGTGCTGCAATCACATTGGTGGTGGGGAGCAACACGGTTACCACGACTGTAACCTCGCAGAATGGAACCACGACGAAAACCTACACTGTCAATATCATCCGCGCGCAGTCGGGCAATGCCGATCTGGTAGGCCTTGTTCCGAGCGCTGGATCGCTTGACCCGGCATTTTCGCCGAGCGCGACGACTTATGCGCTGGCGGTCCCCACCGAAACATCGTCGTTACAACTGACGCCCACTTCTGCTGATCCGACCGCAACCATTACTGTCAACGGAGCAGCCGTGTCCTCTGGTAGCGCGAGCAGTGCGTTCCCGTTGGGCATCGGCAATACGACCCTAACGGTTGTCGTCACTGCGCAAAATGGAACGACACGCAGCTATACGGTGAATGTCACGCGCGCTGTGTCGGCGGATGCAACGCTTGCGAGCCTTCTTCCGAGCGTCGGATCGCTGGATCCGGCATTTGACAAGGAGACGCTCAGCTATTCTGTCAACGTCGAAAATAGTGTCGAGAGCATTTCCTTCGCTCCAACCGTTTCCGAGCCTTCCGCCCGGGTAAGTGTTGCAGGAAGCAATGTTGCGTCGGGAAGTTCAAGCACTCCGGTGGGGTTGGGAGTTGGTGCGAATACGGTTTCGATTGTTGTAACTGCGCCAAGCGGCGCCAATCGCAGCTATACGGTTGTGGTCAACCGTGCGGCCATGGTTTTCCCCGATCCCACGCTTGATCCCGAAGTGATCGGTTTGTTGAACGCACAGACAAGTGCCGCAAGACGTTTTGCGCAAGTTCAAACCCGGAATTTTCAAAGCCGGCTTGAGCAATTGCATGATGAAGGCGACCGCAGAAAGTCCAGTCTCGTTGTGCGGCTCGGCGGGCAGGCGTCCAACGCGGCATCGTTGGACCCGTCCGACCCGTCTTCGTCCGCGTCTGCAACGCATAATGCGGCCCTCGGCTATGCGCCCGAAAAGCGCGATGCTTTTCCGGGCAAGGCGATTGGCTTGCAAGAGCCGGAGCAGCCTGCGCCGACTATCGATCCAGACCTTGGACCATTCGCATTCTGGAGCAGCGGCTTTGTGAACTTCGGCCAGCGCGATAGCGGCAAGCTCGATCTGGACTATACGCTTGTCGGCGTGAGCGGCGGCATCGACTACCGGTTCTCGGAACGCTTCGTGGCGGGCTTCGGTGTCGGGTATGGGCGGGATCGTACAGATATTGGCGACAACGGCACGGAAAGCCGTGCCAATGCTTACAGCGCCGCTGTCTATGGTAGCTTCAAACCAATCGACAATTTCTTTATCGATGCGCTTGTCGGCGGCAGCATTCTGGATTTTGACTCCACCCGTTTCATCACGGCAGACGGCAGTTTGACCGACGGCAAACGGGATGGCCATCAATTGTTCGGATCGCTGACGGCTGCTTACGAATTTCGTCAAGAGACGTGGCTGGTCTCGCCCTATGGCCGGATGGAAATGTCGCGCTCCTGGCTTGATGCTTATTCAGAAGGCGGCGATAGCATCTACCGGCTGACCTATGGTGATCAGACCGTGGATACTGTCACGGGCGTGGTTGGTTTGCGTGCCAATTACTCCATCGACTACACATGGGGACGCCTGACCCCTGGTGTCCGCGCTGAATATGCCCATGATTTCCAGGGTTCCAGCCGGGCCGCCATGGGCTACAGTGCGCTTGGCGGGCTTCCTTATGCGCTCGACATCGAAGGCGAGAGCAGCGATAGCGGCAATGTGGGCCTGTCGCTCGATTTCAACTTCGAGAATGCTTGGGCAACCGGCATCGAATATCGAACCGGCTTCGGCGGTTCCGGCGCGCGAGACCACGCATTCGCACTGCGGGTCGGTGCGAAGTTCTAGGTTCGGAAGGCTAGTAAGTTAGCGCGAAGGTTTGAAAAGCGGGGCTTCGGCTCCGCTTTTTTTATTGCCGCGACCAATCTGGTGTGATGCCGTTTTTGCCCATAATTCCGTAAGTCCCCCCGGTATTAATGAACCAAACGCTGAAAATTGCGCACAAGACTAGAAATACGGCAACTGAGATAATGATACGCGCTTTGCGCGTTCTGCGCCTCAGTAGGAGATAAACGCCTGCACCGACAACAGCAGATGAAACATAGGCCACAATCATAAACGACCCTTATTGGGAAAAATGAGGAAACCCGCGAATCGAAATTCTTACACGACAATTGGTGCTGGGAGGGTGGAAGAAACCCGTCTGCTGGCTCGCCAGGTCAATATGAAGTACCCATAACTAGATATAAGCACCAAATCAATATAATCAGAAAAATACCAATGAGTATTTTAGTTACGGTTTCAGGTTTCATCACGCGCCTTTGGGCGAATATTTCCGTTGTGGACTAGCGACGCTGTGACAGAAGATACGCAATCGCCGCAGTAACACCTGCAGAGGCCCAAATAAAAATGTTTCCGGGATTGTCTTTGGTGTAATTAATGGCCTTCTGCCCTTGATCGCGCGCCTCGGTTACGATTTCGCTCACGACGTCTCTGGTTGAGTGAAGGACGCGTTCTACGCCATCGGAGGCACTGCTGGTTTGTTTTGCAGCCCGGGAGGAAAAATCTTTTATTTGTTCTCGGAGTATTGTTATCTGTTCCGCTAATTTTTCTTCGATGCTCTGAGCCATTGTGGCCTCCTTTTAATTTACGCAGCTCCGCCTTCATCAATCCAACGATCAACGGCCTTTGTCATTGTTCGATGCTTTTCGATGAACTGTTTTAAAGCGATCCGTAGACGATCCTCATCAAAGGTGCCTTCACGAAACCGTCGTGCGAGATATCGCGTTGCGTCAGTTCGCAAATCTTGCGTGTCGCTCGGTAGACGAGCATCCCTGAGAATGCGGGAAATCATGGTAATGTTTCTGGAATTCAAGACGGTGGAAGACATGATGCCCTCCTTCGTTGCGGGCTAGGCTATTGGTGCCTGAACGACAGCGCCCGTTTTTAAATGCTGCCGTGACAATCACCATGCGCCTTATGTGAGAGGAAAGCAATTGAGGCTGAATTGCGGCAACTGGAGCTTTAATTGTTCTGCGTATCGGTCTGCAAAGAAGATGCATGGATGGTGGCGATAATTTTCCCGGGGCGCTTTCAAACGTCAGACTAGATCAAGGAACCTATCAGCAATTGTTTCGTTTCGCTTTTCCAACTAGGAGGACGATCATGAAAACTCTGTCTGATATTTTCGAGCATACCTTGCAGGACATTTATTACGCAGAAAACGCCATTACCAAGGCTCTCCCGAAAGTCGCCAAGGCGGCCAAAAGCGCCAAACTGAAGCAAGCCGCTGAGGAACATCTCGAAGAAACTAAGTGGCAGATCACGATCCTGAATGAAGTGTTCAAGTCTCTTAAGCTAAAGCCTGCCGCTGAGAAATGCGACGCGATCGAAGGGCTGATTAAGGAAGCCGACGGCTTGATTGAAGAGGCAAGCGGAACAGCTCTTGACGCAGGCTTGCTCGCAGCTTGCCAGGCAGTCGAGCATTATGAAATTTCCAGATATGGTTCGCTGCGAGAGTGGGCAAAGGAGCTCGGACATACGGAAGCGCACACCTTACTGACCCAGATTTTGGATCAGGAAAAAGCCACAAATAACAAGCTCACGAACTTGGCCATAAGCCAAATCAATAAGGCCTAGATTTCTGGCTTCACAAGAGAGGGAGGGCCCCCGCCTTCCCTCTTTTTTTGCCTATCGGCACAACCTGCTGTCACAATTAAAATACAACCATAGGTAACGCGTAAGTGAGGTGCGTAGAGTCGATTTTTTCTGCTTCAACTCTACGCAAATGCACGCTGCTAAATGTGCGCAATCATCCTTATAGAGAGATTGCGCACTTGAGCGCGCAGCGCATCAAGTTGCGATTTATTACTTTACGCACTTTACGCACTTCGGGCTCGGTTGAAATACAACCTGCAACCTGACATCGGCGGGTAATCGATCGCATCGTCTCTACCGGCCATGCCACTTTCCACTTGACACATTCGTTCGAGACTCATTCCATCTTTCTATCGGACCACCATCCGATTCACGCCGCTACCAACGGCATACCGCAATCAACACGAGGAGTTCACATGGCACGCAGCCGCACACGCGCGCCTTCATCTACGACCGTCACCGCCACCAAAACACAAACCGTCCGCATCAACGGCGCTCGCGTCAAGATCACCACGAAGGCTGGCAAGGTGACGACCAAGCCAGCCCTGCCGCTCGAATGGGAATTACAGGCGGCACAGGTTTCCGCACTCCGCCGACTGCCACAGTATCAGCGCCAATTCCTTTTGGCCGGAGACATGAACGCCAGCAAGCGTGGACCAAGAGCACAAGCTCAGGCAATCGCAACGGGAATGACGAGCGGTGAACCTGACCTCCGCATCTATGGCGAATACGGTCGTCTGCTGCTGATCGAGAACAAGGTCGGGCAGGGAAGACTGTCACCAGCCCAGAAAGACCGCCATGCGGCCCTACAGCGGCTTGGCTACACGGTTCTGGTCATTCGGGCCACCACAACGACAGAAGCCGCTGAGCGGGCCGTTACGGCGGTTCTGGGGTGGCTTGCAGAAACGCCCGCCTCCAAGGCAGCCTAACCAACCAAACCAAAACACGAGGATGACATATGAGAATTCAAAAAGCTGGTGATATTTACCTGGACGAAGTTGGCTCGCCCGTTCGAACGTATCAGCGTTCTTTTGAGTATCGGGATATTTCGGATGGCACGCTGAAAGCCGTTGATGATCTGATGCTGGAAATTGACGCACATCAGTTCGTCAACGAGACAAGTGCGCGTAGGATCGGATTTGTTGATGGGCATTACCGACAACACGATGCTTCTAACGATAATTCGCAGGAGCCGGTGAGCGAATATCACCCACGAATGAAGGGTGATCACGAATATCGGACCGACACCAGGTTTGAACGCGATGGAAACGGCAAGTACACGCTTCGTGCAGTGGAGCCGACAAAGGAAGATGAAAAGCCGAGGATTATCCGCTCACCTGAAGATCGAGCATCTGGCCGGGATTTCGCGGGAAACAACAGAGCCACAGAAAAGCGGGCTCTCACACGACTGCGCAAGAAAATCGAAAAACGCCAATCCATTGGTGATCCGAACTGCGTTCAGTCGCGCGATGAGGATTTCCCTCTCCTTGCTGTTCTGCGCAGGGATAAGCGCCCAGATCTGATTGCAGCAGTATTGCAGTATCGTCAGTTGGTGGCGCTGTGTGAATCCGAGCCTTTGAAGGGGCAGAGTTATGGCGGCTCTGATAGCTCGGCTACGGTGTTTTATTCTAACTTTGAAGATGGGGAACTGGTTCGCTCATCGAAGGTGCGGCGGTCTAAATCCGCTTATGACATTCCCGCGGTTCGGGTTCGAGCGTCAATTATCAATGATCGAGGGGAGCAGGTGTCAGGTCGAACCGAGAGCATGCACGTTAGACTAAACGAGGATACGCTAGCTGACTATATCGACAAGAAGCCCGTACTGGCACGCATCAGGTCGGCTCTGGGCGCATTGCTGGACCCGGTTGAAGACGCGGTTCTTGGTGGGCAGACTCTACTAGCCGTCGGCGAAGCTGAGGGATTCAAGGGAACGGCAGCATCATTGGCCGGGAAAGGGCTGGTTTACCGCGGTCTTACAGTCCTTGATGGATTTTTCTCACACCAAAAATCCAAGGCGGATAACGATAACTATCGGATAAATAACAAAAAATCAGGATCACTTTAAGTAACGCGCACTCAAGTCACCTATGGGTGAGAAGACACAAAAAGATTGGCCCGCCGTTTGCGGGCCTTTTTATTGGGCGTTCTATGCCCCCCGGTCCACGACCGGGTAACTATTCCAGCGCCGTTTCTCCTCCGGCTGCTGGTTCGGTGGGTTGAGCCTATTGCGGTGGGCTCCCCGCCGATTGTGTTCTAACGGTAACGGTTGCCGCGGCCCTTCATGAGCATGCAGGCCACGAATGCATCCAGACCAACAGAAGCCCATGCGGATGCTGTGCCGGGATTTTCTCGTGCGTACTGAACAGCACGCTGGCCATGTTCACGCGCGCCTTCGGCGAGCACATTTACAGCGTCTTTCGTGGACGCGAGGGCGTCGTCGGTTGCGCCGGATAGATTGCCGAGATGATCTGACAGTCGGGACGATAGGCTGCTGATTTCCTTGCGCAGTGCGTCGATCTGTTCGGAAAGCATGCCTTCGGTGGTCTGAGCCATTTCATTCTCCTTTTGAATTGCCAAACCGAAACGGCGAAGAGTAATGAATTGTTCCACCCTTATGCAGGTTTTGAGTAACTACTAAGCCGCCATCTCCCGGCAAGTTGCAGCGCAGAGATCACAAGCGGCCACGCATTCGTCCATCCCATCCAAGTCTTCGCAGCTCTTGGAACAGGCCTCACATATTTCAGCACAGGCTTTGCACACCGCCTGATGCAAAGGCGTCCTCAAAAGCATGATATGGGCGCACGTCCTACATATCTCAGCGCAGGCGAGCATTGTTCGGAAATGCACGGGCTCAACGTGCTCACCACCTTCCTCAAGACAATGGGTAGACGCCATCCCGAGGCACGTTTGATAACAAGCAAGGCATGCTTCAATGCAGGCTTTCATCTCTGTGCTGTTCATGACGTCTTCTCCCTTTGCTGATTATATGATGCCCTTAATGGTGATGGGCGTGTTCCTCGTTCTGCTTGCGTGTTGCGGCTGCCTTCTTCGCAGAGGCGGAGCGTTCTGCAGCGCTTCTGGAGGCAGCTGCTTCACCGCCCTCCTTCCCGCCCTTATGTGCGGCGGGATTGCCTGTAGATTTGCCGCGACCTGAGCCGCCAGGCTTGTTGCCACCACCATCGTCCTTATTCACAGTAGCCCAAGCACGGCGTTCAGCTTCCTTAGCTGATACGCCTTTCTTTTCGTATCCTTCGGCGATGTGATCTGCTTTGCGTTCTTGCTTATCAGTGTATTTGGATTTGTCACCGCGTGGCATATCTTCCTCCTATTCAGGTTTGGATTTCTGACCAATCGATGTGTCCCTTCAGGGATGCAGAACTAACGCGGGGACAGTGAAAAATGTTCCTTGGCATAGGGACGAGAACCCCACATGTCAGCATCTTCTCGGCCTTGGCTGCGGCTATATCGAACCGCACGTTGGCAACGCTTACGTGAGCGGCAACTGACTGCGCATCCTCTGTGCGCCTACTGCATGCAGCAAGAGGACGTCACAGCGGCCACGATATGTGACCACATTATTGCGCATAAAGGCGATGAGGATCTGTTCTGGGATGCAGATAACCTGCAATCACTTTGCAAGCCCTGCCATGACCGTATCAAGCAGCGTGAAGAGCTCGGGCAGAGCGTCGTTCGGTTTGGACCAGACGGATGGCCGGTCATCTGATCGACCCCGGGGGCATCGAAAAGTCCAGAGGGCTGTCAGCCCCGGACCGGCGGCGACCCACAGCGCATGCATCTCCAATTCAAAATATGACCCCATAAGGATTTCATTCCATGGCAAAGCCGAGAAATCCCCTCGGCAAGGCCAAAGTCGAGGGGCGAGACAAAACGCATGCCGGACGGTACAAAAACCGCACAGACCCAGCCGCAAACGGCCCGCTTGGCGCTCCTCCCATGTGGCTGAAGGACAGCGCCGATATCAAGGCGAAGTCAGCCTGGAAGCTTTTCGCGAAAGAGCTGCCGTGGCTGAATGAATCGCACCGCACGCTGGTCGGCATGGCATCCACCATTCAGGGTCGCATCATGGCCGGACAGGAAGTTGGCGTACAGGCGATGAATCTGCTTCGCCAGATGCTTGGCCAGATGGGCGCAACGCCTGCTGATGCTTCCAAGGTGGCGGCACCTGACGAGGGCGAAGAAAAGGACGATCTGCTTGACTGATATGCCTGCGCTTGAGCGTGTGAGCGCTTATGCGCAAGCTGTCATTGATGGCAGAGAAGTTGCCGGCCCTCACGTTCGCAATGCCTGTCGCCGCCATTTTGACGATCTCGAACATTGCCATGAGCGCGGGCTTTACTGGGACGACGATGCTGCCGACCGCGTGTTTCGGTTCTTTGAAGGGCGGCTAAAGCTTTCCGAAGGTCAGTTCGAAGGTAAGCCCTTCAAGCTGCATGCCTCACAGGCTTTCAAGCTTGGTTCGCTGTTCGGCTGGAAACGTGCCGACGGATCGCGCCGCTTTCGCCGTGCTTACATCGAGGAAGGCAAGGGCAACGGTAAGTCGCCGTTTGCTGGCGGTGTCGGTCTTTACGGTCTGATTGCAGATAAGGAAGCTGGCGCCCAGATTTATGCGGCGGCTGCCAAGAAAGAGCAGGCCGGCATTCTGTTTCAGGATGCCGTGAAGATGGTTTGCGCCGCTCCCGCGCTGGTCGAACGGCTGAAATTCAGCGGCGGTATCGGTCGAGAATTCAACATCGCACATCACAAGTCACAATCGTTCTTTCGCCCGATTTCAAAGGATTCCGGCAAGTCGGGCTCCGGTCCGCGCCCGCACTTTGCGCTTTGCGACGAGGTGCACGAACATCCTGACCGATCGACGATGGAAATGCTGGAGCGAGGCTTTAAGTTTCGCCGTCAGCCTCTGTTGTTGATGATTACGAACTCGGGTAGCGACCGAAACAGCATTTGCTGGGAAGAGCACGAGCATGCCGTCAAGGTAGCTGCGGGAACGCAGACGCCGGACGAGGATTTTACCTATGTCGGCGAGGTGATCGACGACACGACGTTTTCCTACGTCTGCGCGCTGGACAAGGGCGACGATCCACTCAAGGACGAAACTTGCTGGAAGAAGGCTAACCCGCTTCTCGGTGTTATCCTGACGCAGGAATATCTGGCCGGTGTTGTAGCTCAGGCAAAGCAGATGCCGGGCAAGCTGAACGGCATTTTGCGCCTGCATTTCTGCTGCTGGACCGATGCAGACAAGGCATGGATGCCACGCGAGACCGTTGAAAGCGTTATGGATGACTTCGACCCGGAAGTCGAATACGTAGACAAGCCGGTTTTCATGGGCGTCGACCTGTCCGGCAGCAAGGACATGACAGTTCTTGCGTGCGTTGTGCCCACTGGCTTCAAGGAAATGGACCGTGAGGACGGATCTACTGTCAATCTGCCGACGTTTGATGCGTGGGTAGAGGCCTGGACGCCAGCTGATACGCTGGAAGCGCGAGAACAGGCTGACAAGGCGCCATATGCGCTTTGGGTAAAACAGGGCTGGCTAAATGCTCCGCCCGGCAAGCGAATTAGATATGACTTCGTGGCCTCGCGGGTCCAGCAAATCGATCAAGCCTTTGACATTCAAGCCATCGCCTATGACCGCTACGCCTATGACAAGTTCCGCGAGGAAGTCGAAGCGTTGGGTTTGGACATTGAACATGTCGCACACCCACAGGGCGGCAAGGTTCGGGCTCGGCCTGAGCCTGCAAAGGTAGAAGCGGCGAAAGCTGCTGGCTTACCGCCGCCACAAGGTTTGTGGATGCCGGGTTCTGTTCTGGCACTCGAAGACATGATTATCGACGGTCGCATTCGTATGCGGCGTAGTCCGGTGCTCATGACTGCCCTGATGGGTGCCACCTTCGATCATGACCCGCAAGACAATCGGTGGTTCGTAAAGACGAAGGCATCGGTGCGCATCGACGCTGCCGTCGCTCTGGCAATGGCGATTGGTGTGGCGATGGACGGCGCGGTTATGCCGAAAGAGTCCGTCTACAAGAAACGCGGCATCCGAATGGCCGGCTAATCGGAACAAGGAAAGATATGGGTATTTTAGACCTGTTCCGGTCCAAACCGGAGGCAGCGCCTTCGGTCGCGCCGAAACGAGCTCCGCGAGCTGACTGGCAATATTTTGACGGCTTGGATGATCCAAGGCTGGCCGCATTTATTGGCGGCGGTGCAGAAACCGCAAGCGGCATGGCGGTAACGCCAAAGGCTGCTCTGTTCAACACAACGGTTTTTCGCTGTGTTGACCTCATCTCAGGCAGCATCGGGATGCTGCCATTTTACTTGATGTACAAGGACGGGAAGGGGCGACTTCACCCAGCCGATGATCATTCTCTGTTTGATGTTCTTCTTACGCAGCCGAATAAATGGCAGACGGCGTATGAATTCCGCCGACAGCTGCAGTCGCATGCACTGACCTACGGCAATGCATACGCCCGTATTGTTCGAAGCGGTAGGCGCGTGGTTGCGTTGCAGCCTTTGCACCCGACGAATGTCACCGTCGAGCAGAAAGACGACCTGACCGTCATCTACAAAGTCGTCTTGAAGGGCGGTCGATATGTCGAGCTGCCCCAGTCGGAGGTATTTCACCTCCGTGACATGACGGACGATGGCGTCATCGGCCTTTCCCGTGTCCAGCAGGCAAAAGAGGCTATCGGCCTTGCCATGCAGACCGAGAAAGCCGCGGCTCGTCTGTTTAAGAACGGTACGATGGTCGGCGGTGCGCTCACGCACCCCGGCAAACTTGGTGATGACGAGTTTGAAAACCTCGATACGAGCCTAAAGGAAAAGTTCTCCGGCGCGGAAAACGCGCACAAGTGGCTGATCCTTGAAGAAGGCATGAAGGCCGAGCCATTCTCGCAGACGGCTAGAGACAGCCAGCAGATCGAGACAAGAAATCACCAGATCGAAGAGGTTGCGCGCGCTTTTGGTGTGCCGCGGCCTCTTCTGATGATGGATGACACGTCATGGGGCAGTGGCATTGAAACCCTTGGCCAATTTTTCGTTCGTTATGGACTGGCACCGTGGTTCATCGCTTGGGAACAGGCGGTTTCTCGGTGCCTTCTGACCCGCGAAGAACGTCGATCGTATCAGGCTGATTTCGATGAGCGCGAATTGCTTCGCGGTTCGATTAAAGATCAGGCCGAATTCCTCGCGAAAGCCTTGGGTTCGGGTGGCTCCAGACCGTGGATGTCCCAGAATGAAGCTCGCGATTATGTGGGCTTGAGCCAGAGCGACGATCCAGACGCGGACAGCCTCAAAAATCCAATGACGCAGCCAGAAACTGGCCGCCTTCCTTCAGGAACACGCAATGAGCCTTAACAGAACGCCGGTTGCAGCCGTTGCGCGACCGAAGTCGTATCAGTGGGATGTGCCTCTCTCCGCCTTGGAGCGGTGGGAGAGCGCTCCACAAGCGGCAGAAGCTGACGATCCGAACACACTTTCGATCTTTGACGTGATCGGAGAGGATTATTGGAGCGGAGGCGGGTTTACGGCCAAGCGAGCCGCTGCTGCGCTTCGATCTATCGGGAAAAACCCAGTTACAGTGAACGTGAATTCGCCAGGCGGCGACATGTTCGAGGGATTGGCGATTTACAATCTCCTCGCAAGCCATCCCGGCGAAGTCACTGTCAACGTGATGGGTTATGCGGCGTCTGCGGCATCAATCATCGCGATGGCTGGCGACAGGGTGATCATGTCGACCGGCTCAATGATGATGATCCACCGAGCCTGGGGGCTTGCCGTCGGCAACACGCATGATTTCACCGATGCCGCGACGCTGTTCCAGTCCTTCGATAGTTCGATGGCGGATATTTACGCTGCCCGAACCGGACTGGCACAAGACGTCGTGCTTTCTCTGTTGGATGGCCCGTCAAAGGCGTCGGACGGCACTTGGCTGTCTGCCGATGAGGCAATTGAAAAGGGCTTTGCGGACGAAAAGGGCGCTGGAACTGGCAAGCCCGACGCAAAGGCTGAACTTCCCGCACATATCGCAGCAATGCGTCGGATTGACCGAGCGCTAGCTGCCGCAGGTGAGACGCGCCGTTCGCGTACACAACTGCTCCATGAAATTCGAGGTGAGCGCGATGCCGCCGAGAACGCCACGCGCGACGCTGGCAAGACCAGAGCCAAAGACATGACCGGCATTATGGCCGCGCTTGTCAGCACAACCAATATTCTTTCCAAGGGATAACCACATGGAACCCGATGAAATCAAGGCGCTCATTGAAGCGCAGGGCCGCGCATTTGAAGCGTTCAAGTCAGAACACAGCGCAGCGCTCAATGACGTAAAGAAGGGCACGGAGGATGTAGTTCGCACCGAAAAGGTCGAGCGCATCAACGCCACTGTAAGCGATCTTCAGGCTGCCCTCGACGAGCAGGCCCAGAAGCTCGCCGCTTTGCAGACGGCAGGCGCGTCCAAGCCTGGCGATGAAGCGAAGAACGCCGAATATACCAAGGCATTCAATCGCTTTTTCCGCAAGGGCGACGAGGCGAGCATCGATGCATTCATTCAGGCCAACCCACAAGCCGCGATGAGCGTCGCAGTTCCAGAAGATGGCGGCTATACGGCTCCGACCGAATGGGACCGCACCATTACCGACAAGCTAAAGATCGTTTCTCCGATGCGTGGCATCGCTTCGGTCATTCAGATTTCTGGTAACGGCTTCTCCAAGCTCTACAACGACCGCGCTACCGCGTCTGGCTGGGTAGGCGAATCCGCTGCGCGTCCTGAAACCCCGGCTGCAAAGTTCGCCGAGGTGAAGTTCAACACCGGCGAAATCTACGCCAATCCTGCAGCAACGCAGCGCTTGCTGGATGATTCCGAAATCAATCTCGAAAACTGGCTTGCCGGTGAAGTCGAGACTGAGTTCGCCTATCAGGAAGGCATCGCGTTCGTTTCCGGCAACGGCACTGACAAGCCCAAAGGCTTGCTGACCTACACGACTGCGGCCTCGCATCCGTGGGGCGCAATCCCGACCGTGAATAGCGGTGACGCAGCTGGCCTTACGACCGACGGCCTCATTGATCTGGTTTACGACCTGCCAAGTGAGCGCACGCCGAATGCGCGGTTTACTATGAACCGCAAGACGCAGGGTGCTATCCGTAAACTGAAGGACGGTCAGGGTAATTACATCTGGCAGCCGGGTCTGGTTTCTGGCCAGCCTGCAACGATCCTTGGCTTCCCAGTCACGGAACTTGCTGCAATGCCGGACATTGCCGCTGACGCCATCCCGGTTGTCTTCGGTGATTTCCAGCGCGGTTATCTCGTGGTTGACCGCACGGGTATTCGCATCCTTCGCGATCCGTACACCAACAAGCCTTTCGTGCAGTTTTACACCACGAAGCGCGTTGGCGGTGGCGTTACTGATCCGACGGCCCTGCGTTACCACAAGATCGCAGCTGCTTAACAATACAAGGGCGCCTTCGGGCGCCCTTCATACAGGAGGCGCTGATGGAAGTGCGTGTTGCGAAGGCATTCAAGGCAGTGCCTGAAGGCGAGGTTTATCCACGCCAGTTTGAGGTAGGCGATACTGTGACTGGTCGCATTGCCGAGGTTGCGCGAACGCTGGGCTGTGTCGCAGATGAGCCTGCTAAGAAGAAGGGCTTCGACCGTGGCGGTGGATCTTGATCGGTTAAAGCGACATCTTCGAATTGAATTCGCTGATGAGGATGCGGAGCTTGAAGGATATTTAACCGCCGCTCAAGGGTCTGCGTTGCGCTATATGAACCGCGACACAGTGCCTGCAGGCGCTGAAGCCGAAGTGGACGCGGCAGTCCTGCTTATAGCGGGTGATCTGTACGAGAACCGCGAGCGACAATCGACTGCCGAGGTGTTCGAGAACCGTTCGGCGCGCTGGCTGCTTGATCCGTATAGGCTGTTGAGGGTTTGAAACTACCGAAGCGGCTTCTTCATGATGAGCGGTCCGTTAGGTTGTGGTGCAACATACCTCATGACGACGCGTACCGTCTTTGACTTGATGGTCGTTTCACCGGCGCACTGTTTCAACGCTTCTTGAGCGCTGACTGCGAACTGTTCGCCCGCTCTTCGGACGGGCTGGTATTCAACGGTGACGATTTGCGTCAACTGCCCTTCCGCGTTGTAGGTAACTTCGAACGTCGCAGACGCTCGCTGATAGTCTGTTCCCTCCGGCAGTGTCCAGCACTTGGCGGCCATATCTGCAACCAGTTGCGCGTCATTAGCCGACGCTGGTGCAGATAATATGTTCAGAGCCACGAAGGTCAGTATGAACGTCCTCTTCATTCTTCTCCGCAATGAGTTCGATGAACGGGGCAAGTAATGACCTTAAATAGTCATTGCGCAGATCAAAAGCCAGCCAAAGGAACGCGCATGCCCTGGCTCCACTTCACAGCCACTTACGATTTCATCCCCAAACCAGCTGTGACGATCCGCTATCCGGCAGGCTACGTCGGGCTTGTAACCACGCCCTGCGCTAATCGCGCCATTGCCGCTGGCAAAGCCGAGCGGCTTCCAACTCCCACGAAAGACGAGGCTGAAGCATGGCGAAGCGCGCAGGTGCCGGCAGCCTGAACTGCCGTTTGACGTTTCAGCGTCGCGAACAAATAAGCGATGAGTGGGGCGGCACGCGCGGTGAGTGGATCGACCAGTTCACCGTGCCCGGAAGGCTGGAACCGCGATACGGCAGTAATGCCGAAAGCGTCATGGCAGCGCGAATGCAGTCCATGCAGCCGTACAATCTGACCATTCGCAGTAGCACTGCGGCAAGGCAGATAACGGCATCGTGGCGGGCATACGACGCTCGGGCTGGCGTTACAGTCGACATCCAAGGCGCGCAACGACCGAACCGGGTTTTCGGAATTAAGACCGTCGTCAATCCGGACGAGCGCGGCGCTTATCTGGAATTGCTCGTTGTTGAAGGCGAGGAAACTTGATGGCGGTTAAGATTAAAGGTCTCGACCGTTTACAGATCAAGCTAACTAAGTTCCCAGAAGTAGCTGAAAAACTCGTTAGATCGGCAATGGAGCAAGGCGCGCAGGAAATCGTCAACATGATGCAAAACCTGGTCCCCGTCGATGACGGAGAGCTGATGGAAAGCATCGGGTGGACGTGGGGCGCAGCTCCAAAATACAGCCAGCGCATTGGCAGCGTTAAGTCGAATGACGGCAAACTGACAATCACGATCTACGCCGGCAATTCCAAGGTGCGTTACGCGCATCTGGTCGAATTCGGCAGCGCACCACACGTGAACGGCGGCATGTATCCCGGCACATTTAATCCGGGCGCCAAGGCGCAGCCGTTCTTCTATGTTTCGTGGCGGGCGAGGCGGCGCAGCGCAAAAGCTCGCGTATCTCGTGCCATTACAAAAGCGGCAAAACAGATTGCGGCGGATCGCTAATGGACCCGGTTTTAGAGCTTCAGGGCGCCATCATTCAGCGCCTACGCAACTTTCCCGCGCTCGTCGCCCTGATTGGCCAGCGCAGTTACGATAATCCTCCCACGAACGACCAAGGGCAGGTTTCGCCCTCAATCTTTCCATACGTCAGTATTGGCACGTCGAGCGCTCAACAGGCTGATGCCGATTGCATTTACGCTGACGATATCATTTTCCAGCTGGATGTCTGGTCGATTGAGCCAGCCAAAAAGCAGATGCGCGACGTCGCAAACGCAGTGCGTCTCGCAACACGAGGGTGGGAACCTGTTTTGACAGCAAACGCCCTCGTGACATTCGAATATTGGCGAACTGACTACATCAAGGATGGCGCAATCAACCACGCGTCGATCCGTTACACGGCGATCATCGAGCAGCCCTAAGGCACTCCGCGCCGATCACCCCGAAAATCTGTTTATAGGCCGCCCTTGGGTGGCTGTTTTCGTATGGAGGGCCGCAATGGCTCAAGCAACTACGATCAAAGGTGGCAAAGTCCGCGTCAAGATCGGTACAGTGGGTGTTGGCGGTGAAATCACCTACGCTGCACCTTGCGGTTTCACGCAGCGTTCTATCAGTCTGACTAAAAACCTCAATGAAGTTCCGATCCCAGATTGTGAAGACCCCGATAAGGTCGACTGGGTTGGTCGCGACGCGGTGTCGCTTTCTATGGGGGTGAACGGAGAAGGCGTATTGGCCGCAGAGTCAGTCGAAGATTGGCTTGATGCCGCGGAATCGATTGATAGCGTTCCTGTCCAGCTTGATCTCGAGTTTCCCGCCACGACGTACACTTACACGGGAAGAATGCACGTCGAAAGTCTCGAAATTGGCGGCAACAACGGCGAACGCGCGACAAACAACGTTTCTATGCAATCCGACGGCGAGATGGTCCGCACCTCGACTCCGACGGCTCCATAATGAGCAGAGACGCGAAAGTTGAACTCGACTGGGCGGATGGTACTTATACCTTCCGCCTTGGTTGGGGCGAATTGGAAGCGTTGCAGGAAGCTTGCGACGCTGGTCCTTGGGTCATTCTGGATCGGCTTTTCACTAAACAATGTCGTGTTGGCGATATTGCCCATGTTATCCGGCAGGGACTGATTGGTGGCGGTCTGGAGCCAACGGCGGCCACGAAACTCGTGCGAACCTACATCGAAAAGCGCCCACCTGCCGAAAATATCGTCTTCGCCACCATCATCCTGCAGGCTGGCATTCAAGGCGTACCGGAAGAGCCGGTGGGGGAGCCAGCGGCGGCAAATCAGACGGAGAGCAACTTGACAGTCTCCCCAACGGAAAAGTCAGATTTGCCGCGGTCTACGGCAATGGTGCGGCGCTCGGCTTCACGCCGCAAGAAGTAAGACGCATGTCCATGTGGCAGTTCATGGCTGCCGTTGACGGTTACGTCAAAGCTAACTCGACCGACGATGGCGGTTTAAGCCAGAAGGAAAAAGACGAGCTTTGGGAGTGGGTGAGCGAGGGGTAAGCTGGGCTGCTAGGAGCAACCCAGCTGCGTTGCCTCGGCCTGAGCCTGAGCGCGCTCCGCTTCCAGCAATCTTGGGATGTTGGCCCGGCTAAGCAGTTGCTGGCATCTCAGTTCTTTGTTTGCAGGGTCAGATGCCTTACTGCTGGCGCAACCGGTTATAGTCAGCGTGATCGCGCAAATAGTGACGATGACTTTCATTTATCCCCCTCCTTGGACTATTTTCTACGTTAATGGGTTAAAACCTGCACGCGCAATTATATTTTCTTCCGCTCGGATAGCTTCAGCTTTGTGATAGATTTGGGTTCTAAGAGCATCGAACAATCTACCATTTTGCTCATATATGATGATGTCGTTGAGCGTTCCCATGCCGCCATAACAGTGCAGGATGCGTATCACGCCGTGAAAGTCAGAAAGTCTGATTTCTGAAGCGCCTTTTTCGAGCGCTCTTGCCCAGCCCTGAACATTATGGGCGCGCAAAATTGCAACGATCTCATCTACATCGGAGCAAAGAGATTCTAAGTCCGGGTGCATGGCAGATCCTTTTGCTAAAACGTCGGCTCCTTCACGCGAGAGCCAGATTTGGCGCCGTCGACTCCCGTGGCAAATCCTTCGAAGTCACGACCGATGATAATCAGCGGCAGCGATGCCAGTGACGCGATACCGCCAAGGGTCAGTAGCGCATACGGCATGACCACACTTTGATTGTAATAGCCGCCGAATTGCACGTTCTTCGCGACCGTCGCGAGCAAATCCCAATAGCCATACGCGGACACCAGAGGGCCGGCGAATAGGAACGCGATTCCTAGCCAGCCCAAACCATTAAATCTCTGTTCTATTTACATAGGTGCCCCACCATGGCCACTAACCTTGAATCCCTTGTCATTCAATTTTCGGCCGATTTCAAGCGCTTGGAGAACGCGATTAATCGGCAACGTGGTCAATTCACCCGCCAGATGGACCAGATGGAGAAGTCAGCAAACGCAAGTGTGCAGCGCATAAATGCGGCGCTTGGAAACATCGGCAAGGGCACGATGCAAGACCTCGCTGCTCCCCTAACCGGCATTACTGCCGCATTGGGCACGCGCGAGTTGATGCAATATGCGGATGCTTGGACGCAGGCTGGAAACCTCATTCGTTCGTCAGCGACGGCAGCTGGTGTTGGCGCACGTTCGCTGAATGAGTTGAAGGGCTGTGCGAACGAAGCTCGGACAAGTCTCGAAGCCTATACTGACCTATATGCTCGGCTGATCAGATCGGCCTCCGCCGTAGCCAAGTCGGAAGACGAGATTGCTTTGGCAACGTCGCTTGTCTCGAAAGCCTTTAAGGCTGGCGGTGCGTCCGCACAGGAACAAGCTGCTGGCATTCTCCAGCTCGGGCAAGCTTTGGGTTCTGGCGTGTTGCAGGGCGATGAACTCCGGTCGTTGCGTGAAAACGCTCCGGTCATTGCGAAGGCAATTGCTGACGAGTTTAAGACCACGATCGCAGGCTTGAAGCAGCTTGGCGCCGATGGGAAACTGACGTCCGATCGCGTGTTCAAGGCTATCCTGAATGCGCAAAAGGGTATTGAGGCTCAGTTCAAGGCCACCAACGCGACCATTGCCGACGCCTTCACGCAGATTAATAACGAGTTTACCGCTTATATCGGCAATGCCGATAAGTCAGCTGGCGCGAGTAGGCAACTGGTTCAGGCGCTGCAGTATGTTGCTGACAACTTCAAAGAAATAGCCGACGTCGTCGCAGTCTTTGCGACCGTGCTGATTACCGCGTTCACGGGGCGGGCGATCGCTGGCGTAGTAGTCGGACTTGGCCAGGCCGTTGTTGCTTTAGGCTCATTCCTGACCGCACTTCGTACAGGTACGAGTGTAGTTGCCGCCTTCAGTGCATCGCTTGGGCCAATCGGCCTGTTAGCAGGTGCTGCGGCAGGGGCGGTTTACCTGCTCTATAACAATATGTCGTCCGGCGACCGGACCGCAAAATCATTCAGTGATGCGGTTGGTGAAAACAAGGTTGCGCTGGAAAGTGCGGCTTCAGCTTCGCGACAATACCAGACTGAATTGGTCAAGCAGATCAGCTTACAGCTTGAAGCAGCCAAAGCAGCCTATGCGCAGGCAAGCGCAAATGCAGATGCGGCCCTCATGCGGGATCAATCCTTCCTCCATGCGACTGGGATGAGGTTTGAGCCTCTTAGATATGCCGCTGAGACCGCGGGAAATGACGCTATCGCGCTGGCAAGCGCAGTTGGCGTATTAGAAGACCAACAGAAGAAAGCTCAGCAGATCCTCGCCTCAACGCCATCGGGCTACGGCGGCGGCATCGCGACTACACCAGACGACAAGAAGAAGGGCCGCACGAAGAAGACGTCCGCTGAGCGGTTCGACAGCGATATTCGACGTATCACCGACCGCACTGCTGCACTTGTCGCCGAGACCGAAGCGCAACGCCAGATCAATCCGCTGATCAACGACTATGGCTATGCCATGGAAAAGGCCCGTACTGAGCAGGAATTGCTCAATGCGGCTCAAAAGGCAGGTGTCGCGCTCACACCTGAACTGCGAGCACAAATCGCTGCTGCGGCAGATCAGTGGGCGTTAGCTAGCGCAGAAGCGGCCAAGTTGGCCGAGGCACAAAACCGGATCAAGGAAAGTGCCAAAGATATGGCGGCTTTCCAAAAGGATATGGTCAGCGGCATAGCTAACGATCTTATCAATGGCGCCAGCGCAGCAGAAACCTTTGCTAACGCGCTCGGGAAGATCGCGGATAAGCTGATTGAAATCGGCCTCGCGAACATCTTCGATACCGACAAGGGCGGCTTCAATCTATTCGGCGCTCTGGGCGGCATATTCCGTAAGAATGGTGGACCGGTGAAGCGCGCTGGCGGGGGAATCGTTCGCGGTCCTGGCGGGCCGCGTGGCGACAAAATCCCGGCGATGCTGAGCGATGAGGAATTCGTCGTGAATGCAGCTGCCACTAAGCGCAACCGCGGCTTGCTTGAAGCCATCAACAGCGGCGGCGTCATTGGACTGAAGGATGGCGGCTCACCTTTGCGCGCCCCATCCATGCCGATCCTGCGCTCATCTGCTGCAACGCAGCAAGCTCAATCCGGCATTGCCGATGTTCGCGTCTACATGGATCGCGATGGCAATTGGCAGGCCGAAGTCGAACGCATTTCACAGCGGAACGTGAAACAGGGGCTTACCGCCTTCGATAAAACGGGCGCAATGCGAACGGCACGCGATCTAAGGCAAGTCAATTCAAGGGGGCTAGCAAGGTAATGGCTGAACTTCTTCCGACTGGCCTGCGATATCAGCCGACTTTCCCGATCCTGAATCGCCCGGTTTCCATGTCTCAATACGGAGATCGGGCGATTTCTGCGATTGAGAACGGCGATCCGTTTTGGACGTGGACCGCAAAGATTACAGCGCTGACGAACGCCAAGCGCAATCTGCTCGAGGCGTTTATCGATCGATGCCGGGGCGGTCAAGTGACGGTGCACTACACACCGAAGCATGTTTGCATCCCACAAGCTTACTGGGGTGACGCGAATAACCCGGCAATCACCGGCACCGCGACGCTGGCTGCGATCAACGGCAACACGCTCACTTTGAATGGCGTCGCAGTCGGCTTGAAGCTGATGAACGGCGATTTGGTCGGTTTAACCGTCGGTGACTACAACTTCATCGCTCGCGTTGTTGCTGATGCCACAGCAGCCAGCACGAGCGTGCAGGTGAAGACCGAGCCGTTTCTACCGTCTTACATCACGGTCGGCGCGACGGTCCGCTTCAAAAAACCGGTGATGAACATGCGGTTGATGCCGAAGACGTGGGAAATTGGCGATGGCAAGTTTCCCGATGCGTCGTTTCAGTTGATTGAAGTGCCGAAGTGAAGGAGAAGATGATGGAAGAGAAACCACGGATGATGGTCAGTCAGCCTTGGACATTGCGCCGCATCACGAGAATTGAAGCAGGGCTGCACGAACTCATTTTCGACGTTGATGAGCAGCCCTCCATCAAATTGACTATCGAGGGATCATTCTCCCTTAAGAGCCTGCGTGTCGAAGGTGTTGCTACCCCCGCATGAGGGGCAGGTGACTCCCTGCATCTGTAAACGCATGCCTTTGTCATCTAAGGAGTGCGCGGGGAATATGACGGCATCACAATGCCCACACAACAAATCGGCGCCATTTTGATCTTTTTCATAACCGTAGCCGCCGACGAGGTCCATCCCCATTTCCGGAATTGAATCAGTTGCTTGTAGTCGTATCTGCTTCATTTCAAGCCTCCCATTGTTAACGCGAGCATCAAAGCCGAGTCGCAATCGGAAGTCGAGTATCCCACCAAATCAGGAGGCCTCATGGCTTTCCCAGCACGTCTACAGCAATTGCTCGACGAGGGCAGGGGCAAGATTGCCTCTGCCGTCAAAGTTGAATTCGGCACCGGCACTTATGGCTTTTTTTCTGGCAAGGGAAGCGTCCCTTACGGCGGCCTCACGTACAACGGCAACACACTGGTCGACATCGACGAGCCCATGTATGCGCTCGGTACGGCTGCCCAGCCCGTGACTATGCGGTTGCCTGCCGCTGCTGATTTCGGGCTTACACCCGACAAGCTGAAGCTTATTGAGCAGGAAGACTACAAGAACCGTCCTGTCACGTTCTACGACTTCTATTTCGATCCAGACTCGAACGCTTTCCTTCACGCCGAGCCGACTTGGTACGGCTATGTCGATACTATCGACCACCGCGAGGAAGGCGACAATGTGTGGCTGGAAGGCAATATCGAGACCGGTGCAGTCGACAATTTCCGCGAAGGCTATCGTTATGCCTCGCACGAGGATCAGCAGCTTGTTTCGTTAGGCGACATGCTTTTTGAGTATGCAGCGAGGATCAAGAATGAATTCTTCAAAATCAAATTCGGCTAGGGTCCCGAGCTGGGATCGGGCGCTGGAAGATATTGCGACGGCTCACGTATCCATCACTCCAGAATGGGGCGTCTCGGACTGCCTGATGACGGCGGCAGATGCGATTGAAGCGGTTATCGGTGAAAACCCTCTCGCCGAGTTCCGGGGCAAATATAAAACCGAGGCCGGGGCCGCTCGCAAGATGCGCGCCAATGGCTGCGAGAACGTCAAGGACGTTTTTGAGAACTACCTCAAGCTTGAACCCGTCAACCGGCTCTCTGCCCGTCGGGGTGATGTCGGCGTGATGATAATCAATGACGAATACGTCGCCGGTTTCATCAGCGGCACCGGGTTCGCGGTCAAACAGCCTAACGGCCTCGCATTCTACCCGGTGACCGATATCGTGCAGGCCTACAAGGTCGGCATCTAAAACATACGATAATTCGCGCCTTTGAAGGTCCGTTGACAGCGGGCCTATTTTGTTGCGCCTGCATGAGGCTTTTGCATGCCATTTCTCGCACCAATATTTACCGCTATCGGCGGCATTGTATCGAGCGTGGCCGCATGGGCAGCTGCAAGCCCGATCCTTGCGGGTATTGCGCAGACTGCATTCGGCATTGCGGCAAGGTTTGCTCTCAACGCGCTTTTCCCGCCCAAGTCGCAAAGCCGTGCTTCCGAACTGGAAACTCAATACGGCTCGAATATCCCGCGTTCGGTCATTCTCGGCACCTGTGCGACCGAAGGCCATCATATTTATCGCAACAGCTACGGCAGTGGCGGGCGGCTCATTCAGGACGTGTTCGTTCTGTCGAGTTTCCGCATCACCTCTGTGCCGCGTGTTCGCTACAACGGTGAATGGCGCGTCCTGTCAGTCCAAGACGCGGACGGTTACTGGCTTGTGCCGAATGAAGGCACGAGCGGCGACGATCATGATAACGTCCGGGTCAAGTTCTATTACGGCACGATGGATCAGCAGGCCGAGCCGACGCTGATCAACAATGCCCGTCCTTCCGGGCGCTGGACTGCGAACCATCGCGGCGCAGGCGTTGCCTATGCAATCGTGTTCTCCGAACTGCGCAAGGATGGCGATGGCCTTACCTCGCCAGCAAAGCTTCTGTTCGAAGTCGTCGGCGCGCCGCTTTATGACTGGCGCAAAGACAGCACTGTGGGCGGTTCCGGTGCGCATCGCTGGGAAGACCAGAGCACATGGGAATATTCCGACAATCCGGTTGTCGAGATTTACAATCTGGAGCGCGGTTTCTTCAATGGTACTCAGCGAATGGTCGGCAAGGCCGTCCGCGCAAGCCGCTTGCCGCTCGGTGATTACACCCAAGCTGCCAATATCTGCGATGAATTCATGGTCGATGGTTCGAAGCGCTATCGCGCCCATGCTATTGCCAAGGACGGCCCCGGCGCGAACCACGATGCAAACCTGACGCCGATCCTAGAAGCCATGTGCGGCTCATGGGTTGAACGTGTTGACGGCGAGTTTCCCATTGCTGGCCCTCCACAAGCTATCGTTGCAACCATTACCGATGACGATATCAAGCGTGGTGCGGCGTTGCGCTTCAGCGTCAAGCGCAAGCGTACGGAACTGATCAATACAGTCGCGGCGTCCTATATCTCGCCGGATGATTTCTATGAGACGAAGGATGCGGCAACCCGGATTGACGCCGGGGCATTGGCCGAGGATAGGGAAACGCTTGCCAGCGCCATTCCTTATTCCGCTGTTACGGATGTTCGGCAGGTGGACCGACTTGCCGATATCGCCATTCGTGGCGCTCGTTATCAGGCATCAGCGGAAATCGTCGTTCATCCGAAGTTCCTCGACACGATCAAGGAAGGCCGGTGGGTTCGCTGGAACAGCAAGAAGTATGGGGACCGCACATTTCAGGTTCTGACGCGCCAGCTTGGCGGCATCAATACCGATGGCGCCAGAGACATTTCACTGTCGTTGCAGCAGATCAGCAATGGTGTTTTCGACCCGACCGCATATGAGACCAACCCGCCGAACATCATCGTCGTGCCGCCGCCGCAATACCTGGCTGAAGTGCAGAACTTCTTCGCCATTCCAATTGTTGTCGTTGCAGATGGGCAAGGCGAATTGCCCGGTGTGCGACTGATCTGGGATCCAATTGATGATATCTCGGTAGTCGGCGTCGATATCGAATATTGGCCAGCGAATGATCCGTCGCAGGTGTTTACCAAGTTCGTGACGTGGGACGTGATCAATGTTCCTATTGTCGAAGGCTTGACCTCGCTGACTGACTGGTTTGTCCGGACACGGTTGCGCGTGGACAATGGTCGGTCGGTGGCTTGGTCGACAGCAACGCCGTTCACGACACTTAAGGCGGCAGGCGATGATATCCCAGTTGATTACGAGCGCCTTGACGAAGATGTGCGTGGCCTCATCAACTACATGACCGATGATATGCGCGAGTTGAAGCGACAGGCGCAGGAACTGGCGACAACGACGTCGGACAACCACAACAGCAATTACGCTGACCGCCAAGCCATTCGCCGTGAACTGACCAGCACCTTCGGAACTGCGCAAGCTCAGTGGCAGGAAGATATTCTGACAGCTACCGGGCCGAACAGCGCCATCGGTCAACAGTTAATACAGATCAATGTGAGCCTTGGCGAAAAGGCCGATGCGAGCACTGTCAGTCTGCTTCAAAGCCGCGTGGACAATGTCGACGGCGAGATAACGGCGGTATCAAACGCACTCACAGATGTGAATGCGTCGGTCAATGATGTTAGCGCAAACGCCACATGGCGCATGACAGCTACAGCCGGGACAAGCGGATCGGTAAAGATTGCCGCGTACGGCAGGCTAAATACCGGGAGCACGTGGCGGCAGGCCGGATGGTTTGTGAATATCACACCGACAGGTAGTCAGTTTGTTGTCCTTGCCAATCAGTTTGCCATTGCCGATCCAAACGATGATGGAAGCTTCACCTATCCGTTCGTTGTGCAAAATGGAGAAGTCTATGCCCAAAACATGAGGCTGGGGACGCTGAAATTCGATCAGCTTCAGTCCAATAACGGCAAGCTGATTATTCGCGGCAGCGGCTCGCTGGCAGATCTCAGGATTTTCACATGACCCAGACGTTCATCGGCTACAAACCGGGCGTTGGCCCGGTTCTAAAATGCCTGAAATACGACACTGACGATCCGTTGGCGCTGGCGAACACGGCATTTGACAGGTTCTTCTTCAATTCGGAGACACAGAACCTGTCCTATGTCTTTCCGACGAACCCGTTTTTCTATCGCTCGGCAGAACTATCTGCGCTCCCGGCAACCTTCAACATCACAAATGATCGGGGCAACGTGGTCATTTCTGGACGGACGGGAACGGCTACAGGTTTCTACAATGTCACAACGTATTACCGAATAACGAACGCCTATCCGAGCATGGGCTATGTTCCGATGTCGGAGTTCAGGCAGGTTGATCTGCTGACCAACCGAATTGAGTGCGGGTCTTTCCTCAGCTATTACGCCTTGGTTGGCTCGACCAATCATAACGTGGTGACGGCGCAGCAGTTCTATACCGTGATGGGAAAAATGGTTGGAACGACGAGTGGATCAACCACATTCCCGACGGTCTACAACGGCATAATCTCCACGACTGACCAAGGCTTTGTCGGGCTTGGAGAATGGTTCGTCTGGAAAAACCAGCTGATCTACACCGACAACAGAAACCCCAACGCCATTTATCCGAGTGTATGGGACCTGCCTGCCGATGCGTCGGCTATGCGGACTTACACGACGACAACGGGCCTACTGTCGCTGGAAGCAAGTTCCAGTCGGTTTGTGCTTTCCAGACCCGGCTATGACGTGAATACGACGAATGAGTTCGGCACGATCATGAGTACGAACAACCGCTCCCCGGCTTTGTGCGTCATGAACGGAACCGAGAACAATATCCCCGCCAATGAATCTAGAACGATAGCAGCACCTGCTGGCGTCATCCTCTCGCAAAGGGCGGTTGTTGACGTGATGTTCCGTGTCTCCGGGCAGACGTGGCGCGTACCTGGGCTTCTGACGGACACCACAGCGGCGGGACTTTGGCGGTTATCCTACACCGTGTCCAACAACAGCATCACGTTCTACAATTCGGAGAAAGACGCTGTTGACTTGCGATATGTCGTTTTTAACGTGGATGATCAGCCGACATCGACGGGCGGCAATCAGGTCATCTTCCGTGGCAATGATGGAACGCGGGACTTCGTTCAGATCAAGAAACCCGGCACAAGTGACCCTGCCAGCCGTCCGAATGATATCCTGTTTGACAGTCGGTATCCGCAATTCCAGATCATCGCTCAGGGCTTTATTCCGATATCCAGCTTTGGAGCAACGCAACCTCCGACCTCGATAGATAAAGGCGCAAGAACCTATCGGCTGAACTTCAACAACGCCGGTTTCGTGCCTTACCTGAAATACTCAACCGTGTTTCCGAACTGTGTGACGACGCCGATCTATCGAGCGGAGCGCGGGGTCGATGTTTCCAACATATCCATGCTGGCCGAAGTGAATGACACCTATGTCGATTTCTTTTGCTCGCCAGATAGCGGTTGGTCTGATGCATTCAGTCAGGCTGGCAGTTGGACGCGCCTTGACTACGGTGCCCGCATTCAGGGTGTCCGGTACTACATTTTCGGCATAACGCCGAGCTGATCTCAGGAGAAAAATCTATGGCTGTTTTGTCCGACTACGTGTCGGGAACGATCACTGTTACCCAAAATTCAGTGAGTTTTACGGGCACAAACACCCTTTGGAGAACGGCACAGTTCCGAGAGGGCGATACCGTTCAACTGAAGGGATACACGGCGATCATCGCGGCCTCATCGGCTTCTGACCCGCGCATTGCCTCGAACACCGCGGGAACGTTCACCGAACCGTGGCCGGGGCCTTCGGGAACGTTTGCTTATCGTATGCGCTTCATGCCGGATGGTGCTCGCGTCACTGCGCAGACGACGACGTTGATTGAGTTGCTCGGAAATGGCAACCTGCAAGCCTTGTCGGGTGTCAATGGCGCGACCAAGACGCTACCGTACTTTACCGGCGCTGGCAGTATGGATGCGCTTCCGGGTGCGGCAGATACCATGCCGTATTTTACGGGCGTCAATGGTATGGACGTCACCCCACTATCTCCGTTCGCTCGCACCATTCTTGACGATACAACGGCGGCGGGCGTTTATGGCACATTGGGAACAATACCTAACGCGCAGCTGCCGGGGCGTTTACAGGAGTATGCACCGCCGCTAACCGACGCCAATCTTGCAGTATTGACCGGATTTTACGTCCTGAACGCATCGGCAGCAAATAATCCGGGCGCTGGAGCGGGCTTCTTGCAAGTCATGATGAACGTTACGACCTATGGTCGCCAAATATATTGGCAAAGAGACGGATCACGTGTGTTCTCGCGCAACTTGACCAATGGCGTTTGGGGAGCGTGGCAGGAGATATGCGGAGGATTGGTCGGTCAAAATGGTTGGACTAGAGATCCGGACGGCCTAATCACGCAGTTCGGTTCTGCCGTCTTAACATTGAGCGCTTCCTTGGCAGCAACCATTACACTCCCGACAGCTTTCCCAACGGCGCAATTTCATGGGGCACTTCTTACAAACGGTGATTGGGCGTCGGCTTCTCAACGTGCCGCACAGCCGGTTGTCGTCAATTTTACCAACTCCACAATGCAAATTGCGGCAAATGGTGCCGCTACAGGCACCATAAGAATTGGCTTTCAAACAAGGGGAAATTAGCCTTATGATTTATGGTATATTTGATAATGAGGGTTTCCCGGCTGCATTTTATGATGAAAGAATTCACGGGTTCCGTAAGCTTCCGGTCTATAGTGCAGTGCCGGACCCGACTGAGGAAAATCCCAATCCCGTCGTTGAAATTGTCGGCTATCAGGACAATCCTAACTGCAAAATTCCTGCCGAAGCGGTTGAGATATCAGTCGAGCAGCATCAGGAGTTTCTATCATGGCAGGGGCTGCGCCGTTGGGAAAATGGGCAAGTGGTCGAATATTCACCGCCAGCTGTCGATCCCGTCGCGATCATCCCTGCTGTTACTCTCTGGGAACGCATGACTGATGTCGAGGCCGAACAGGTAAATGCGGCTATGGCCACTCAACCGTTCCGCACCCGTCAAATCTTTCTGACCGCAAACACGTTCCGCTCCGATCATGAGCTTTGGCCGCTGCTCGTTCAGATGGCGACGGATTTGTTTGGTGAGGAAAGGGCGGCGGAATTGCTGGGGGGCAACTAATTTGTAAGATCAATATCACCAGTAATCGGAGCTTGCCTCGAAGCACTATCGTCTGTTCTTATGATTTGGCAAGCAAGCACGTAAATTCGAACCGGCCGACGGGTGTTTGATTTATCTCACGAACAGTTAAATTTATAAGTCGTCTTTCAAATAACGCCATAATAATGTTTTGAAACACGTCAGGTGTAAATTGCCACCTATGGACATCTACATAACCCCCGGCGGCGGCTTCGTATTCTGCGATAGCCGCCTTTGCGCGGTGAGTCTGCGACCGTTTCCAATCATCATTGAAATGGTCACCGTTCCAATGTCGGGAGGCATCGTTGTGCGTCGTTTGCGCTCGATGCTCGATTACCTTTAACAATGGGTGACGCGTGTCCCCTTGAGCGAAGATAACTTCTTCAAGCGTAGAATGCGGTATCGCATAATCGAAACAATATCGCTTGTCAGGAATGATCAGATAGTAGATGCCGTCTTCATTAAGGATTTTCGAAACTTGGTTGAGGTGACGTATCAAATCAGGCTGATGTTCGATGCAATGAGAGCTAAGTATTTTGGAGAAATTCTCTTCAATTATCGAAAGGTCACCGGATGGAGAAACAAAGTCGATATTTGGTATTTTATCGATTGGCGCACCGTGAACTTTAGCTCTTTCCCGCAGAGATGATTGATCCATAACGTCAAAATATTTAACATTCGGTCCCATCGCGGTGGGACTATAAAATGGCCCAATCTCCAGAATACCACTTCCACTATCAACGATAGAGTAGATGCTCTCTCTCGTCGGAAAGGTTTTGGGTCTCGTTCTGGAAATCAGTCTGAGTGCACGTCTACGCATTCGGTTAAGCATATGCATTCCCCGTAAAGTAGTTGATGGCAATCAAACAGTTTTTTGCCGGCAGAGCAAAGAAAAAACCAGTTTTCACCATCCCCGCGCCTATCAAAGACGCCTTAGTTTTGTGTGAAGGCCATCCATGGAGGCGGCTTTTTCATCTCCCTCAGCGAGGAAGTCGCCATAGCAAAAAGCACGCAACGGCTAAAGCGGCAATTACGCCGCCCAATACAATCATATGATCTGAGATTGTGAGATTGAAGATAGTCATTCGCGATTCTTCTCTATCCAGACCATGAAGCCGATCAGGGCAAGCAGCGCGACCATTATCGTTCCGATAAACCACCAACTCATTCGCTCTCCTCCTCACAAGATAACTCTCATTGCGGGAGAAGGTTCAGTTGGCACGTATAAATTGAACAAAGCCCCGGTCAGTGTGCGTGCGAGGACGGGGCGGCCCCTCTTTGCAAAAAAAGGAGACGCCCGCGATGCTCGGGAACGTCTCCAAGTTCTGCACTTCAATCCACTGAAAAGCAGGACGTCAGTTTCTATTACAAGTGAAACCAGTCAAGGCTGGCTAGGTCACGAGTCTGTGAGCCGGACAGCGCCAATACGATAGTCTGGCTTGCGGCATCCCTATCAATCCGAAGTTTGAATGTTCTTGAAACTCGTTTCCGACTGGAAGCGGGTGCTTTGTCGTCACATCGACTCTTCACAAGGAATCCCCATGAACAAAACAACGTTCTTCGCGTATGCGAGGCGCGCGCCTTTTGGCGGGCGCTTGAGCCAGGCGCAGGTCGACGGCACGTCGGCAATTCTGGCCGAAGCAGAGCGGCGAGGCCTGCCGGACGAGCAGACGGCTTACGTGCTCGCGACAGCATTCCACGAAACTGGCGGCAAGATGCAGCCTATCGAGGAAAACCTCACCTACACCAGTGCCGCTCGCATAAGGCAGGTCTGGCCGTCGCGGTTCGCTTCTGTTGCTGCCGCCCAGCCTTATGTGCGTAATCCGCAGGCCTTGGCTAACAAGGTCTACGGCGGGCGCATGGGCAATACCGGTGCGAACGACGGCTGGCTATACCGCGGTCGTGCCTTGGCGATGATCACCGGGCGCGACAACTATAAGAAGTACGGCCTTGGCGATAACCCCGACTCCGCGCTGGAGATGGCGACGGCTATCCGCATCCTGTTTGACGGGATGATCAACGGCAAGTTTACCGGCAAGCGGCTGGCTGACTACTTCGGCGCCGGTAACGCTAACCCAGAAGGCGCCCGCGCCATCGTCAACGGCAGTGACAAAGCCAGCCTGATCGCCGGCTATTACCGCAACTTCCTCGACAGCCTTGTGGCGGCGCGCGAAATGAAGCCTGTCATTGCCGAAGACGCCAAGCCTGATGATGTGCCTCTGTTGCAGGACAAGACGGTGCAGACGATCGTCGCAGGCACAGGCGGGACGCTCGTTACCGGCCTTATCGGCGCAGTTTCCAATCCATGGGCATTCGCAACTGTCGCGCTCCTGCTGGTCGCAGCAGGCGCGGGCTTCTGGCTCTGGAAGAGCGGCAGGCTCGAACTGAAGAGGGTGGCGGCGTGAGCCTTACAAGGATTGCCATTGAATATGACAGCGACGCGGGAACGGCCACGGTGCGGATCGATAACGGCTCGCAGCAGTGGGACAACGCCAAACTCACAGTCTGCGATGCCACAGCAACCCGCGACGGCTATCTGCTGCCGCTCACAGGGCAGCAGCGCGCGCTTATTTTGACGGGAGTGCCGACATGACCTGGCTCTTAACCCTGCGTTCCAAGATCACAGGCTGGGCCGTGGCTATCGCTGCGGCCCTTGCGATTCTAGCGGGTGCTTACCTCAAAGGCAGGGCGGACAATGCCACAAGCGCCACCGCTGACCGGCTTAAAGCCGCCAATAAAGCAAGGAAGATCGAAGATGAAACCAGCAAGCTTGGCGGCGGCGATGTTGACGCTGCTCTGTCTCGGTGGATGCGTGACGGCCGGTAGCTATTGCGATGTCGCGCGGCCCGTCCGCCCGAGTGTTGAAGACAGCCTGACCGACGGCACGAAACGTCAGATCGTCGCAGAAAACACGAAACTTGAAAAGCTGTGCGGGGTGCGCCCGTGAGGACGCGAATGTGGCTGGCCTGCCTATGGCTGGGCGTAGCAGCAAGGGGGATTATCGGATGACCGGCGCTGAAATCATGGCCGTGGTCGGCTTCATCGTAATGCTGATGGGCTTTCTGTTTGGCCTCTGGAAGTACGTCGAAAGCCAGATCGCGAAAGCTGAAACGCGCAACGCTGCCAAAGCTGACGCTGCAACCGCTCTTGCCAGCCTGACGCGGCAGGAGCTTTCCGATTACAAGCTTCGCGCGGCAGAGACGTTCGCTACCAAGGCAGGCATGCAGGAGCAGACGTCGCAGATCATGCGAGCCATCGAAAGCGTAGCGCATCGCATTGATGGGCTCACCGAGCGGATTGATAATCTCATGCAGCCAAAATCGGTGAGAAGTAGAACTTAATTCCGTAAAGATTGGAACCAAAGATACTGCATACGCATTATATGTTCGGAAATACCAAATAAGAATGGAGAATATAATATGCGTCGTATTTTGCTAGCTGCTGTTGCAACTGCTGCACTCGTTTCTTTTGCAAATGCGCAGAACGCTACCGCAACACAAGAAGAGGCATTTGTTACTGCAAAGCCGACCGACGTTATTACTAGCAATATTCTAAATCTTGACGTTACGAATGCTAACGATGAGAGCATCGGCAAGATCCAGGATGTAGTGATGGGCGACGGTGACGTCGAAGGCTATATCGTATCGGTTGGCGGCTTCTTGGGCGTAGGCGAAAAGTATGTGGTCGTTGACCCGGATGCCATCGAGATTGTCTACTCTGAGAATGATAAGAAATGGTCGGCAAAAATGAACGCCACCAAGGAACAGCTCGAAAAGGCCACCGAGTTTAAGTACGAGGGTCGATGGGCCAAGTGACCAGTTTCTTAAGAGAGCGGCTTTCGGGCCGCTCTTTTTATTTAGTCCATTAACACCACATTTATCGAGATATTCCATCCTGCATATTGCGCCGCTCACCACGGTTAGCGAGGCTGTGCTGATCATTTCGTAACATCTAACTGATATTCTCGTCTTACAAGTTCGGCGATATTCTCGCGCCAATTGGGGTCAGACGCTTGTATTCTGTGCACTAATTCAACTTCAAGCCGAATGGAAATACTGGTCTTTTCGATTGGATTTTTTGGGCGACCACGGCGCTCACGCCTACGGGTTTCATTCATCAACAACTACACCTGTTCCATATTCACAAAGCGGAGGCTGGGGGATGAACCTTGCGTGAAGGTTGTGTTGCAGCTTTTCCATTTTCCACTTTACATCTCACCTCGAGACTCATTCTCTTTCCGCTTTCGGACGACCAATCCGAGCCGCTCACCACGGCTACCAACCGAACATGAGGAGACTGTATGTCCCATGACAGACAGGGCGCGGGTGCGCGCCTTTCATACGAAGAACTCCTGCGGCGCGCTGATGCTTACCGCGAGCACGGCACGCTGGTTAAGGCTGCCGCTGCGCTTGGCATAAAGAAGTCGGCATTTCACGAGAGCATAAAGCGGGCCGCGGAGATTGGGCTGTTGGGTCCGTCGCCGACGTTGCCCGGCTGTGCGATCAAAAGCCTGACTGAGATGCCGAACGGCACTTACGTGCGCCAGACGAAAGAGGCTGGCCCGGTCTATGAGCCTACGGCTGGCCTCGCTGTCAGGGGCAAGACAACGCTCGTGAACGCTGAAGGCAGGGTGATCACGCAGCACATCATGGAGCGGGCTGACGGTAAGGCGAGAGCCGGGGCGTTGGCCGCCATGGTCGATGCGCTCAAGGAAGACCTGCCGCGTGTCAGCATTATGCCAGCTCCGAAAGGCTGCCGCGAAGATCTGCTCAACCAGTTCACGATCACTGACAACCATTTCGGGATGATGTCATGGCGCGAAGAGACGGGCAGCGACTACGATCTGCGCATCGCAGAGCAACTTCTACTTGATTGGTTCTCTGCTGCTGTAGCGCAGGCACCTGACGCATCCACGGCTATTCTGGCACAGTTGGGCGATCTCATGCATCACGATGCATTGGAAAGCGTCACACCGGCACACAAGCACGTTCTTGATGCTGACAGCCGTCTGCAAAAAGTCATCCGGGTGGTAATCCGCACAATCAGACGCATCATCGATATGCTCTTGCAGAAGCATGAGCGCGTGCATGTTGTGATGGCTTCAGGCAATCATGATCCGGCGTCATCTGCATGGCTTCGCGAAATGCTGGCAGTCATGTACGAAAACGAGCCGCGTATCACCGTCGATAACTCGCCCTCTCTTTACTATGCCTTCGAATGGGGTCGAACGATGCTGGCCTATCATCATGGTCACAAACGCGGCGTAGCGAATATCGAGGCGACGATTGCTGGCATGTTCCGCGAAATGTTCGGGCGGTCGCTTCAAGCCTACGTGCACATCGGGCACAGACACAGCGACGATGCCCGCAAAGGCGCGCTGATGTATGTCGAGCAGCACGAAACGCTTGCCGCTCCTGACGCATACGCAGCGGGCGGAGGATGGCTATCTGGGCGGTCGGCAAAGCGGATCACCTACAGCAAAGAGTTTGGCGAAGTAGGTCGCGACATTCTTCGGCCTGAAATGGTCCAAGGCGCAGCGCGTGTGCCGGTGGCCGCGAATGATAATCAACCCAGTCGTGCGGCGGCCTAAAGAGAAAAGGCGGGCAAATGCCCGCCTCTAATTTGGTTGCCCTATTGTGCAGCGAGAATGCCTGCGATCAATCCGGTAGCGCCGGCGATCAGAAGATACTGGTTGTCGACCTTTACCCAATGCTGGCCACGGCCAGGCTTACGAAGGCCATAGCGATGGTAGTCGCGAATCTCCTGATGGCGACGCCAATCGCTGTAACGCTGCCCCTTCGACCACTGATGACGACCGTGGTCGCGGCGATCATGGCGATAGAACTCCTTGCCATGATGTGGGCGCTGCGGCTCGTAGCGATGCGGAGCGGGCTTGCCATGGTGGTAATCACGGGCCTGCGCCATCGGAGCGGCAACGAAGGTCATTGCGATGGCTGCTAGTACGGCTTTCTTGAACATAAATACTCTCCTTTGTTGTCCGCAACATATCGGGGACGAACTGAATGGCAGATGAACAGAGTTCGGCGCAAACATTAAATAAAATCAATGTGATATTAGTAATTCATTAACCAAAACACCAACCATCAAAGCACAAAATACGAGGAGAGAAATATGGAGCTACACCAGCTTTACGGCGTGCATAGACCGGGCGATGAATGGCCGGAAGAAGACCGCGCCGCGCGAGCGGCGGTTGAAGGACGACAGATCAGGGCGGGCGGGACAGTTATAAGCCGCGCGCCAAAACCTTACAACGATAGCCGCAAGCCACTCGTCATCATCGAAAGCCCGTACGGCGGCGATGTCGTGCGCAATACCGCTTATGCCCGCGCATGCCTTCTAGACAGCCTGCGCCGGGGCGAAGCACCGATTGCGAGCCACTTGCTACACACGCAAGTGCTGGACGACTTGCGGCCTGATGAGCGAGAACTGGGCATTGAGGCTGGCCTTGCATGGTATCGCGTGGCAGAGAGATGCGTGATCTACGAAGATCTTGGTATAAGCAATGGAATGAGAGCTGGTATTGCGCGCGCTTACGACCACGGCGTGCCGTGGGAATTTCGGAGTTTGACGGCATGGAGGGCAGCGGCGTGACGATACCAGAAGATATTGAAGCAACGGCAAAGAAGGCGGTGGAATTGTGGCTCCCACCGCGCGATGTGCGTGACGCCGCAATTGATAGCTTCGACATGAACGGGCTGGCAAATTCTGTGAAGGAGATCATCGCCCGCTCCATCCTCGCAGAGCGTCAGCGTTTCGCGGATGTGGCAACACGTGAGCGAGAGGCATGGTACGATCACGACGGCGAGCTCCTCGGGCCTGACGTTGCGGCCGCCATCCTCGCAGGAGAAAACCCATGAGTAACCTTGAAACAGCAATTGCGGTAGCGGCAGCGGCGCATATGGACCAGAAGAGCGACAACGGCGATCCGTACATTCTGCATCCACTGCGCGTTATGATGGCTCAGGAGACACGCGAAACGCAGATCCTCGCTGTTATGCATGACATGATCGAGCACACGAACACGTCGCTGAACGATATCTATTCGTTCGGCTTTGACGACGACATCGTTCTTGCCTTGAATGCGATCACCCGTCGCGATGACGAAGACTATCTCGTCTACGTCAAACGGGCCTGCTCCAATCCTATCGCGCGACCGGTGAAGATCGCAGACCTGCGCGACAATCTACGTGCCTATGGCGACGATGAGGAACATCGCGTGCGCTATACAGAAGCTCTCGAAATGATTGGGGAGGCGCCATGATCCCCTTCAAAGTTGGCGAAAAAGTCGTCTGCATCGATGCCAAGGTCGGCTTCGAACAGTTCATCGAGATCAAAGAGGGCGAAGTTTATACCGTAAGCTGGATCGGCCCGTTCGAGCACTACACGCAGGGCAGCTACATCGGTGTACGGCTCAAAGGCGTTGATCGCGGCATCTGCCCGCAGTTCGGGTATGACAATCCGCCGTTCGCAGCGCGTCGGTTTCGCCCGCTTGTTCGGGATAAGCTGTCGTCGGTCCGGGGACTACTTGCTGGTGGCCCTGTAACTGAGGAGTTTGAAGAGCCGAAGCGGAAGGTGAGGGAGGAAGTCTAATGGTTCCAGATGCACGAATTGATCGTGAGATGGCTGAATGGGCGCGCAGCGGTAGATCGGCCGCTGACATAGCAAAAGCGCCCGATTGCGACCGCCCTTTCTCGTCCGTCACTTCCGACGGCGGCAGCACGAGCTATTACGAGCTGCCTCCACAAGCGACCGAGCTAAACGACCTTATCGAGCACAAAGGCATGTCCTTCGCGCTCGGCAATATCTTCAAGGCTTGTTATCGGTTTGGGGAGAAAGACGCGGCCAGCCGAATGTATGATCTGAATAAAATCATCTATTTTGCGGAGAGGCTGAAAGCGTTGGAGACGAGAACGAAAACTTAGCCAGTAGCGCGCGTCCTTTTGGAGCTATCTACGAAAAGACCGCCTTCGGGATGAGCCTCCGCATGACCGCCTCAGTATATTAGAAAGCTTTGTCCAATCCTCTGAGGGGGATGACATCTGGTTGTGAGCGTCTTCAATCTCGCGCTGCGTAGCAACAGAATTTTTCAATATGCTAAGATTCGTGGCCGGTACGGCAAGGCCGATATTCTTTACATGGTTATCCATTTTAATCTCTCTTTCGTGTTGGCTCCCTTGCCAAGCAATTAAAATAAAAAAAGGTCGGGCGAATGCCCGACCCTAAAGCCGACTTCTTTCATTCGTGCCAGTACATCCGTGGTCACAAGAAAGAAGAAGCTTCATTTACGCTGCTTGCAGATTACAGGCTGACATTTTCCCTGATTTACGATCCTGTTCCAGATCATAAGTGAGCTTCTGGCCTTCGGTCAGCGAGTACATACCTGCGCGTTCAACCGCAGAGATATGAACAAA